>JASJHI010000179.1:0-32930 GCA_033791105.1 Acidimicrobiia bacterium | reverse complement strand
ATGTCCAGTTCGTGGTCTTGGCCGATCGACTGGATCATCGTTTGGCCGTACGGGTTCTCGGGAACCTTCAGGATCGGACTGATGTCCAGCCCTGACGCCTTCCAGTGCTCGACCGCGACACGGGTGTCGAGGCACTCCACGTGCCCGATCATCTCGTCCATCGTCCGGAAGCCGAGTTCGGCCATGAACTCGCGGACTTCCTCCGCAATGAACGTCATGAAGTTCACGACGAACTCAGCTTTGCCCGAGAAGCGCTCACGCAACGTCGGATTCTGCGTCGCGATCCCGACCGGGCAGGTATCGAGGTGGCAGACGCGCATCATGATGCAGCCGGACACGACCAATGGCGCCGTTGCGAAGCCGTACTCCTCCGCGCCGAGCAGAGCAGCGATCACGACATCGCGGCCGGTCTTCATCTGACCATCCGTCTGCACGACGATTCGATCGCGGAGGCCGTTGAGGAGCAAGGTCTGCTGCGTTTCGGCGAGGCCGAGTTCCCAGGGGCCGCCCGCGTGCTTCAGTGACGTCAGCGGACTGGCGCCGGTGCCGCCGTCGTGGCCTGAGATCAGCACGACGTCGGCCTTTGCCTTCGAGACCCCTGCAGCGACCGTGCCGACACCCGTCTCGGCAACGAGCTTGACGTGGATCCGAGCTGACGGGTTGGCGTTCTTGAGGTCGTGGATGAGCTGCTTGAGATCCTCGATCGAGTAGATGTCATGGTGCGGTGGCGGGCTGATGAGACCGACGCCGGGTGTCGAGTGACGCGTGCTCGCGATCCACGGGTACACCTTGTGGCCGGGCAGCTGACCGCCCTCGCCGGGCTTGGCGCCCTGGGCCATTTTGATCTGGATGTCGTCGGAGTTGGTCAGGTACTCCGAGGTCACGCCGAAGCGTCCCGACGCGACCTGCTTGATCGACGAACGCCTTGCCGGGTCGTGCAGCCGGTCCGGATCCTCGCCGCCCTCGCCGGTGTTCGACTTGGCGCCCAACCGGTTCATCGCGACGGCGAGAGTCTCGTGGGCTTCCGCGGAGATCGATCCGTAGCTCATCGCTCCGGTCGAGAATCGCTTCACGATCTCGCTCCTCGACTCGACGTCGTCGATCGGGATCGACGGCCGATCGTCGTCGAACTCGAACAGCCCGCGCAACGTCATCAGCCGCTTCGACTGGTCGTCGACCTTGGCGCTGTATTCCTTGAAGATGTCGTATCGGCCGGCCCGCGTCGCGTGCTGCAGCTTGAACACCGTCTCGGGGTTGAACAGGTGCAGCTCGCCCTCCCGCCGCCACTGGTACTCCCCACCCAGCTCGAGCTTGCGATGCGCGCGGTCCTCGGGGCGAGCCGGATTCGCCATCCGGTGGCGCGCGGCGACTTCAGCCGCGATTTCGTCGAGGCCGATGCCGCCGAGCTGCGAGACAGTGCCCGTGAAGTACCGGTCGACGACCGTCTCGCCGAGCCCGATCGCCTCGGAGATATGGGCGCCGGTGTACGACGCGACGGTCGACACTCCCATCTTCGACATCACCTTGAGTACACCCTTGCCGCACGCCTTGATGTAGTTGCGTACGGCGGTCGGTGCATCCATGCGGCCGAGGCCGTGCATGTCCTCGGCGATCAGATCCTCGATCGACTCGAACGCGAGGTATGGATTGATCGCCCCGGCACCGAAGCCGACGAGTAACGCCATGTGGTGCACCTCGCGGGCGTCGCCCGCTTCGACGATCAGCCCGGCCATCGTGCGCTGCTTGGTGCGCACGAGGTGGTGGTGCACCGCGGCGGTGAGCAGCAGCGACGGGATCGGCGCATCGACGGTGTCTGCGTTGCGGTCCGACAGCACCAGGATCCGAGCGCCGGCTTCGATCGCGTTGGACGCCGCGTCACAGATCCGGTCGAGCGCGGTGCGAAGTCCCGCTCCGCCGTCAGCGACCCGATAGAGACCCGACAGCACCTTCGCCGAGAGGCCCGGGTGATCGCCGTCGTCGTCGATGTGGATGATCTTGGCGAGTTCGTCGTTGTCGATGATCGGGAACGGCAGCGCCAGCAGCCGGCAGCTCTCCGGCCCCGGTGCGAGCAGGTTGGCCTCGGGACCAACCGCTGATGAGACCGCTGTGACGACCTCCTCGCGGATCGCGTCCAACGGCGGGTTGGTGACCTGGGCGAACAGCTGCTTGAAGTAGTCGAACAGGAGGCGCGGCCGCTCCGACAGCACGGCCAGCGGCGTGTCGGTGCCCATCGAACCGAGTGCCTCCATCCCGTTCTGCGCCATCGGCGAGATCAGGATCTTCAGCTCCTCGTGGGTGTAGCCGAACATCTGCTGGCGGCGGAGCACACTGTCGTGGCTGAACACGATGTGTTCGCGCGCGGGCAGCTCCGGCAGATTCACCATGCCCGATTCCAGCCACTCGCCGTAGGGGTGTTCCGCGGCGAGGGTCGCCTTGATCTCCTCGTCGCCCACGATCCGCCCCTCGCGGGTGTCGATCAGGAACATCTTCCCGGGTTGGAGGCGGCCCTTGGCGATGACCTTCGACGGGTCGACGTCGATGACGCCGACCTCGGATGCCATCACGACGAGGTCATCGTCGGTCACCCAGTAGCGGCTCGGGCGCAGTCCGTTGCGGTCGAGCACGGCACCGATGACCTCACCGTCGGTGAACGTGACGCTGGCTGGGCCATCCCACGGCTCCATCATCCCGGCGTGGAAACGGTAGAAGTCACGCTGCTCGCGTGACATCGTGTCGTCGTTCTCCCACGCTTCGGGAATCATCATGAGCATCGCGTGATGGATCGGATAGCCGCCGAGGTGCAGCAATTCGAGCACCTCGTCGAAGCGTGCCGTGTCCGAGGAGCCTGGCGTGCAGATCGGAAATGCGCGGTCGATGCCCGGCAAGGCGTCGCTCTCGAGCATCGCCTCGCGGGCGCGCATCCAGTTCTGGTTGCCCTGCACCGTGTTGATCTCACCGTTGTGGGCGATGAAACGGTATGGGTGCGCGAGCGGCCACGATGGAAACGTGTTGGTTGAGAACCGCGAGTGCACGAGCAGCAGCGCCGACTCGGTCCGCTGATCGGTGAGGTCGGGGAAGAAGTCGCTGAGCTGCGGGGTGGTGAGCATCCCCTTGTAGACGATCGTGCGCGAGGAGAGGGACGCGAAGTACGTGTCGAGGTCACCGGTCAGTTCGCGGCGGCTCCGTTTGCGGGCGACGAACGCCTTGCGATCGAGGTCGACACCGGTCGTCCCGGCCGGGTCGGTGACGAACACCTGGCGGAAGACCGGCATCGCGGCCCGGGACGTCGCACCGAGGCAGTCGGGGTTGATCGGCAGAACGCGCCAGCCGAGCACGGTGAGGCCCACCTCTTCGACGGTGGCATCGATCGCCGCGATCGCCTTCTCGCACGCAACCTCTCCGGTCGGCAAGAACGCGATCCCGGTCGCGTATGCACCAGCGGGCGGGAGATCGAATTCGACGCAGCCTCGATAGAGGGCGTCGGGAACCTGGAGCAGGATTCCCGCGCCGTCGCCCGTGTCCGCCTCTGCGCCGGTGGCGCCGCGGTGCTCGAGATTGGTGAGCGCCTTCAACCCGGTGCGCACCAGCTCGTTTGATCGCTCTCCCTTGAGATGGGCGACGAACGAGACACCGCACGAGTCGTGCTCGTGGCGCGGGTCGTACAAGCCTGAGGGGCCTGGGGGCGTGAGCGCGTACGGCTTGTGCATGATCACTTCCACGATGTCGTCGGATGTCGAACGTCGTCGAGCGGCGGTCGGTCGTCGATGACCGTGCGCAACGCTGCGCCCTGCCGGTCGTCGATGACCGGGTCGTCGAGCCACTCGTCGGTGCCCGAGACAACGTTGGCTCAAGCGGAAGGATCAGTCTAGGGGACACGACACTCGATCAGAAAGACGGATTGGCGTGCACGTCCGCGGCACCTTCGACTGGTCCGTCCTCCGGCCTCCGCCGGGCCGGTCTACGCTGGAGGACGAGGGAACGTCCGTCATGTCCGACCGCAGAAGAGGCGAGCCGACGGCGGTGGCGCCGGTCGCCATCGTCGAGCTGCGACCAGTCGGCTCGAACGCGGACGACAACCGGTCGGGATGGGCGCCGGTGGACCCCAACTGTTCCCACGACTCTGCGACGCCAGATGCACCACTTGACGCCGACGGTCACGCGCGCTCGTTGACCGAGTTCGTCGATCCCCAGTTGGTCGACGCGATCGCCGACTGGCATCGCCAATACGTCACGTCCGCTCCTCCGTCGCGGGCGGTTGGGTTCGAGCGTCGGAGTCGATCCGGCCACGCCGAGGAGATCCAACTCACGCTGCGGAGCCGCCCGGCGCTGGCGCAACCAACGGCCTGCGAGATGAGGGATCTGGACTCGACCGCCCGCCGTCTCAGAGTCGATGCGAGCACATTGCGCCACAACAAACGAGAACTGACGTGGGATGCGGTCCTGCTCGCTCCGATCTGGCGGCGTCGGCGCGCCACTCTCAAGCTCTTCGCGTCGCCGTCGTCGAACGTGTCGGTGCTCACGTTGGTCCCGACCAAGCCCCACCGCGTCGCTCGCAAACACTTCCTTCGCGCCGGCATCCGGGCGCTCGAGGACGTCTGCCGGCGCATCGACGCCGAGGTGGACGCACAACTCGTTGCCGACTGACCCGAATCAGTCCGGTAGCTCACCGCCACCGAGGCAGAACTCGTTGCCCTCGGGGTCGCGCAGAACGAGGTTGCGGTACGTGTGGGCGATCTCCGCCGAGAAGTTCTCCTCCCATGCGATCGAGGCGCCGAGCGAGATCAGTCGTTCGATCTCCTCGTCGAGCGCATCCAATGACACGACGCCACATCCGAGATGGAGGCGGTTCTTGACCACCTTCTCTTCCGGCACCCGGATGAATTCGAGGTACGTGCCGCCGTCCGCTGGACCACAGACCGCACCGCCGCAGTCGGCAGAGACCGCGACACCACCCCACCGGAGCGCCTCGTTCCAGAAGCCTGCGAGCGCGGACGGGTCGCCGCAGTCGACGGTCACGCAGGTGATGTTCATGTGCCGATGTTCGCGCGTCGACGACAGCGCGACCACCGGCTGCTACAACTTGTCTCGTGACGGGAGGGTCACACGTCGGCAAAGTCGGCGTCGCGGCCATCCATGCCGGCCTTGATCGCTTCGACCTGATTGGGTGTGCTGAACAGGCTGCCGATCACCTGCCGCTCCGCTGCGAACTGCTCGGCGGCATCGGCGTTGGCGAGGCGGTTGAACAACTGCTTCGCTCCGCGCACGGCCTCCGGACTGCGCGACGCGATCTCGGCTGCGAGCGCCATCGCGTCGGCACGAGGGTTGTCGCTGAGATGTGTCGCGAGGCCGATCTCGGCGGCCTCTGCTCCGGAGATCATCTTGGCCGTGAAGGTCAGCTCCTTGGCGACGTCGACGCCCACGAGCCGTGACAGCGTCAGCGTGCCCGTCATGTCCGGGACCAGACCCCAGTGGACCTCGCGTACTGAGATCTTGGTGTCGGGATGCACGACGCGGATGTCGGCGCCGAGCATGATCTGGATGCCGCCGCCCAGGGCATGACCGTGGACAGCGGCGATCACCGGCGCCGGCACCTCCTGCCATACCCACGCGCATTGCTGGCCCTGATGGGTGATCCGACCGTTCAAACCGTCGTCGGTCGACCGCTGCTCTGGCTCGCCGGCATCAGCCTCACGTGGCGAGTCGCCCATCGCCCGGAACGAGGAGAAATCGAGGCCGGCGCAGAACGAGGCACCCTCGCCCGACAGAACGACAGCGCGCACACCCGGTTCGGTCTTCAGCCGCTCGCCCATCTCGACGATGCCGGCGAACATCGCCGGGTCGAGCGCGTTGCGCTTGTCGGGGCGGTTGAGGCGGACGTCGGCGATGCCGCCGGTGACGGAGAGGGTGACTCGATCTGACATGCACCAATCTTCGCGCCGCGCGCCGGGACGGCAAGACCCGGGCTTGGTGCGATCAGGTCTTCCAGGACACGAGATCGCGGCCGATCTCGTCGACGCTGCGCACCCCGGTCAACGACATGGTGCGCTCCATGCCCTCGCGCATGAAGTCGAGCAGGTGGTCGACGCCGCGCTCACCGGCGGCGCCGAGCGCGTAGAAGTACGGACGGCCCATCGCCACCGCGTCGGCTCCGAGGGCGATCGCCTTGACGATGTCGCTGCCGCGCCGCACGCCACCGTCACAGATGATCGTGCCAGTGTCGCCGATCTCTTGCCGAACGGGCTCGACGAGCTCGATCGGCGCCGGTGCGTCGTCGAGCTGGCGGCCCCCGTGGTTGGAGAGCCCGATCCCGTCGACGCCGAGGGCGACGGCCTGCTTGGCGTCGGCAACAGTCTGGATCCCCTTCAGCACGATCGGTCCGTCCCAGAACGACCGCAGCCACTCGATGTCGTCCCAAGAGAGCGCCTGGTCGAATTGGCGCTTCACGTGGTCGGCGAGCGACACAGCGGTCGAGCCGTCCTCATCGTGGCCGGCGATGTTGGCGAATGTGATCGGTTCGTTGCGGAGGAAGTCGAGCGTCCACGAGGGATGGATCGCGCCGTCCACGATCGTGCCTGGCCCGATCTTCGGTGGCAGGGTCATCCCGCGGCGGACATCGCGTTCGCGACGACCGAGCACCGCGGTATCGACGGTCAGCCAAACCGTCGTGTAGCCGGCCGTTTTCGCCCTGCCGACGAGCTCCTCGACCAGCCCGCGATCGCGCCACGTGTAGATCTGGAACCACTTGTCGCCGTCGCTGACCGCGGCAACATCCTCGATCGAACGGGTGCCCATCGTCGACAGCGACCAAGGGATACCCGCCCGCTCGGCGGCCCGAGCCACTGCCAGCTCACCCTGGCTGTGAGCGATGCGGGTGAAGCCCGTCGGCGAGAGAATCAGCGGCATCGAGGCCGGTCGGCCGAAGATCTTGGTCGAAGTATCGAGCGCGCTGACGTCGCGCATGACTCGCGGGTGGAAGCCGATACGGGAGAAGGCCGACACGTTGTTGTCCAGCGTCCGCTCGTCCTCCGCGCCACCGTCGATGTAGTCGAACACGCCGAACGGCAGGCGCCGCTTGGCGTACTTCCGGTAGTCCTCGACGGATGCGATCTTCTTCAGCCGCCGCTCGACCGGGTCGAGGGAGATCTCGTCGAACTGCACCACCGACCGGAAGGTCTTGATCATTCCCATGGCGGCGAGCCTACGATCGATCAGTCGACCATCCGCAGCCCGCTCGGTGTCATCGAGGGCTGCGCCTGTGGCAGATCCACGACGAACTCCGTGCGATGTGCGGGAAAGATGTGTTCGCTCACGAGAACCGGCTCGCCGTCCCGTGCGGTCGTGACCCGCTGACATCGCAGGACCGGTGAAGATTCGGGCACCCCGAGCAACGCTGCGTCTCCCGCATCGACAAGATCGGCACCGATCGTCTGCGATGCGCCGCGGAGGTCGACCTCGATGAGTTCGTAGAACGGTCGCCGCTCGACGTCCTGCCGCGACAACCGCGCTCCCAGTTCGGCCGGGCACCACACCGTGACGACTGCGAAGGGCTCGCCGTCGGCAAGGTTCACACGCTTCACGCGCAGTACCTGGTCGACCTGCAGCAACCGCTGGACGCGCCCTGGGGGCGCCTCGAACGCGAACTCCTCGATCTTGCGTTCGGACAGCTTGCCGAGGCCTTCGACCTGCGACTCGATCGTGCCGAGCGTGTCGAGGCTCTGCTGTACCGGTTCGGTCGCGACGAACCAGCCGAATCCCTGCCGCGCCGCGACCAGTCCCTCGTCGCGGACGAGTTCGAGCGCCCGTCGCACGGTGACCCGCGAGGCGCCGTACTCGGTCGACATCGCAGCTTCGGACGGCAGCACCGACCCGGCCGGCTCACGACGCGCGCGCTCGCGAAGATCCTCGGCGATCTCCTGGTAACGGATCCGCCTCATGCGGCGTCGCCCCGGTCGGAATCGATGAGTTCGATGCGATTGCCGAACGGGTCCTCGACATGGCAGCGCACGACATCGGCAAGCTCTTCGTTCCAGCGTGCGTCGAGACCGCTCACCTCGATGAACCTCCGCAGCCCGGACACGATCAGCGCCGGGTGGGCCTTGCGGGCGGGGACGAACGACGCCTCGCCGCCAACGTGGATTCGTACATCCCCGGCCTCGAACCACGCGCCACCGCGGGCTGCCATCACTTCAGGCTTGGGGACCTCGACCAGACCGAGCACATCGACGTAGAACGCTCGCGCCCGGTCCTCGGCCCCGACGGGAATCGCGAGCTGGACGTGGTCGATGCCGAGCCAACGATGCGTGCGGGTCTCGGCGGTGCGGTCGATTGGAGAACTCATCAACTTGTATTATAGTTGTCTACATGACCGTGAGCGCCAGCACCCCAATCGAACTCGTCGAGCGTGTCTACGCCGGCCTCCCCGAGCGAGCCAGGCTCGGACGCGAACGGCTCGGCCGACCGCTCACATTGACCGAGAAAATTCTGATCAATCATCTCCTCGATCCTGCCACCCAGGAGATGGAACGGGGTGCGAGCTACGCAGATTTCAACCCCGACCGCGTCGCGATGCAGGACGCGACCGCGCAGATGGCACTCCTGCAGTTCATGACCGCCGGCCTCACCGAGGCCGCTGTCCCGTCGACCGTGCATTGCGACCACCTCATCCAGGCCAAGGTCGGTGCCACGATCGACCTCGGCGTGGCGATCGACACCAACGAGGAGGTCTATGACTTCCTGCGCTCCGTATCGGCCAAGTACGGCCTCGGATTCTGGGGGCCCGGTTCGGGCATCATCCATCAGGTCGTACTCGAGAACTACGCGTACCCGGGCGTGATGATGATCGGCACCGACAGCCACACTCCCAACGCCGGTGGACTCGGCATGGTGGCGATCGGCGTCGGTGGTGCCGATGCGGTCGATGTGATGACCGGCTTCCCGTTCAACGTCCGCTGGCCGAAGGTCATCGGAGTGCGCCTCACCGGCCGGCTGTCCGGCTGGTCGAGCCCGAAGGATGTCATCCTCGAGGTCGCCCGACGCCTCACGGTCGAGGGCGGCACCGGCGCGATCGTCGAGTACCACGGTCCCGGTGCCGACTCGATCTCGGCCACCGGCAAGGCGACGATCTGCAACATGGGCGCCGAGATCGGCGCAACCACGTCAACGTTCCCGTACGACGCGAACATGGCGATGTATCTCAAGGCGACGGGCCGCGAGGCGATCGCTGACGCCGCCGATCGCGTCGCTGACGATCTCCGGCCCGACGACGGGGCGTTGTACGACGAGACCCTCGAGATCGATCTGTCCGACCTCAAGCCGCAGATCAACGGCCCGCACTCCCCCGACCGCGCCCACAAGGTCGGTGCGGCCGGCATCGGGGCGGCCGCTCGCGAGAACGGCTGGCCGATCGAGCCCTCGGCCTGTCTCATCGGCTCGTGCACGAACTCGTCCTACGAGGACATCACGCGCGCCGCGTCGGTCGCCCGCCAGGCGGCGGCTCGAGGACTCACGGCGAGGTGCGAGCTGTTGATCACACCCGGCTCCGAACAGGTGCGGGCCACGATCGAACGCGACGGGCTGCTCGCCGATCTCGAGGCGATCGGTGCAACCGTGCTCGCCAATGCGTGCGGTCCGTGCATCGGCCAATGGTCGCGACCGGCGTCGATCACGGGGCAACCGAACACCATCGTCAACTCCTTCAACCGCAACTTCCCCAAGCGCAACGACGGATCGGTCAACACGCTGAGCTTCGTCACCTCCCCCGACACGGTGCTGGCGATCGCCCTGTCCGGACGGCTCGACTTCGACCCGGCCACCGACACGATCACAGCCCCCGACGGCAGCGAGGTCACACTCGACGCACCGGTCGGCGAGGTGCTTCCGGATCGCGGATACGACCCCGGCGAGAACACCTTCACCGCGCCACCGGAGGGAGGAGTCGACGTCGAAATCGTCGTGTCTCCGGCCAGCGACCGGCTCCAGTTGCTCACGCCCTTCACGCCCTGGGACGGCAAGGACTACCACGATCTTCCGGTGCTCATGAAGGCACAGGGCAAGTGCACGACCGACCACATCTCGGCGGCCGGCCCGTGGCTCAAGTACCGCGGCCACCTCGAGAACATCTCCGGCAACCTGTTCGCAGGAGCGATCAACGCCTACACGGGCGAGGCGGGCGCCGGCAAGGACGAAACCGACGGCGAGACGCGGACCTATCCGGAGATCGCCCAGCGCTACCACGAGGCCGGCATCAACTGGGTTGCGATCGGCGATCGCAACTACGGCGAGGGTTCCTCACGCGAGCACGCGGCGATGGAGCCTCGGTTCCGAGGAGGGCTCGTGGTGTTTGCCCGAAGTTTCGCCCGCATCCACGAGACGAACGCCAAGAAGCAGGGCCTGTTGCCGCTGACGTTCGCCGATGCCGACACCTACGACCTGATCGGCGAGGACGATCGCATCAACGTGCTCGGCCTGCCGCCCGTGCCCGGTCAGAACGTGCGGTGTCAGATCGTCAAGCCCGATGGCTCCACGGTCGACTTCGAGGCGACACACACGTTCAGTCCCGAACAGGTCGAATGGTTCAAGGGCGGCTCGGCGCTCAACATCGTGCGCCAAAAGGTCGCCGCCGAGCAGTAGCCGCGGTCAGGGCTTGACCGCGAGGAACGAGTAGCCGCTCACGTCGAACGTGCGAGCGTTCGCCTCGCCGGTTGCGCCGCCGAACGTGTCGACCGGCTCGCCGATCCGCACATCGACGAATCCCATCGCCTCGAGGAGCGCCTTCCAGCCTGCACACGGCAGGCCACCGGCAATTCAACCGGTCCACAGATCGATGTCCTGCACGGCCTCTTCGGGCACGGGGTTGCCGTTGGCGATGTCCGCGAACTGCAGGATCCCCCCACTGCGCAACACCCGCCACGCCTCCCGGAAGGCCTCGGCCTTCTCCGGACAGAGGTTGATCACGCCGTTGGAGATCACGACATCCGCCCATCCGTCCTCGACGGGCACGTCCTCGAGGAAGCCGCGTCGGAACTCGACATTCGTGGCGCCCATCTCGCTCGCGGTGGCCCTCGACTTGTCGAGCATCTCGTCGGTCATGTCGATGCCGACGACAGCGCCTTCCGATCCCACGGCGTTGGCGGCGAGAAACGAGTCGAATCCGGCGCCCGACCCGAGGTCGACGACCTTCTCCCCCGGCTCGAGGTCACGGAGGTCGAACGGATTGCCGACACCGGCGAACGACTCGATTGCGTGCTCCGTCAGCGCATCGACGGCGTCCATGTCGTAGCGACACCGTTCGGCGGCGAACCGGCCCGTGTGGAAGTGATAATCGTCGTTGGGTGCCACTGCGACGGCGGCGTACTTCTTCTGCACCTCGATACGGAGCGCCTCGCGGTCGATCACGAGCATTTCGGTGTGTGAGCCGGCGGTCTGGGTCATGTACCCACTATTGCAGTTCCACGCGGAACATAGGTTCCGGAACAGCCGTGCTGTCGCCCGCCAGGCACGCTCCCTCGGCGCGAGAGCTTCGTGCAGCCGGCTCGGCGGAGGCGAATCTCGGACCGGGCTAGGTTGCCGATGTGGAGTTGCGCGAAGGGATCACGACCACCGGGACGGTGCGCCGCTACAGGAACCAGTCGGTCGACCGGCAGGTCGTGGTCGACGTCTTGAACGACGCACGGTTCGCGCCGTCCGGAGGCAACCGGCAGCCGTGGCGCGTCGCCATCGTCGAGGACGGTGCGATCCGGCACGGGATCGCGGAATCGATCCGCCCCATCTGGGACGAGTACATCGCGGCGAGCGCCGAGGGGCAGACGCCGTTCAACCCCATCGACTACGTCGAACCGGCACAGATTCCGGCAGGGGCGCCGAGTGATCTGCTCGACCAGATCGACACGATCCCCGTGGTGCTGGCGATCGCCGCCGACCTCCGCCATGTCGCTCTGATGGACGGCGATCTCGACCGACCGTCGCTCACCGGCGGCGCCTCGATCTACCCGTTCTGCTGGAACATCCTGCTCGCCGCGCGATCGCGGGGGCTCGGCGGCGTCCTCACGACGTTCCTCAGCCGGGACGAGCCGATGGCGCGGGAACTGCTCGGCTTGCGTGAGCACCATGCGCTCGCCGCGGTGCTCTTCATCGGCGTCCCTGAACACCAGCCGACCAAGCTGAGCCGGCGCGACGCGGTGACGTTCACGACCGTCGATCGTTTCGATGCCGTCACGCTGGAGCGGGGCTGAGCACCGATCCTGACGTCGGCGAGCAACACCGGTAGGGTCGCTCGCCGTGCGTCGTATCGAGAAGGCAGATCGGATCGGGGAGATTCTCGACGATCTCTATCCGCAGCCACCGATTCCGCTCGATCATCACGATCCGTACACGTTGCTCGTGTCGGTCGCGCTCTCGGCGCAAACGACCGACAAAAAGGTCAACGAGGTCACACCGGCACTGTTCGCCCTCGCCGACACACCGGAGGACATGGCCCGCCTCTCACCCGACGAAATCCTCGTCCTGATCCGTCAGGTCGGCCTCGCCCCGACCAAGGCGCGCAACCTCTCGGCGATGGCACAGCAAATTCTCGATGGTGGCGGCGACGTCATCCCGGATTGGGATTTCCTCGAGTCGCTCGCCGGTGTCGGCCACAAAACGGCCAGCGTCGTGATGGCCCAGGCGTTCGGGGTTCCCGCCTTCCCGGTCGACACCCACATCCATCGACTGGCCGACCGGTGGGGATTGTCGAACGGCACGAACGTCGAGAGGACAGAACGCGACCTCAAAGCGGCGTTCCCCGAGGAGACCTGGAATCGCCGCCATCTGCAGATCATCTACTTCGGCCGTGAGTACTGCCCGGCCCGCCACCACGCGCTCGTCGACTGCCCGATCTGTTCGTGGGCCGCAACCAAGAAACGCATCGTGGCCGAGGCGCGGCGCTGACGACTCGCCCGGGGACGCCGCTGCAGGCGATCACGGACGATCGATCGACACCCGAACCTCGGCGACGTAACGGCCGACCTCGTCGGGCCCGGTCTCCATCAAGCGACGAACCATGCTCGCCCCCTGGATGACGCCGTCCGCGATGCGGGTCGCCTCGTAGGCCTGCGCCGCGTCGGAGACACCGACTCCGACGAGGACCGGTTTGTCGGTCACGCGTTTCACGCGGGCCGCGAGATCTGTGGCGCTGGCGGCCAGCGATTCGCGCTCACCCGTGACCCCGAGCAGTCCGACCGAGTAGATGAACCCACGCGACCGCTCGACGACGAGCGGTAGTCGATCGTCCGGCGCGGTCGGCGCGACGAGCATGACCGTCTCGATCCCCGCGGCGTCGGCCGCCTCGCACCATGGAGCAGATTCCTCCAGCGGCAGGTCGGGCAGGATCGCAGCGCTGATGCCGGCCCGAGCGAGATCTGACGCGAACCGCGTGGGCCCGGCGTGGTGTACCAGGTTGTAGTACGTCATCACCACCAGTGGGATTCCGACATCGAGTTCCGGCACCTCGTCGAGCACCGACGCGGGAGTGACCCCGAGTTCGAGCGCCGCTTGTGATGCCTGCTGGATGACGGGGCCGTCCATCACCGGGTCGGAGAACGGGATGCCGATCTCGACGGCGTCCGCACCATTCGCAGCTGCGGCGCGGATCGCCGCTTGCCAACCTGGGTATCCGCCGGTGATGTAGGGCACGAGCAGCTTGCGGCCCGACGAGCGACGCTCGCGCAGGTGCTGCTCGAGATACCCGGGGGTGACCGACGCGTCGCTCACGACGACGAACCGAGGATCGTCATCATCTGGTCGACGTCCTTGTCGCCGCGCCCCGAGAGGTTCATCACGACGGTCTGCCCTTGCATCGTCGAGGCCTCGCGGGTGATCCAGGCGAGGGCGTGGGCCGACTCGAGGGCCGGGATGATCCCCTCTCTCCGCGACAGCAGTTGGAATGCCTCGATCACCTCGGCGTCCGTGACTGTCGGATACTCGACGCGACCGATCGAGAACAGGTACGAGTGCTCGGGGCCGACACCCGGATAATCGAGGCCCGCCGAGATCGATTCAGCCTCCTCGACCTGTCCGACCTCGTCTTGCATCAGGTAGCTCCGCATCCCGTGGACGACGCCCGGCGCGCCGCGCGAGATCGCCGCGCCCCCCGCCGGCTCGACGCCGACGAGTCGACTCGTCGAATCGACGAATCCGGTGAAGATTCCCATCGCGTTCGAACCGCCCCCGACACACGCCACGACGACATCGGGTGGCGAGCCGATCGCGTCGACGCTCTGGCGGTACGCCTCGTCGCCGAGTACCCGGTGGAATTGGCGGACCATGTACGGATACGGATGCGGGCCCATCACCGAGCCCAGGCAGTAGTGGGTGTCGGCCACCGTGGCCACCCAGTCGCGCATCGCCTCGTTGACAGCGTCCTTCAACGTGCGGCTGCCGCTCTCGACCGCTTCGACCTCGGTGCCGAGCAGCCGCATGCGGAACACGTTGAGCGCTTGTCGATCGACATCGACGGCGCCCATGTACACCTTGCACTCGAGCCCGAACAGCGCCGCAGCGGTGGCCGTGGCTACCCCGTGCTGGCCGGCTCCCGTCTCGGCCACGAGCCGCTTCTTGCCCATCCGCTTCGCGAGCAACGCCTGGCCGAGCACGTTGTTGATCTTGTGCGAACCGGTGTGGTTGAGATCCTCGCGTTTGAGAAACAGACGCAGGCCGAGCTCGCGTCCGAGGTTGTGGCACTCGGTGAGGATCGAAGGCCGGCCGGCGTAGTCGCGCAGCACGCCGTCGAGGTCGGCTCGGAATTCGTCATCATTCCATGCCTCGTCGAACGCGGCTTCGAGGTCGAGGCACGCCGGAATCAGCGTCTCTGGCACGAAGCGCCCGCCGAACTCGCCGAACCGCCCGGTGTCGTCCGGGGGGGCCAGCAGCGAACCTGAGCGCGACTCCGGCGGGTCGGTGCTCGGTTCGTCGGCCGTCACTCGATATCCCAGTCGTAGGGCATATCGTCGTCGCCCAGGTAGGGCTCCTGCGCGTTCACCCGCGCGTTCTCGATGAAACGCTTCACCGCCATCGCGTCCTTCTTGCCGGGGGACCGCTCGACGCCGCTCGAGACATCGACGCCCCACGGCTGCACCTCCTCGACCGCGGCGGCGACGTTGTCGGGCGTGAGTCCGCCGGCGAGGATCAGCCGGACCGAGTCGGGAGCGTCACCCGCGAGCGACCAGTCGAACACCTTGCCCGAACCCGGGCTCGGGGCATCGAGCAGGATGAGGTCGGTGCCGTACTCGTCCGCGCGGGGGAGGTTCTCGTCGCCCGCAGCGAACGCCTTGATGAGCCAGCGGAAGTGCCCTGCGACCTCCCTCGACTGCTCGGTGGTCTCGCGTCCGTGGAGTTGCACACCCTTGACCCCTGCCTTGTGCGCAATCTCGATCACCCTCGCGGGCAGTTCGTTGCGGAACACTCCGACGGTCAGGATTTCGGCTGGGAGGCGACGGGTGATGTCATATGCCTGCTGTGGAGCGATCTGCCGCGGCGACGGAGCGAACACGAAACCGACGGCGTCAGCGCCCATCGCTACCGCAAGTAACGCATCATCCTCGTTGGTGATCCCGCAGATCTTGACGAACATCGGGCCGAATCGTACCCAGCCGGGCGCGCTCGAGCAGCGATGGGATTGCCGTCCTTCACTGTTGAACCGCTGCGGTCGCTGCGCCTCGCCGCGCGCCGGCCCTTGCGCCACATCGCCAACACCGGTTTCCGACGTCCGACCGCGCTGCATGCCCACCGGAGCCGCCGACCTCGAATCAACACTGCGGTGCGATGCGCAATACTGTGCCCCCGATGGGACGACTCGACGACATCGATCTCGCCGCTCGGCTCGAGCGGGAAGAATACGAGGAGCGGCTCATTGCAGCGCAGCGTCAGTTCCTCGAGCTCCGGCTCACTCTCGGCGGACAGACGCGCGGCGGGATTCTCGGTCCGGGCCTCCTCGTGGTCGTCGAGGGATCCGACGCCGGCGGCAAGGGAGGGGCCATTCGACGGATGGTCCAGCCACTCGACCCTCGGCACTTCAGCGTGTTCGCCTACGCCAAACCGACACCGGACGAGCTGCGGCACCACTTCCTCTGGCGGTTCTGGAAAGAAATCCCCGGTCTCGGCGGGATGTGTGTGTTCGATCGCAGCTGGTACGGCCGGCTCCTCGTCGAGCGAGTCGAGGGCTTCGCCACCGACGAGCAGTGGAACCGCGCCTACGAGGAGATCGTCCAGTTCGAGCACAGTCTCGTTCTGGAGGGTGTCATCCTCGTCAAGTTCTGGCTCCAGGTGAGCAAGGACGAACAGCTCGACCGCTTCGAGAGCCGGCGCATCGATCCTGTGCGATCGTGGAAACTGACCGAAGAGGACTGGCGTAACCGCGACAAGTGGGACGAGTACAGCCGCGCGGTCGAGGACATGTTCGACAAGACCGATCGCGACCTCGCCCCATGGGATCTCATCTCGGGCGAGCAGAAGAAGTGGGCCCGTGTGTCCATGCTCGAACAGCTCAACACCCGGGTCGAGGAGGGCCTCGCCCGCTGGAACGACTGACGGCCCTCACGCTCGTCAGCGAAGCGAGACGATCGACTTGCGCCACGTGAGCGGGATCGTCATCGCCATCGTGGCCACGCCGACGACTCGCATCGTCACCGCTGGACCGAGCTGAGGGGCGAGCACGCTCGACACGAGTGCGCCGATCGGGAGCGCTCCCATGAAGCCCAGCATCATCAGGCCCATCACACGGCCCATCATCTCGGGCGGCGTGTTGGCCTGGATCAGAGTGCGGTGACTTGCCACCGCAACGCCCGCCACAGCACCCCAGGCGAGCATCGAGAGTGTGGCCAGCGCGATGTTCGGTGAGAGCCCGACGAGCAGCTGTCCGAGCCCCAGACCGATGCCGAGGAACGTCGCCAGATTGACGCCGTGTCGCATCGATCTCCGTCGCGCGACAACGATCGAGCTGGCGAGCATGCCGACGCCGAAGGCCCCGAGCACCAGGCCTGCGGCCGACGCCGACCGGCCATAGTCCTCCTCGATGACGCGTGGCAGCGAGACCTGCACGACGGCAAACGACCCGCCGATGACGACGGAGAGGATCAGCAACGTCCGCAGCGGATCGCTTCCGAAGCCGAACTTCGCACCATCGACGATCGAGCGGAGCATCGCCGACCGTTCGCCGTCCGGAACTTCCGGATGTGAGGGAATCGTTACCTGAGTCATCGCGACGAGCGACAGCGCGGTGACGACCGAAAGCAGTGCGAACGCACCCGCGTCGCCGAACACGCTGATCGCCACACCACCCAGCGCGAGGCCGAAGAAGCTGGCCGCCTGTCCGCCGCCGTTCTGGAGGGCGACGGCGTTCATCAAGGAGCGTTCCGGCACGAGAAGTGGCACGACGGCCGCGACGTTCGGCGTATTGATGCTGATCAGCGCGCCGATGACCAACGCCGCGATCCCGGCATTGAACGCGGTCGCGCCACCGGTCGCGACGATCACCGTGAATGCGACGAGGGCGGCGAGCGTGAGCGCCGTTCCGTAGATGTACATCCGCTTGCGATCGACACGGTCGGACCATGCCCCCGCCGGGAGTGAGAGGAACATCGCGGGCAGCCCCAATGCGATCGCGATGATGCCCTCGACCGACGGCCAATCCGACAGCGTGACGACGAGCCAGATGAATGCGAACCGCAGCGTGCCGTTGGCGCCCATGTACAGCACCTGGGCGACGTAGAAGATGCGGAAGTTGCGATCGGCGAGCAGCTCGCGAACCGGTCCGGTCCCGCCCGCGTCCGACCCGTCATCGACTCCGGACGCTGCGGCGCGCTCGCCGACCGTCATCTGGTCAGCTCAGCGATCGTGTTCGCTGGGTCGTCGCTCGTCACGAGCGTCTCACCGACCAACACGGCGGCGTATCCGGCCGAACGGAGCCCCCGGGCATCATCGCCGTCGCGCACGCCGGATTCGGCGACCTTCACCGCCTCTCCGGGGATCAGCCGGGCCATCCTCACCGCTCGTTCGTGGTCGACCTCGAACGTGACGAGATCGCGTTGGTTGACCCCGATCAACGAGGAACCAGCGGAGAGTGCGTGTTCGAGTTCGGCCTCCCCGTGGATCTCGACGAGCACATCCAATCCGACTTGGAGGCCGAGGGCGTGCAGATCGACCAGTTCGGCGGGATCCAACGCCGCTGCGATCAGCAACACGCAGTCGGCCCCCATCAGGCGGGCATCGACGACGTCGAGTTCGCAAACCGTGAAGTCCTTGCGCAACACGGGCAATGATGTGGCCGAGCGAGCCGCCTGCAGATCGTCGGCCGAACCGCCGAAGAACTCCCTGTCGGTCAGCACCGACAGACACGCCGCTCCGCCGCGTTCGTAGGTCGCCGCGAGCGCGCCCGGGTCGAGTGTCGTGTTGAGATCGCCCTTGGACGGTGAGCGGCGCTTGATCTCGGCGATCACACCGAGTGTCGGTCGTCCGCGCAGCGCAGCCTCGAATCCGCGCGTCGGCGGCATTGCCGCGGCTTCATCGACGAGGGCTCCGAGCGGACGCCGATCTGTCGCCGCATCCTCGCGATGTCGCTCGAGGATCCGCTCGAGGTACGTCGCGGCCATCGGTGGGACCGAGCGGCCGGGCTCAGAGACCCTTGCCGCGCACCGGAGACAGGAACGTCAGCTCGGGGCGCCCCGCCAGGAACGGTCCGATCGCTCCGCCGAGCGACTTCATCACGTCGCTGCCGCTGTGCGTCTCGAACGCTGCCTGATCGGCGTACACCTCGTACATCCAGACGGCGTTCTCGTCACCGGCATCCTCGCAGAGGATGTACTCGAGTGTGCCCGCCTCCGCCTCGACGTGGTCCATCATCGGCGCCATGCCGGCGACGACATCGGCACGCTTGCCGTCTTGAACGGGGATCTTGGCGAGAACGATGACTTTGCTCATGCCGCGAACGTACTCCCGCTCAGGTTCAGAATCCGAGGCGGTCGGCCACGGTCGTGAGCAGCTCGTCGATGGGGACCCGCACCTGCTCGGTCGTGTCACGATCGCGCACGGTGACCGCCTGGTCGTCGAGCGACTCGAAGTCGACCGTGACAGCCAGCGGTGTGCCGATCTCGTCCTGGCGCCGATAACGCCGGCCGATCGCCTGCGTCTCGTCGTAGTCGACCATGTACTGGTCCGAGAGCAGCGCATGCACCTCGTGGGCGAGAGGTGTCAGCGTGTCCTTCTTCGAGAGCGGCAGGACCGCGACCTTGTACGGCGCGATGCGCGGGTGGAAGCGCAACACGGTACGCGTGTCGTCGTTGATGACGTCCTCGTCGTAGGCGGCGAGCAGGAAGGCCGCCATCGTCCGCGTCGCCCCCGCGGCCGGTTCGATCACGTACGGCACGTACCGCTCGTCGTTCGGCTGATCGAAGTAGTCGAGCCGTTCGCCGGAATGCTCAGCGTGTTGTTTGAGGTCATAATCGGAGCGTTGGGCGATGCCCTCGAGTTCGTCGAAGCCCCATGGGAACAGGAACTCGACATCGGACGTGCCCGTCGAATAATGCGACAATTCGTCGTCGTCGTGGGGCCGCAGCCGCAGCATGTCGGTCGGGATGCCGTGCTCGACATACCAGTTGAGCCGCTCATTGCACCAGTACTCGTACCAGTGCTCACTCTCGGCGGGCGGCACGAAGAACTCCATCTCCATCTGCTCGAACTCACGCGTCCGGAAGATCCAGTTCTGTGGGGTGATCTCGTTGCGAAAACTCTTGCCCACCTGGGCGATACCGAACGGCGGCTTCTTGCGCGAGGTCTGTACCACCTGCATGAAGTTCGTGAACATGCCCTGCGCGGTCTCAGGACGCAGGTACGCGTCTGCGCCGGCGTCGGCGATGGGGCCCGCCTGGGTTTTGAACATCAGGTTGAACTCGCGCGCCTCGGTGAAACTCTTGGTGGCCTTGCAATTGGGGCACGTATCGGGATCGTCGAGCTTGTCGAGACGGAACCGCTGCTTGCAATTGGTGCAGTCGACCAGCGGATCGGTGAAGTTGGACAGGTGGCCGGACGCCTCCCACACCTGGGGCGGGCCGAGAATCGCCGCGTCGATCAGCACGACGTCGTGTCGCTGCTGGACCATCGAGCGCACCCAGGCATCCTTCACGTTGCGGAGCATGAGCGAACCGAGCGGGCCATAGTCATAGGTCGAGCGGAACCCGCCGTAGATCTCGGCGGACTGATAGACGAACCCGCGTCGCTTGCAGAGACTGACGATCTGTTCGAGGTCGCTCGCTGGCATAGTGCCGCAAGGCTAACGGTGCGGTCGGCGGGTGGGCCCGTGAGATTCCGGCGCCGTCGCCTGCGGGTGACCAACGTCTGGAACGTCGCGTCAGTGCGCCTCGAACATGGCGACCGCCTTGAGTCGCCGTTCGATGTGGAACTCGAGCGCATGTGTTGCGAGCGATGAAACTTCGTGGGTGACCGCCGACTCCTCCTCGGCCAACGCCTGCACGAGACGCCCCTCGAGGATGTCGCGCATCAGAGAGAGCGCGCCGGCACTGACCGCCTCACCCGTACGGTGATCCCGGCACAGCACGCCGCCCTCGTTGAGGTCGAATGCGACGAGCTGAACCTCGGGCTCGCCGCGGTCGCAATGGGCGCAAACGTCGAGCCGAGGGCTGACCCCCTCGTTGGCGAGCAGCTTCCAGTAGAAGGCGGGAACATTGACCGGTGAGGGACGCTCGGCGATCGTGCGCAGCACGCCCACCGTCATCCGGTACAGATGCGGGTTGGGCTCGCGTTCGAGCGAGAGCTGATCGACCGCCTCGAGAACAGCCAGCCCCTGCGACGCTCGATCGAGCGATGCCAGCATCGGTGCGAGTGACTCGACCGACTCGGCCTGACTGACGATGTCGAGTTCCCGACCCCGATAGAGCAGGAGGCGGACGTGGCTCATCGGCTCGAGTCGGGCGCCGAACTTCGACCGCGTCTTGCGAACACCTTTCGCGACCGCACGCACCTTGCCGTTCTCCGCGGTGTGCAGCACCACGATGCGGTCGGACTCACGCAGCTTGTACGTACGCAGCACGACTCCGGTGTCGCGGTACAGCCCGCTCACGCCACGCTCACAGATCGAGACCTCCGAAGCGCCGATCGCGCTGGGCGAAATCGGCGATCGCATCGAGCAAGTGGTCGGAGTCCAGTTGCTGCCATGCGAGTGGAACGAAGACGAGCTCGCCGTACGCGAGTTCCCACACCACCGATGGGGGCAGGCGTGTCGGCGGACCGAGAACGACAATGAGATCGGGTTCGCAATCGGCCGGCGCATACAGCACCTCGGCAATCGTCGCCTGGGTGACCGCCTCCTCGACGGCAAGATTCGTGAGCGCCTCCGCGAACCGGTCGCGACCGTCCCCACACGGATCGATCGCCACCCGACAGTCACCGACCTGACGATCCCACCGATCGAGGTCGACTGCCGCCGGGCCCGCCTCGAATGGACGCAACGTCAGGAACGACGCCCCCGCGCGCCCTGCGATCCGCCCGAGTCGCTCGACCCGCGCGTCCCAGCCGTCCGACCCCATCTGCTGCCAGTCCGACAGCGTTCCTCCGACGACCATCACGTGCCGCAGAAGCTGGCTCGGGGGCCGCCCCTCCCCGGACCTGTCCGACTCGACGTCCGGCTCACGCAACGACGACGGCGAAGAACCTTCCACCGACACAGTTTCGCACGGCGCAGGACAACCGCGTGGATCGATCTCGTCGAGGCCACCGATGGCGCATCGACGCTCATCGTTCGGATCGGTGGCTCCGCACTAGCGTGATCCGCTGTGCCAACCGTCGTTGATCGCTCCATGCACGTCGCGTGCATCATGGACGGGAACGGTCGCTGGGCGGGGCAACGAGGACTGCCGCGGACCGACGGACACACCGAGGGCGAGGAGAACATCGCGCGTCTCGTGCGCGTGGCGGTGCGTCGGAACATCGGTTGGCTGACGTTGTTCGGGTTCTCGACCGAGAACTGGCGGCGCCCGCGCACCGAGGTGCGCCACATCCTCGGGCTCCACGAGAAGCTGTTCGGTCGAGTCGCCGAGCTGAACGAGCTGAACGTACGGATCCAGTGGATCGGGCGACCGTTCGACTCACCCGAGTCGCGCACCCCCCGTTACGTCCAACGGGCGATCCGGAGGGCGATCAACGACACAGCACAGAACACCGGGATGGTGCTGACGATCGCGTTCGACTATGGCGGACGGGCCGAACTGGTCGCCGCCGCCGACGCGGCCAGGCGGGAAGCGGCCGCCCAACAGCTCGACGAGGTCACTCCCGAGGCGATCGGTGAGCACCTGTATCTCCCCGAGCTGCCCGCGGTCGACGTGCTCGTGCGGACGAGCGGCGAACGGCGCATCTCGAACTTCCTGCTCTGGCAGGCGGCGGGCGCGGCGGTGTATTTCACCGATGCCGCATGGCCGGAGTTCGACGCGGACGAGCTCGACGCCGCCCTGGCGCTCGTTCGATGACCGAGACCGAGCCGGACGCCGTCACCGAGGCGCTCGAGCGCGTCACGGGACAGCTCGACCGAGCCGAACGCCGCGAAGGTCAGATCGAGATGGCCCGGCTCGTCGACCATGCGATTGCCGACGGGCATCACCTGGTCGTCCAGGCGGGCACCGGCACCGGCAAGACGCTCGCCTACCTCGTCCCCGCACTGAACTCGGGCACCCAGACGGTCGTGTCGACGGCCACGAAGGCACTCCAAGATCAGCTCGCGGACAAGGACCTGCCGTTCCTGGCCCAGCATCTCGAGATCGACTTCGATTGGGCGATCCTCAAAGGCCGCAGCAACTACGTCTGTCTGCAACGCCTGCGCGAGATGAGCAATCCGGATCAGGCGCAGCTCGAACTCGACGCGCTCGCCGTCACCACCCAGGCCGAGATCAAGAAGATCGCCGACTGGGCAGGATCTTCGCCGACCGGCGACATGGCCGAACTCGACTGGGCGCCGTCCGACAATGCGTGGCGGTCCGTCAGCGTCGGGAGCGACGAATGTCCGGGAGCCGACCGCTGCCCACTGGGCGAGCCTTGTTTCGCCGAGCAGGCCCGACGGCGAGCAGCGGCGGCCGACATCATCGTGGTCAACACCTACCTCTACGGACTCGACGTGGCGAGCGGCGGAGCGATCCTCCCGGATCACGACCTCGTCGTGTTCGACGAGGCCCACGTTCTCGAGGACGTGATGAGCGACACGGTCGGGGTCCAGATCGCTCCGGGTCGTTTCACGTCGCTGTCGGGCGTCGTGCGCCGCATCATCGAAGATCCGACGCTCGTCGGCGGCATCGCCGAGATCGCCGAGTCACTGCGCGACGTGCTCTACGACCACGTCGGTCAACGCGTCTCGACACCGTTGCCCGACTCGATCCAGGAGGTGCTGACCGACGCTCGGCTCCGTCTCGGGGACGTCAACGACGTGCTCTCCGGGATCGACACCTCGGTCGAGGACGCCAAACAACGACGCCTGCGCGCGCAGAAGATGACCGGACGATCGCTGGAACAACTCGACATCGCGATCGAGGGACGCGAGGGTTACGTCGCTTTCGTATCGGGATCGCGCGAGTCGCCCCGGCTCGAAGTCGCACCACTCGATGTCGGCCCGGCGATGGCGGAAGGCGTCTGGTCGCAGCGCACCGCCGTGTTGACGAGCGCCACCATCCCGTCGTCGCTGGGCACGCGCGTAGGGATCGCCGCCGAGCACGCCACCACCGAGGACGTGGGGAGCCCGTTCGACTACGAGACACACTCGATGCTGTACTGCGCGATGCACCTTCCGAATCCCAACAGCAGCGGGTTCCGAGCGGCCGTACACGACGAACTCGAGGCACTGATCAAGGCGGCCGGAGGGCGCACGCTGGCGCTGTTCACGAGCTGGAGCGCCATGGACGAGGCGGCGGAAGCGCTCCGCGGACGGATCGATCTGCCGATCCTCACCCAGCGCGACCTACCCAAGCCGGCTCTTGTCCGAGCATTCGCCGAATCGGACGACACGTGCCTGTTCGCCACGCAAGGCCTGTTCCAGGGGGTCGACGTGCCCGGCCAGACGCTGTCACTCGTCGTGATCGACCGCATCCCGTTTCCGCGGCCCGACGATCCGCTGCTCTCGGCCCGCCGCGAGCAGCTCGGCTCGACCGCGTTCGCCGAGATCGACATTCCTCGGGCCTCGATGATGCTCGCGCAGGCGGCCGGACGGTTGATCCGCTCGACGACCGACCGCGGTGCGGTCGCCGTCATGGACCCGCGCCTCGGCACGGCCAACTACCGGTGGGACATCGTGCGCGCGCTGCCACCGATGAAACGAACGCGCCACCGCTCGGAAATCGAGGAATTCCTCCGCGAGATCACCGCCGATTGAGCGCGCTCAGGCGAGTGTGCCGACATTGTTGAGCTCGACGAACGCCTGCTCGAGTCGATCGACAAAGGAAACCTCTGCTGCCCGCAACCAGACCCGCGGGTCGTAGTGCTTCTTGTTCGGTGCATCGAGGCCATCGGGGTTGCCGAGCTGGCCCTGCAGGTAATCGTGCTCACTCGCCTCGTAGCCGCGAACACCGTCCCAGAACGACCACTGGAGATCGGTGTCGATGTTCATCTTGACGACGCCGTAGCCGATCGCCTCCTGAATCTCAGCCGCCGTCGAACCCGACCCACCGTGGAACACGAAGTTGACCGGCTTGTCCCCGGTCGAGAACTTCTCGGCGATGTAGGTCTGAGCGTCGCGCAGGATCGTGGGTGTCAGCTTGACGTTGCCCGGCTTGTAGACGCCGTGCACATTGCCGAATGCGGCGGCGATCGTGAAGTCGGGGCTCACCGCGGACAGGCGCTCGTAGGCGTAGGCGACCTCCTCGGGCTTGGAGTACAGATCGGCCGGGTCGGCATCGGAGTTGTCGACACCGTCCTCCTCCCCACCGGTGATGCCGAGCTCGATCTCGAGCGTCATCCCGATCTCGGACATCCGCCGCAGGTACTCGACACAGATGTCGATGTTCTCCTCCATCGGCTCTTCGGAGAGGTCGAGCATGTGCGAGCTGAACAGCGGCTCCCCTGTCTGCGCGTAGTGCTCTTCGCCGACATCGAGCAGGCCGGCAATCCAGCCGAGCTTGCCCTTCGGGCAGTGGTCGGTGTGCAGGATCACGCGCGCGTCATAGGCCGCGGCGAGCGTCCGGACATGCTTGGCCCCGGCGACTGCGCCGAGAATCGAGGCCGCGTCGCCACCGGCGGGCAGTGCCTTACCCGCAACGAAGGCCGCGCCGCTGGAGGAGAACTGGATGATGACCGGACTGTTGAGCTTGCCGGCGGTCTCCATCGCCGCGTTCGTCGAGTTGCTCCCGATGCAGTTGGCCGCGGGAAGCGCGAACTGCTGTGCCTTGGCGAGCGCCAGCACCGCGGATGCGTCGGAGCCGGTGAGCACCCCGGCCGGGAAGTCGTTGCGAAGATCGGTCACGGCCTGAAGTGTACGACCGGGCTGTCACCCGGAGCCAGAGGAGTCGGACCCGGGCGTTGCGCCGGGTCGGGTGCAGCCCGGGATCAGACGAGCAGGCGGTAGCCGATCCCGCGGATGGTGACGATCAACTTGGGATCGTCGGGCTGGTCCTCGATCTTCACTCGCAACCGCCGGACGTGTGCGTCGACGAGCCGCGAGTCGCCCAGGTATTCATAACCCCAGACGCGCTCGAGCAACTGATCGCGGGAGAGGACGGAACCGGCATGGTCGGCGAACTCGCACAACAGCCGGAACTCGGTCTTCGTCAGGGCGATCTCGATACCGGCCTTGAGCACGATCCCCTGCTGACGCCGAAGCTCGACATCGCCGAAGGTGCTGACGTCGGCCACAGCGGGTGACCCGAGCAGCTGAACCCGACGCAGCAGGGCTCTGATCCGCGCCGCCAGCTCTTTGGGTACGACCGGCTTGGTCACGTAATCGTCCGCACCCGCTTCGAGTCCGGCGACCATGTCGTGGGTGTCGGTCTGAGCGGTGATCATGATGATCGGCACGATGCTCTTGGCGCGCAACAACCGACAGACATCGAACCCGGACATGTCTGGAAGTCGGAGATCGAGCAGGACGAGATCGGGAGGATGTCGCTCGAACTCGCGCAGTCCGTCACCGCCGTTCGGGGCCTGACGCACCGAGTAGCCCTCATCCTCGAGGGCGAGCGAAAGCGCCAGCCTGATTCCGTCGTCGTCCTCGATGAACAGCAGCGACACCACGTCCCGATCATGGCCCATCGGGCAGCGCCGTGCCCGATCACGAGGATTCGAGACCGAATCGATCGACTTGTTACAGAAATCGCACAGATCGAGAGCCGTGCTGTCACAGAGGCGCGTGATCATGATGATCGTTCACGCTGTCCCGGTGAGGTACCTTCCTCCCCCTGGTGCCTCACCGGCAGCGTGTGAACACGGCGGTGGTTCCGCCCCTGCCACACTGTCGCCGTGGCCCGCTCCCCCCGACAGCGCTCGCTCCGCCTGCGCACCCGTGTCACGCTCTTCTTCGCCTTCATCGCGCTGCTCGGCGGGGTCGTGCTCGTGGGCGTCACCTACGGGTTCGCTCGCAGCAACCTGCTCGACGAGCGCACGAACGACGCGAGCGAGCAAGCGTTCATCAACGCCAACCAGGCGAGCGAGCATCTCGACGTCGAGCCCGAGACGATCGGGATCTTCTTCGAGGAAGACCTCCGCACCGTTCCGGGGGGCTTCGCCACGTTGAGCCCGAGCGACCCCACCGAACCGGCGGCCGTCACCGACGCCCGCCACCCGGTCGGCGACTTTCCGGATCGACTCGTCGACGCGGTGCGCGCCGGTCGGTCGGCGACCCAGTACGCGGAGATCGACGGGGACGCATACGTCACCGTCGGTGTCTTCATCGCCAAGCACGACACCGGGTACTTCGAGGCGCTGCCGCTCGAAACGACATCGCGCACGCTCACCGCGCTCCTGACGGCGCTGGTCCTCGGAACAGCCGGCACGATCCTGCTCGCTTCCGTGTTCGGCTTCTCGATCAGCCGCCGGCTGTTGCGTCCGCTCAGCCGCGTCGCCGATGCCGCCGAGGAGATCGCCGAGGGCGAGTTCGATACGCGGCTGGAGGCAGAGTCCGATCCTGACCTCGAGCGCCTCGCGGGCTCGTTCAACGACATGGCCGACGCGGTGCAGACCCGCATCGAGCGCGAGGCAAGGTTCGCCTCCGATGTCAGCCACGAGCTGCGCTCTCCGATCACCGCGCTCGCCGCAGCCGTCGAGGTGCTCGATGCCGGGCGCAACGACATCCCCGAGCGCACGCGACAGGCGCTCGATGTCGTCGTCAGCCAGATCCGCCGATTCGACAGCATGGTGATCGACCTCCTCGAGCTCTCGCGGATCGATGCCGGTGCGACCGAGGTCAACCCCGAGTACGTCAACCTTGCCGAACTCACCCGGCGCATCGCCGCGAGATTCGGCGCTGCCGACACCGAGCTGCGCATGGATCCGGCACTGCCCGCGGCGCTCGCGATCGACAAGGTGCGCTACGAACGTATCCTCGGGAACCTGTTGGACAATGCGGAGAATCACGGTGGCGGCGCGACGCGGATCGAGCTCGCCACCTCGCTGCACAGCACGATCCGGCTGACCGTCGAGGACGGCGGTCCCGGTGTGGCCCAGGGTGAGCGCGACCGGATCTTCGAGCGGTTCGCGCGTGGCAGCGCGGCACGCCACCGTGTCGGCACGGGTCTCGGGCTCGCGCTCGTCGCCGAGCATGCCGCAGCGCTCGGAGGACGAGCGTGGGTCGACGACCGCCCCGGAGGCGGGGCTCAATTCATCGTCGAACTGCCACTCGAGGAACCGTCATGAGGCCCGTGCGCGCCACCGCAGCGGCCCTGACCGCATTTGCGCTCGGAGCGTTCACACTGGCGGGTTGCGGCGTGCCGACCGGTGAGGGCAGTTACGACGAGATCGAACCAGCCAATGTGCCCTTCGGACTCAACCTGGCGGCCACGACGACCACCACGAGCACGACCACGACGACGACGACGGTGGCGCCGGCGATCCCGGTCACGACGATCGAACAGACAACAACCACGATCGCCCTCGAACCCGTTGAGATCTATTTCCTCTCACGCGGCGAGCTGCAGCCCGTCACCGTCGATCTGCCCCGCGACTACGGCCGCAACCAACTCGTGAGCCAACTCGAGGAGGGCCCACCGCTCGGCTCCGCCGGAGTCGGACTCGACACGCTGATCGAGCCGGGCCTGATCACCGACACCGAGGAGTTCGGCGGCATCATCACGGTGATGCTCGATGGCGATGTGTTCGACGAGATCGAGGTCCGCGAGCAGCGGCGAGCCATCGGACAGATCGTCCTCACGTTCACCGGCAACCTGCGCGGCGTCGGCCAGGTGTCGTTCTTGCTCGACGGTGATCCGCTCGGCGTGCAGAAGGGCAACGGTCTGTACGCCGAACCCGGTCAGCCGGTGTCGTTCGACGATTATCGCGAGCTGCTCGCTGATGCACCGACCACAACGACGAGCACCACCAGCACGTCAACCAGCACATCGACCAGCACGGTCCCGGACACGGCCGCCGCTGATTTGCTCGACGAGTAGCTCGCTCGTACTCGACGTCGACAGGACCGACGGAGAGTCGCCCGCGTCAGTAACCGAGGCGTTCGACCCGATCCGGGCGGCGCTGCCAGTCCTTGTCCACCTTGACGCGTAGCTCGAGGAACACACCGTCGGGGAGCTGTGTGCGCGCTCGTTCGCCGACCTGCTTGAGCACGCTGCCGCCCTTGCCGATCACCATGCCCTTCTGGCTCTCGCGCTCGACGGTGATCTCGACCTTGATCCGCGGCCACTCCCACTCGGTCACCTGCGTCGCGATCGAGTACGGCAGCTCGTCGCGGGTCACGGCCAGCAGCTGCTCGCGCACGAGCTCGGCGACCCAGCGCTCCTCGGGCAGGTCGGAGATTTCGCCGTCCGGAAAGAACATCGGCCCGACCGGCAGATCGGCCACCAGCCGCTCGACGAGCGGATCGACGCCCGCGCCCGTGCGTGCCGACACGGGAAAGTACTCCCGTGCGCCGAGATCCCCTGCAGCCCCGAGCATCGCGAGCACCTGCTCAGGCGTCGCGATGTCGACCTTGTTGACGACCACGATCGACGCGGCGATGTCCAACCTGTCGGCGACCCATCGGTCACCCTTCCCGAACCGCTTCGTGGCGTCGAGCACGAGGCAGGTCACGTCCACGTCCGCGCCCGCGCCCAGCGCTGTGGCGTTGACGCGCTCGCCGAGCGCGGTCACCGGCTTGTGCAGCCCCGGCGTGTCGACGAACACCAGCTGATGGTCGGGCCGGGTGAGGACTCCCATGATGCGGTGCCGCGTGGTCTGCGGCTTGTCGGACACGATGCTGATCTTGCGACCGCAGATCGCGTTGACGAGCGACGACTTGCCCACATTCGGTCGCCCGAGGAACGCCACGAATCCGGATCGGTGCTCCTGCGTTTCGTCGGTCACCGGATCAGTTTGCCAAGCTCTCCGCCATGACGCGCATGATCGAAGGCATCGACGGACTGAAGGAACTCGTCGGAGAGCATCTCGGCTACTCCGACTACATCGAGATCACCCAGGAACGGGTGAACACATTCGCCGACGCGACAGGCGACCACCAATGGATCCACGTCGATGTGGAGAGGGCGAACGCCGGCCCGTTCGGCGGGCCGATCGCCCACGGCTACCTCACACTCTCGCTCGGACCATCGCTGTCACCGCAGATCTTCGCTGTCACGGGCATCTCGATGGGCGTCAACTACGGAGCCGGCAAGGTGCGCTTCCCGTCGCCGGTCCCAGTCGGATCGAAGCTGCGGCTCGGCGCGACACTGAAGACTGTCGACGACGTCGGTGGCGGTGGAGCCCAGATCACGATGGAATTCGTCTACGAGGTCGAGGGCGCGTCGAAGCCGTCCTGCGTCGCCGAAGTCATCTTCCGGTACTACCAGTGACCGCGGGCCTCGCGTGACCGAAGAAGAGCCGACGCCCACGAAGTCGTGACGCCTCAGCTCGGCGTTGCGGAGGTCCACGAAGCGATCGCCGCGACGCGCTCCGAGGAACCATGTCTCGTCTTCCGCGATCGCCGCCTCACTTGGTCGGAGGTGACGGACCGGACGAGACGACTCGCCAACTTCCTGCTCGCCTCGGGGCTGGGCTGTCACACCGAACGGAGCGAGCTCGAGGCGCACGTAAGCGGGCAGGACCAACTCGGTATCTACCTCCACAATGGCAACGAGTACCTCGAATCGATGTTGGGCGCGCTCAAGGCGCGGGTCGCGTCGTTCAACGTCAACTATCGATACGTCGCCGAGGAGCTGCGCTACCTGCTCACCGACTCCGACGCCCGCGGCGTCGTCGTGCATTCTCAGTTCGCCCCAACGCTGGCCGAGGTGCTGCCCGACCTCCCCCGCCTGGGCGTGATTCTCCAGGTACCGGACGACTCCGGCCACGAGCTGCTTCCGGGCGCGGTGTGGTACGAGGACGCCCTGGCCGCGGCGTCCCCCGATCGTCCCGACATCGCGTGGAGTGCCGACGACCTCTACCTGCTCTACACGGGTGGCACGACCGGGATGCCCAAGGGCGTCATGTGGCGCAACGGCGACGCGTTGGTCGAGTGTTTCGGCGGCTCCGCGACGGCGACGACCATCGACGAGCACGTCGAGGCCGCCGACACCGGACTTCAGGCCCTGCTCGCACCACCGTTCATGCATGGTGCGGGTCACTGGATGAGCTTTCGCACCTGGCTCGGCGGCGGAACCGTGTTCGTCCAGTCGTCACCGGAACGGTTCGACCCCGCCGACATCTGGTCGCTGATCGAGCGCGAGCGGCTCAATTTCCTGTTGATCGTGGGGGACGCGTTCGCCAGGCCACTCGTCGACGAACTCGACCGAGTGAGACGAGGAGGCGACGCCGCCGACGGGGCCGGGTACAACCTCGATTGTCTGACGGTCATCCTCTCGGGCGGCGCGCCGCTGTCGGCAGGGCTGAAGGAGGAGTTGCTGGCGCACCTTCCCGCGGTCATGATCGTCGACGGGCTCGGCTCGTCTGAGGCGGGTGGGCAGATCAGCCACGTGTCTGCAGGCGGGAGCGCGACGACTGGCACTTTCGAGATCGCGCCGGGCAATGTCGTCCTGTCGGCCGATCTCGACCGTGTGCTCGAGCCGGTCGACGAAGAGGTCGGCTGGCTCGCCAAGACCGGCCGTCTCGCACTCGGCTATCTCGGCGACGCAGAGAAATCGTCGCTCACTTATCCGGTCATCGACGGCGTGCGGTACGCCGTACCCGGCGACCGCGCACGGCTCACAGCGGATGGCCAGGTCGAGTTGTTCGGGCGCGACTCCGTCACGATCAATTCGGGCGGCGAGAAGATCTTCGCGGAGGAGGTGGAAGCCGCGATCAAGGCACATCCGGCCGTCTACGACTGCGTCGTCGCGGGTCGACCGAGCGAGAAGTGGGGAGACGAAGTCGTGGCCATCGTTCGTCTCCGCGACTCGGAAACCGGCGCGTCGATCGACGATCGATCACTGCTCGTCGAAGCCGCACGCCACATCGCCCGCTACAAGCTGCCGAAGGCATTCGTCCACGTCGACGAAATCGTCCGATCGCCGTCGGGTAAGGCGGACTACCGCTGGGCTGCGGCGACCGCCCGAGAGGGCGCATAACCTGCACGCCGTGACGAGCACCGAGGAATCCGCCGACGAGTCGACGGTCAGTTCCTGGGACACGGCGCAACTGCCGGAGGGCGACGAGAAGGTCGCGGCGGTTCGCGACATGTTCGATGCCATCGCCCCGAGGTACGACCGGCTGAACCGGATCATCTCCTTCCGTCTCGATGTTCGCTGGCGCAAGCGGGCCGTCAGCGATCTGGCATTGCCGGTCGGGAGCCGCGTGCTCGACCTGGCGAGCGGTACCGGCGACCTCTGCATCGACCTCGCCGCGAACGGCCTGCGGCCGCTCTCGATGGACCTCAGCTACGGGATGCTCGCCGCGGACCGATCCGGGGTCCCCCGCGTCCAGGCCGACATCCTCCACCTGCCCGTGCCCGATGGGACTGTCGACGGTGTCACGTGCGGGTTCGCGCTGCGCAACCTGGCCGACCTTCCCGAGTTCTTCGCTGAACTCGCCCGCGTGCTCCGGCCCGAAGGACGCATCGCACTACTCGATGTCGGCATTCCGGACAACCGCGTCGTCCGTTGGGGCAACGGGATCTACTTCGGCAAGGTCGTGCCGAGGATTGGTGCACTGCTCAGCGACGGTGCGGCCTACCGCTATCTCCCGAAGAGCGTCGCTTACTTGCCGAGCTCCGAAGAGATGTGCACACAGCTCCGTACCGCCGGCTTCGAGGCTGTCACGCACGCCCAGCTCACGGGCGGGCTGACGCAGCTGCTCAGCGGCACGCGAACGGCGTGATGCAGGCGCGGACGCGGCCCCTGTCCGAGGTGGTGAGATCGCCCGCCGCGATCCCCGATCTCAACGACGTGGCGCGCGGCGACGGCTTGCTGTTCGTCCGCGACGGTGTCGGCGTCGCCGGTCGAGGTGAGGCGGCACGCGTGCGATTCGACGACGCCGCCGAATACCTGGCGGCCATCGATCACGACTCGACGGTCGACGGCGCTCGACCGCTCGCGATCGGATCACTTCCCTTCCTGCCAGGAGCGGAGGCCGAACTGAGCGTGCCATCGGTCTCGTACGTCAAGCGGCACGGTCGCGAGCCATGGGTCACGATCGTCGCCGAGGACACCTCGGGGCTCGACGCCATCGAACTGTCGGCGGAGCTCACTCCCCCGTCTGATCCGATGCCCGCCGCAGCCGCGTACACACTCGGGCCGGATGGCGCCGTCGAACACTATTTGGCAGCGGTCGCCGCCGCACGCGAC
>JASJHI010000178.1:0-5419 GCA_033791105.1 Acidimicrobiia bacterium | reverse complement strand
CACGAGATAGGTCGAGTGGATCGGATCACATCCGAAACGCAGGTGCGACACCGTCATCGAGCCCGCCTTCTTCGAGTCGTACACGAAATAGCCCTGTGCATACATGTCGGGTTCGGACCCGATGATCTTGACCGTCGCCTTGTTGGCGCCCACGGTGCCGTCGCTGCCCAGTGCGTAGAAGACCGCGGAGTGGCTGCTGCTGTTGATGTGGAACGACTCGTCGACGTCAAGGCTGAGGTGCGTCAGGTCGTCGACGATGCCGACCGTGAAGCGACGCTTCGCCGACCCAGCGGCGTCGGACGCGACGGTTGCCTCGTCGAGCACCGATTTCGCCATCGCCGGCGTGAACTCCTTGGAGCCCAGTCCGTAGCGGCCACCGATCGTGCGAATGTCGCCTCTGCCCGCGTCGGCGAGCGCCGTGACGATGTCCTGGAGGAGTGGCTCGCCGACCGAACCCGGCTCCTTCGTGCGGTCGAGTACCGCGATCGAGCGAACGGATGAAGGGATCGCCTCGAGCAGGGCATCGGTCGGGAAGGGACGGAACAGCCGGATGGTGACGAGGCCGACCTTCTCTCCGGCCGAGACCAGTTGGGCGACCGTCTCGCCGGTGGCTCCACTTCCCGAACCCATCATGACGATCACGCGCTCGGCATCCGGCGCGCCCTCGTAGTCGACGAGTGAGTAGCGCCGTCCGGTGTGTTCGGCGAATTCGTCGAACACCTCGGACACGATGTCCGGGACAGCATCGTGGAACGGATTGGCTGCCTCGCGAGCCTGGAAAAAGACGTCCGGGTTCTGCGCGGTCCCCCGAACGACCGGTGCGGTCGGGCGGAGGCGCCGCAACTTGTGGGCCGCGATGTCACCGTCGCGGACGAGCGACCGGAGCACGCTGTCGTCGAGCAGTTCGATCCGATTCACCTCGTGGGACGTGCGGAACCCGTCGAAGAAGTGGAGGAACGGTACACGGCTGCGCAGTGTGGCGGAGTGCGCGACGGCCGCGAAGTCGTGCGCTTCCTGCACCGAGCCGGCACAGAGCATCGCGAATCCGGTCGTGCGCGCCGCCATCACATCGCTGTGGTCGCCGAAGATCGACAGTGCGTGGGTGGCGAGCGAACGTGCCGCGACATGAATCACCGCCGGGGTGAGTTCGCCGGCGATCTTGAACATGTTGGGAAGCATCAACAGGAGGCCCTGCGACGCGGTGAACGTCGTTGCCATCGCCCCCGTCTGGAGCGCCCCGTGCAGCGTGCCGGCGGCTCCGGCCTCGGACTGCATTTCGAGGATGTCGGGGACGGCGCCCCAGGCGTTCGTCCTGCCGGCTGACGACCAGGTGTCGGCGTGTTCGCCCATTGGCGACGCCGGCGTGATCGGGTAGATCGCGACGACCTCGGAGAGCGCATACGCCACGCGGGCGGCGGCCTCGTTGCCGTCAAGGCAGGCGGTGGGGATCATCCCCTTGATCGTACGGTCGGTGACACTGCGGCCACAGCGGCACAAAGTCCCGTCTTGCTGGATCGTCATCGCGGGGCACCGGCGCATCGAACACGGGTGCGAACGGCCGCTCGACGTCAGGGCGGACCGAGCCAGTGACCTCCGGCCCTAGCCACCACCGAGGCCGCACGCCGAAGCTGAAGAGACCCCCAGAACAAGGAGTGATCATGGTCGACTTCCTCGCGCAGTACTCGATCCAGCGGTGGCTGGAGATGTGCCCACAGGGATATCTGGAGGACACGGTCTATGGCCGTGAGGCAGGGGAATCCGAGCCCGACGAGATCCTCGAGAACGACGAGATCAGGGAGGCGGCGATCAGGACGACCGTGCAACTCGTCGTCGGCGAGCGCTGTGCGCTCGCTGCGTCGTCCGGGCTGATCAACGCGGCCCCCGATCACGGGAGCAAGACGTTCCTCGCCACCCAGACGCTCGACGAGGCGCGGCACGTGGAGATCTTCACGCGCCGCCTGCACGACCTCGGCGTGGCGAAGGATGACCTGGAATCGACGATTACCGAACACGCCAACCCGAACCTGATCAAGTTCGCCGAGGTGCTGCTGGAGAAGGTCGACGCAGGAGACTTCGTCGCCGGGGTCGTCGGCCAGAACATCGTCCTCGAAGGGATGGCCTTCTCGGTCTTCGAGATGCTCGAGGCCGTCTCCCGCCAGGAGAATCCGAAGTTCGCACACACGTTGACCGGCACCATCGCCGACGAGCGTCGCCACGTCGGATTCGGCGAGAACCGGATCGGCTCGCTCATCACCCAGTACCAGGAGCGCAGGCCTGACATCGAGCGCCTGCAGCTGGAGATGACGTACCACATGCTGGCCACGTTCGCCGACTCGTTCAGGGGTGATGCTGCGGCCGTCGATGAAGGTCGGAGCGACGACGCCGGCCCGGTCGAGTGGCACGGAACGGATCTCGCCTCGGCCACGCCCGAGGAACTCGAAGGGGTGCTCGCCGACACAGTGCTGTCCGAGTTCAAGACCCGGCTCGGTCGCATCGGACTCGAGTACCAGTCACCGCCTGTGCCGGCCTGATGGCCGACGATTTCGAGCCGCACAGCCTCGACCAAGACGCATTTCTCTCGGAGGTTCACTCCTTCGAGTTTTGGTTCCAAGCTGTCGAGGGCTATCTCTCCGATCGACCGTACGGCCACCGCGAGGACATGCCGGACGATCCGGATTCGATCACCAATCGCGACGGGCTCGTCACGATTCTCTGCAACTACTGCGTTGGGGAGATGGCCGCCCTCGAAGCATCCAGCGGGATGGTGCGGCTCGCCCCGAACAATCACTCCAGGATCTTCATGGCCACGCAGGTCGCCGATGAGGCCCGGCATCTCGAGGTGTTCGAACATCGCCTCGTCGACCTCGGAGTCGACGATCCTGAGGTGGAGGTCGCGCGGCGGGCGAATCCGCAGATCGTCGAGTTCAAGCGTCGACTACTCGCATTGGTCGACGATGGTGACTGGGAGGCGGCGGTGTTCGCCCAGAACGTGTTGCTCGAGACGATGGAGTACACCGTGTTCCGCCATCACGCCAAGACTGCCGACCCGGTCACGGCGGAAACGCTGGAGGGAGTCATCTCCGACGAGCGCCGGCATCTCGGATTCGGCGAGAACGACGTTGGTCGTCGACTCGCGCAGGATCGGTCGGGCAACGCCCGTCTGCTCGACGTGAGACGCGATCTCGACCCGCTCGTGCTCGGTGTGTTCGACGCCGTCTTCGACGATCTCTCGGTGCCGAGCGTCGAGCGGCCACGCTTGGGTCGGGAGTACCTCGACGCCGTCGAGCGGCTGGGCCTGACCGCGTGAGCGAGGTGCTCTCCGACATCGCGGAGCCACCGCGGCGTCGATTCGAACTCGAGGAGACCGGCTTCAAGGAGGTTCCGAAGAAGTGGCGGCGCTTCTACCGCCACTGGCAAGGCCCCGGCGACGTCCTCGCGCCAAACGAGGTGATCTGTCCGGTGTGCAAGGTGGTGATCCGCTCGACTCGGGAGTTCCGAGTGGGCGACAAGGTCTACTGCATGCCCTGCATGACCCGGATGGTGATCGTCGAGCGCGACGACGGCGGGCTTGTCGCCCACGTCTCCTACTGATCGAGCTGCACACGTCCGACCCAACCCCGAAACGCAGAGCTGATGTTGGTCGACTGCTGCTGCATGTGGTTGCCAACTGCGCCACACCAAGGCCGATGCCGAGAAGATCACCGCCAGCAGCGGCGTGGCGGCGCCCTCATTCGGTCACGGACACGACCTGGTGGAACGCGAGCCGATCGGCGATCTGGGCCGCGGCGTCGCTCGGTTCGGGGTAGTACCACGCGCCGTTCGCCGCTGTTGTGCCCTCGACGACCACGTCGTAGTAGGCGGCGGTGCCCTTCCAAGGGCAGACCGTGGACTGCTGGGACTCGACGAGTACGCCGGGCAGCACCGAAGAGGTCGGGAAGTAGTGGTTGCCCTCGACGACAACCGTGTCGTTGCTTTCCGCGATCGTGGTTCCGTTGAACGTTGCTCTCATGCTGATGGCAACCGCGCGACTCGTCGAGATGTTCCCTTGCGCGCTTGTGCCGGGCATCGACGAGTGCGGTCCGCACACCGACCAGCACCTACCACTTCGCGCCGTTGATCCTCGCGCTGGTGTTGCCGTTCGCTTCGAGGTCGAGTCCCATCGGGCACTCGCGCCGGCCGGTTGGAGCCTTCATCGCGTCGATCGGTGGCGTGTTGGCGGCGCTCATCGGACTCGGTCTCGCGTGGACCGGCAATCTCGAAGGGCCGACGTTGTGGGGCGAGGGTGGGGCGCTGGTTGAAGTGCTGACGTTCTCCGCGGTCGGCGTGCTGATCGGCAACGCGCTCTTGTTGCGCGGCTGACGCGTTCCTGATCGACCCGAAGGGTCACCAGGCGATTTCCGGCAGCCCGTAGGTGACGCACAGGCCGGCGCCGTTGACGATGAGCAGCGCAATGATGATGCCTGCCACAGCGAAGACCCTGCTCGGCCGCTGGTCGACACCTCGTGGCATGGGCATGTACCACTCCGGGAGGAGGGCGCGGTCGCCCTCGTTCGAATCGAAGGGCACGGCGTCTGGGTCGATGTGGGGATCGGGATCAGCAGCCATCGCAAGAGCGGCAAGTTCCTCGTCGGTCACGTCGAGCACGAACCCGGAACGTAGCGCCTCATCGAGCCGGCCTGTCTTCAGGTCCCACGCTCGCGCCGGCCCGCGGCAAGGAAATCTTCGGGGTGCCGGGAACCGACGGCGTTGCTCGCAGCGTCAGACCGGTCGAGCCCACAACCGGGTCTGCAGATCCCCCCACCCCCCAAGAAGGAGCGTTCACGTGAACGCCGCTATGACACCGCCGACGACGAGCTGTCCGTCGCCGTACATCGAGAACTGCATCCATCCGTCCGACACGACGACGACAACCGTCGCGGAACCGCGTGAGCTGCCCGACACGGGCAGCAACGCGACCGAGACATTCGCGTTCGCCGGAGTCATCCTCATCGCGGTCGGGATGATCGCGGCGATCGCCGGCCGCCGTCGCGCCACCGCCTGAACACGTCCCTGAACACCTCATCGGTCCCTGCGCAGCTGACTGCGTGCGGCTCTTGCGCCCGATGTGCGCAAGACGTTCACGATTTCGGCGTCAACGAGGGGTGTAGGTGATGCGCATCTCGGTGCAGTTGCGCACGAGCGCGGAGGGCTCGACGACTGCCCCGCGATCTGGATCGGCATAGGCGAGGTCGGTCATTCGACGGAGGACGGTTGCGAACACGACACGCATCTCCATCCTGGCGAGGCTGGCACCGAGGCAGAAGTGGGGGCCGATCCCGAAGGCGAGGTGCTGCGGATTGCGGTCGACTCGGAAGGCATCGGCATCGTCGAACTTGTCCGCATCGCGGTTGGCGGACGGGTAGAGAACGAGGACGTCGTC
>JASJHI010000177.1:0-4276 GCA_033791105.1 Acidimicrobiia bacterium | reverse complement strand
AGCCCGTCGACAACAAGTGGGCGCCCGCTTCCATCAGTGCCTGTGCGGTTCCGTCCGACATCGCCTGTTGCAGCGCGGCTCTCGAAGCAGGCGCGACCTGGAGGAGCACGCCGGCCGCAACGTGACGCCCACTCAGTACCTCGGCCGCCATCGCCAGATCCTCGTACTTTGCCCCGGTACACGAGCCGATGTAGGCCCGGTTGACGAGCGGCTCACCGAGCGCTGAGATCGGTATGACGTCGTCGTGTTTGTTCGGGCGCGCCACGACAGGTTCGATCGATGCCGCGTCGTAGTTCCACACATCGGAGTAGTCGGCATCCGGATCACTGAACGGGCCCGCGCCTGTCTCGACGCCCAGTTCGGCGAGATGGGCGACGGTGACCTCGTCGGCCGGCACGACCCCGGACTTCGCGCCGATCTCGGCACACATGTTGGTCAACACGCTGCGCTCCTGCATCGTCATTGCCGCGATAGCGGTGCCGACGAACTCGAGCACTTGGTACAGCCCGCCGTCCATGCCGTGGTCGCCGATGATCGTGAGGATCAGATCCTTCGCGGTGACGCCGGCGGGGAGCCGGCCTTCGACGTTGACCTGGATCGTGTTCGGAACCCGCAGCCACGTACGGCCTGTGGTGACGATCCCCAACATGTCGGTCGACCCGACACCCAGCGCGAGGCAACCCATCACGCCACCGGTGCAGGTGTGTGAATCAGCACCGACGTACAACATTCCGGGGCGCGCATAGCCCTTCTCGACGATCAGTGTGTGTGCGATGCCCTGTGCTTCGTGGAATCGCTCGATACCGAACGCCGTCGCGAATTCCCGTGTCGTCTTCAGGATCGTCGCCGCCTGGACATCGGCGGCCGGGACGTAGTGGTCGGCGACGAGGACGATCTTGTCGGGGTCCCAGACGCCGACGCCGAGCTTGTCGAGGGCCGGCCAGATCCTTCGGGGACCACTCGAGTCATGCATCATCGCCAGGTCGACATCGACCCAGAGCACCTCGTCGGGCCGCACGCTGTCGCGGTCACCGGCTCGCGCGATGATCTTCTGCGCGACGGTCATCCCCATGGTCGACTGTCCCGCTTCTGTTCCAGCTGGCGTCGAGTGACGTCGAGCTCGCCCCGCAGCTGCGCGAGTTCTGTTTCGAGCCGCTCGACCTTGGTGTCGGTGGCGTCCGGCGAAGTGGCATCGACGGGCTGCGACCCCGCCTCACCGGGCTGCGACCCCGCCTCATCAGTCGGTGGCTCCGACACGGCGTCCATCGGTGTCCGGTCGAGGACCGCACGGAGAAATGCCTTCGTCCTGGCGTGCTGCGGCTGGCCGAGCACCTGTTGCGCAGGGCCCTGTTCGACGACCGCGCCATGGTCCATGAACAGCACCCGATCGGCGACGTCCGCAGCGAATCCCATCTCATGAGTGACGACGATCATCGTCATACCCTCGTCGGCGAGCCGTTTCATCACCAATAGGATCTCACCTGCCAACTCGGGGTCGACGGCCGACGTCACCTCGTCGAACAACATGACCGCTGGGTCCATCGCCAGTGAGCGGGCGATGGCCACGCGCTGCTGCTGACCCCCGGACATCTGGAGCGGGTAGTGGTCGGCGCGATGCGAGAGCCCGACCGAATCGAGGAGCTCGCGGGCCTTCGCCTCAGCGTCGGTGCGGCTGACCCCTTTGACCGCCTTGGGTGCCTCGACGATGTTCTGGAGCGCTGTCATGTGGGGGAAGAGGTTGAAGCGCTGGAAGACCATGCCGAGCTCCTCGCGGATCTCGCGGATTTCGCGCTTCGAGGCGAACTTCACCTTTCCGTTCGGCTGCTCCTCGCACACCACCCGCCCGTTGACCTCGATGCGGCCACCGTCGGGACGCTCGAGCAGGTTGAGACATCGCAGGACCGTGGTCTTGCCCGAGCCGGACGGCCCGATGATCGCCACGACCTCCCCGGAGGCAACTTCGATATCGATGCCGTTCAGGATCTGCAAGTCACCGAAGGACTTCTCCAGCCCTGACACCTTCACGATCGGATTCATCTCAGGTCTTCAATCGAAATGCGTGTTCGAGCCCGATCTGGGCGAGGACGAGCACAGAGGTCAAGGCGAGGAAGATGATGGCGAGCGCGAACAGCGGTTCGACCGCCTTGAACTCGTTGGAGATGATGCGCTGAGCGAGCAGTGTCATCTCCGGCACGGTGATCACCGTCGCCAACGAGGTCTGCTTCATCAGGTTGATGGCGTTCCCCGTGAACGGCGGCACGATGATCCGGACGCTCTGGGGAAGCACGATCCTGCGCATGTAGTGGAACCTGCTCATACCGAGCGCCTCGGCGGCCTCGAACTGACCGACGTCGACCGAGATGATGCCGGATCGGATCGCTTCGCTCTGATATGCCGCGGCCCACATCGACAACGCGACGACGGCGGCCCGGAACGGCGGCAGCGTCCAGGTCTCGCCGAACTCGGGGAGTGCGAAGAACACGTAGAACATGATCAGCAGTAGTGGTATGCCACGGAACAACCATCCGAAGAACGCCGAGAACCATCGCAGCGGCGCGAGTCCCGACAGTCGCATCAACGCCAGGATCAGCCCGCCGATCGTCGAGAAGAGCACCGACCAGAGGAACAGGCTGAGCGTGATCGAGAGGCCCTCGAGGATGGTGGGCGTGATCTCCCTGACGAAATTCCAGTCCATACCTGCCGCCTACCTCTTGAGGGCGAATCGCCGCTCGAGGAATCCTTGACCGATGATGAGCACGGAGGTGAACGCGAGGTAGATGACGCCGGCAGCGGTGAGGAACTCGATCGGCTTGAACGTCGAGTTGGCCAACTGGCGGGACCGTCCGGTGAGCTCGGTCAGGCCGATGACCGCGGCCAGCGACGTCGACTTGAAGAGCAGCGTGGCGTTGCTCATGTAGTTGGGCACCATCACCCGGATGCCCTGGGGAAGGATGATCTTTCGCATCGCGTGCGTCTTGGTGAAACCGAGCGCTTCGGACGCCTCGTACTGTCCGCGATCGACCGCGAGGAGACCGGCGCGGATGATCTCTGCTTTGTATGCGCCCGATGACACGCTGAGACCGAGCACCGCCGCCTGGAACGGTGAGAGGTCGAGTTCGCGCCCGAGCCAGAAGAACGCGAAGAACAAGATGACGAGCGCCGGCAAACCCCGGAATATCCAGACGTAGATCGCGGAGAACCAACGCAACAGGCGAACGCCCGACATCCTCATCAGTGCGATCGCAAGGCCGAGCACGGTCGCCAGCACGAGCGACAGAACGAAGAGCTGGATCGAGATCCACGTCGCATCGCGGAGCAGCGGCCACGCACGCCTGACAACTCCCCAATCCAAGTCACCCACTCCGGAGCCCGCGGTCCTCGGTGGTCACGGCCCCAGCGACCGTTGGCGAGCGCAGGGCACGCTCACCAACGATCGGGGATTCGCCCATCGTCTCAGCAGTCTCCTGCTGGCATTGTGGTGTAGGGCTCTGGTTGGTTGTTGTCGTCGGGGACCGGGATGCAGCTGTTGAACCAGGTCTTCTGGATCTCGGCGAGTGTCCCGTCGGCGATGATCTCGTCGAGGGCGACATCGATGGCGTCACGCTTGGCTTCGTTGCCGAGCTGGAATGCCAGCGACAACGGGTGCGCGGCCACCGTGGGGCCGGCCACGGCGAGTTCGGGATCGTTGACCGACGCGAAGCCGGCGACCAGCGTGTCCTGACTCAACGCGGCGACTCGACCCTGTTTGAGCGCGGTGAGCGCCTCGCCGGCACCGGCGAACCCGGAATAACTGGCGTACCCGAGGGCCGTTTCGTTGTCGAGCAGGTAGGCCTCCTGGCTGCTGCCCTGGATGCCGCCCACGTCGAGGCCGGTCAAATCGGCGAGACCCGCCGAGCCGGCATCCTCGGTGCGGACCTGGGCGACGATGCCCGTGGAGGTCATCGGTCGCGAGAACAAGAAGCTCTCCTGGCGTTCCTCTGTCGGCCAGATCCCCGAGTCGGCGATGTCGTAGAGACCCTGGTCCAGGCCTTCGAGTTCGGCGACGAAGTCGACGGTCGGCAACTCCAGCTCGAGACCCAGTCGGTCAGCGACCTCGCGGACGATGTCGATCGTGTAGCCGACGTTGTCGCCCGAGTCCGGATCGATCGACGTGAACGGCGGGAAGTTCCCCGTCGTCACCACGATCAACTTCCCATCCTCGACCAGCCCGGGTACCCCCGAAGCGACCTCGTCGCCAGCACCATCCGAGTCGTCGGGTTCGGCTTCGGGTTCGGCT
>JASJHI010000176.1:0-2837 GCA_033791105.1 Acidimicrobiia bacterium | reverse complement strand
CGCTTCGTCGGACTGCCACTTCTCGAACAACCGGACTCGGCCCGGGACGAGTTCATCACGGGTGAAGCTGTAGTCGATGCACCCGGGTTCGGCATAGGTAGCCACCATCATCTCGATCAGGTGCGGCATCAGGTCGTCGAGTTCCGACGGCTCCACGTCGATCGTTCCGGCAATGATCAGCGACATGCAAACTCCTCGGTCGACAGTTGAATTCGGGCGTCTTCGATGTCAGCCGCTCGTGTCGAGCAGACCGTAGACGAGGCTGTCCTCGAGAGCCCGCCACGACGCCTCGATGATGTTCGGGCTGACCCCGATCGTGGTCCAGTCGCGTGCGCCGTCGGTCGCCGTGAGCAGCACGCGAGTTGTCGCACCCGTCGCGCTGCCTCCGTCGAGTATGCGGACCTTGAAGTCGGTGAGGTGAATGTCGGCGAGGTGGGGCAATGCGCGTCCGACCGCCTTGCGTAGTGCGGTGTCGATCGCGTTGACCGGCCCGTTGCCCTCGGCGACATAGACGTGCCGCTCGGCGTCGCCGTCGTCGCCCACCCACACCTTGACGGTCGCCTCGGTGTTGAACGCGCCGTCGGGCAGTTCGTCGGTGATCACTCTCATCGACTCGACCCGGAAGAACTCTGGAACAACCCCGGCGGCCCGCCGCATCAGCAACTCGAGGGAGGCGTCGGCTGCCTCGAAGTGATACCCCTCGTGTTCGTGGCGCTTCAGATCGTCGATGATCTGGTTGATGGTCGCGCCGTCGAGCTCGAGTCCGAGTTCGGCGGCCTTCATCTCGATCGTTGCCCGGCCGGCCATCTCCGACACGACGAAACGAGTGCCGTTTCCGACCAGTTCGGGATTCACGTGCTCGTACGCATCCTTCGCCCGCGCGATCGCGGAGACGTGGAGGCCGGCCTTGTGCGCGAACGCCGAGGATCCGACGTACGGCGCCTGCGGGTTGACCGCCCGGTTGAGGGTCTCGGCGACGTGATGGCTGACGACCGTCAGGCGTTCGATACGACCCTCCGGCAAACACTCGTAGCCGAGCTTGAGCTGGAGGTTCGGGATGACGGTCGTGAGATTGGCGTTCCCCGTACGTTCCCCGAGGCCGTTGAGCGTTCCCTGAACGTGCCGTGCACCGGAGGCGACCGCCGTCATCGAGTTGGCGACCGCACAGCCCGTGTCATCGTGGCAATGGATGCCGATCGTGGCGTCGTCGCGGACATGGGCCTTCACGTCCGCGACGATGCGACCGACCTCGTCGGGCAGCGTGCCGCCGTTGGTGTCACAGAGCACGAGGTGGGACGCACCGTTGACGACCGCCGACTCGATCGCGCGGAGCGGGAACTCGGGGTTCTCCTTGTAACCGTCGAAGAAGTGCTCGAGATCGACGAGCACCATCCGACCGGCGGCGGTGAGGAACTCGACCGAGTCGGCGATCATCGCCGCGCCCTCGTCGAGCGTCGACTGGAGTGCCTCGACGACCTGGTATTCAGAGCTCTTGGCGACGATGCAGACCGCCGAGGTCCCGGCCTCGACCAGGTTGCGCAAGGTGGCATCGTCGTCGACCTTGCCGCGCGGGCGGCGGGTCGAGCCGAACGCGACCAGCGTCGACGTCGACAGAGACAACTCATCGACCGCGCGCCGGAAGAACTCGATGTCCTTGGGGTTCGCGCCTGGCCAGCCACCCTCGATGTAGTGCACCCCGAGGTGATCGAGCTGCTCGGCGATCCGTAGCTTGTCGTCGACCGACGCGGAGACACCCTCAACCTGGAGTCCGTCGCGCAACGTTGTGTCGAAGACTTCGACCGTGTTGTTCTGTTGGCGGCTCATCTTTGGCTCCCGGGAAATCGCGAAGGGTCATTGAACCGTGCCGGGGAGGCGGAATTCAACCGGCAGCACGATTCGGGAGAACGTCCTGTGGGATTCCCTGTGCATGACCGGTGGGAATGGCGTGGATGACCGAGCGCATCCTGGGGAGAACGAAGAAGTTCCGTGGATAACCCTGTGAGTTCGAAAATACCTCTTGACCTGGACTTTTGTGCGGTATTTACTGAGACTCGTTCCGGACAGCGCACGCAGACCGGGGCGGCGAGAGCAGGGTTCGGCCTTCGGGTCGGGTTCGGTCCCCGCCGTTGACGGAGCGCAGCGGCGCCGGGACGAGGAACAGTGTTCACCGGCCACCTCAGACCGGGCCGACGGGCAACCGTCGGCAACGGAGAGTCGGCGTTCGGGGCAGGCGACTGCATCGGGCGTCGGGTCGAGACCGGGCTCACGGGCAACCGTGGGCAACGGACGACCTGCTGGTCCGCTCGGGAGACCGGGTGGTCCGGCGAGGCAGACCGGGTCGACGGGCAACCGCCGGCAACGGGGCTGTGGTTCGGAGCCGAAGGAACTGGGGCCACCCCAACTGGCCTCAGCAAGGTCGGTTCCGATCGGCACCAGGACCGATGGCTCGGGCAACCGGGTCAGCGTGAGACGGTGGCGACGTTCTGCAAGCCGGGAGACCGGCGCGTGGAGTGAAAACGGACATCGCCCGCCGAGCTGCAAGGCACGACGGGCGATGTGATTGGTCGAGTCGAAGGCTAACGCCCGACGTTCGATCGGTGGTGGACCTGTTCCGTGAGTGCCCCGCAAGGGTGCGTCGGTGAGAGCCGGCGAGCCCGACCGGGGCACTCTGCATTTTCGTGCCCTCGACAGGTTCGGCGCCCGGCATTTGGGTTGCGCAACGGCGATGAGGCACGGTGTTCGGGACGGCGCCGAGTGTGTCGTCGGATGGCAGCCCGCGAAGTCGCAGGTAGATGTCGTTCCGGTGAAGGGAAGGTTGCGGTTACGTGTCGGAACGT
>JASJHI010000175.1:0-7960 GCA_033791105.1 Acidimicrobiia bacterium | reverse complement strand
CGAGCCGATCCACACACGAACCGAGGAAGCCTCATGCCAACCGCCAATCCGGGTCCCGTCGTCCACGACGCCGAGTACTACATCCTGTTCGATCAGCACGGCGATGCCTGGGCGGCAGAGGATGACGAACTCGACCAGCGGCTTGCCGACCTCGAGGCCCAGTTTGGAGCGAAGCCGAACATCGTCCACGTGATGTGGGACGACATGGCGTTCGGCGATGCGGGTATTCCCGCCCTCAACAAGATTCGTGGCTTCGACACACCGAACAGCAACCGGATGGCCGCCGAGGGCGCGCTGTACACGCGCTATTACACCGAGCCCGCCTGCACGCCGAGTCGGGCCGCGGTGATCACGGGGCGTCACGCAGTTCGGTCGGGGATGTACAACGTCGCCTTCCCGATCGAGGCGGCCGGCCTCGCCGGAGAAGAGGTCACGATGGCCGAGGTGTTGTCGGAGGCCGGCTACTCCACTGCGTTCTATGGCAAGTGGCACCTCGGCGACATCGAGGAGAGCTACCCGCACAATCAGGGCTTCGACGAGACGCTGTTCACGCCGTACAACCAGGTTTTGAGTCTCTGGAATCAGTTCGGTGAGGGCGCCAACGCTGTTCAGGGCGTCGTGAAGGAAATGCTGCCCGACGATCCGTACGAGATCGACAAGACGTTCGGCGCCTCCGACTGGGTCATGACGCTCGACGGAAAGAAGGGCGAGGAAGCCACCGAGTGGGGATCGAGCGACCCCGCGGAGTACAACGCCATCGACCCCGAGTGCGAGAAGCGAGCGGTCGAGTTCATCCGCCGCAACGCCGCCTCGAAGACACCGTTCTACGCGGCGTACTGGCCGAACATGTCCTCATTCCTGCCGAGTCCTCAGAAGGAAACACCCGCCCGCTCGCTGCTCGGCGACGGCTTCCAGTCGGTTGACCGTTTCCTCGGCACGTTGATGGACGAGTTGAAGGAACTCGGCATCGCCGAGAACACAGTCGTCGTCGCCCACGGTGACAACGGGCCGATGGTCCACGATCCGCCGCCGGGCCTCGGCATGGCCGAGACCGTCTTCCGGGGTGGCAAGAGCGACTACTGGGAAGGCGGCATCCGAGTTGCTGCGTTCGCATGGTGGCCGGGGATGATCGAGGCGGGCAGCCTCGTTGGCGACATGATCCACGAGGTCGACCTGTACACGACGTTCGCGCGACTCGCCGGAGCCACCGGCAACATTCCTACCGACCGGATCGTCGACGGCATCGACCAGACAGCGCTGTTCCTCAAGGGCGACACCAACGGCCGGCGCGACTACAACTTCGTCTACACCGGAAACATCCTCGCGGCGACGACCAAGGGCCGCTTCAAGCGGGTCTGGGTCGGTGACCACCCGGGTCTGCCGGGTGCGGCATTCTACGACTTGTACAACGACCCCCGCGAGGTCAACCCGGCGCTCGTTCCATTCCTGTCGACGAGTAGTTCGTTTACCCAGATGCGCAAGCGTCACGAGATCTGGAAGCAGAAGTATCCCGACCGTGCGACCAAGCGCGGCGTGCCCTTCACCGGAATCGCGAATGCGCGTCAGGCGACGAAGGATCTCGCCAATCCGCCGGTCGATCTCGACACGCTGCCATTCGATCCGATGGAGTACATCCACCACGAGCTTCCCTGGGATGGTCTCGATCCCGACTGAGCCGGCCGCCGCGCCGGGCCCAGCACTTCCGACCACGTGGCCCGCAGGCGCTCCGCCGGCGTTTCACGTACTCGCCAAACCATCGGGTGCGATCTGCAATCTCGACTGCACATATTGCTTCTTCCTGTCCAAGGAGCTGCTGTACCCGGGCGACCGCTTTCGGATGGCCGACGAGCTACTCGAGTCATACATCCGCCAGATCATCGAGTCGCACAAGCTGCCGGAGGTGACGATCGCCTGGCAAGGTGGCGAGCCGACCCTGATGGGGGTCGACTTCTTCCGCCGATCCGTCGAGTACGCCCAGCAGCACTTGCCGGCCGGCAAGACGCTGCGGTACACGATCCAGACCAATGGCACGCTCCTCGACGAGGAGTGGTGCGAGTTCTTCCGTGAGAACGAGGTCTTGGTCGGCCTGTCGATGGACGGGCCGCCGGAGATCAACGACGTCTACCGCGTCGACAAGAAGGGCCGACCGACGGCCCACCGCGTCGTGGCCGCGGCCGATCTGATGCGGCGCGAGAACGTCGACTTCAACATCCTCTGTACGGTGCATGCGGCCAATGCCGACCGGCCGCTCGAGGTGTATCGATACTTCCGTGACGATCTCGGCGTCGACTTCATCCAGTTCATTCCGATCGTCGAGCGGGCGACCACGACGACACTCGAGGTCGCCAACGAGGGCTGGTCGAGCGGCAGGGAGAAACGTCCGCTCTACGTCAACGAGGGCTCGCTGGTCACCGAGCGTACGATCGCACCCGAACGGTGGGGGCGATTCCTCTCGGCGGTGTTCGACGAATGGGTCCGCAATGACGTTGGTGACGTCTTCATCCAGCACTTCGATGCAGCGCTGGCATCGTGGCTCGGCATGGACCCCGCGATGTGCGTGTTCAAGGAGACGTGCGGCACCGCCGTGGCGCTCGAACACAACGGCGACCTGTATTCGTGTGACCACTTCGTCGAGCCCGAGCATCTGCTCGGCAACATCACCGAGACCCACATGGTCGAATTGATGGCGTCACCCAAGCAGCGCAAGTTCGGGACGGACAAACGTGAGACGCTGCCGCAGTACTGCCTCGATTGCGAGGTGAAGTTCGCGTGCAACGGTGAGTGCCCGAAGAACCGGTTCGCGACAACACCCGATGGAGAGTCCGGGCTCAACTACCTGTGCGCCGGCTACCGCCAGTTCTTCAACCACATCGACGGCCCGATGCGGACGATGGCCGACCTGCTCCGCGCCGGACGTGAGGCGCCGGACGTGATGGAGATCCTTGCCGCGGAGGAGCGGAGCCGGTTCGCGGAGGTGGGACGGAACGATCCATGCCCATGCGAGAGCGGCGAGAAGTTCAAACGTTGTCACGGTTCGGCCGATTCCCCGGGCTGAAGCAACACGTCGGGGAACGTCAGTCGATGAGCACGACCCCGCGGTCGATCGCGAGCCCGCCGCTCTCGGTCAGAACGTCATAGGAGATCGTTGTCGAACCGCCCGGAGTCGGGCGGTTGCGCTGGTGGCGCACCATGATCGACGACGGCCTCGGTACCTGTGCGGCGAACCGGCCCACGATGCGCCGAACGCGATGCGGATCGCCGTCGGCGAACGCATCGACGATGCGGCTCACCGCCAGGGCCATCGTCGCCGTGCCGTGGAGGATGATGCCGGGCAGTCCCGCGGCCAGGGCGACAGCTTCGTCGGTGTGGATCGGATTCCAGATACGGGCGCATTCGGTGTAGGTGTGCGCTGCGCCGCGTGGCACGTCCACGCGCACACCGATCGGCGGTTCCCCGGGTGCCCCCTCGGCGTCCGCCACGGGATGCTCCAGACCGGTGGCCGGACTACTGGCCGGCCGGTCGTCGCCGACCGTGTGGACACCGAGGTAGAGATTCCCCTGGTCGGTCGTCGCGACCAACTCGCCGTCCGAGTCACGTGTCTCGAGCCGGATCGAGACGAATGCGCCTGGTCGCCGCTGTTCGACACCGGTGTACACCGCTGTCGTCGTGAGCAGGTCGCCGGCTCGGATCAGTCGGTGCACGGTCAGGTCGTGGGTGGCGTGTACAGAGCGACGCGTCTCGTCCGCGGTGATGTTCCACCGCTCGGAAGCGGCGCGTCCAGACACGATCACCGGCCATTCCGGGCAGACGGCGAACATCGGGTGGGCGACGACACCGTCCGCCCTCGTCGTGTCGAAGTAGCGATCGTTGGTGTCGTCGATTGCGGCGGCGTATGCCATTGCCCATCGCGCGTCGACCGTGTGCGTCGCCGGCTCGAGCTGCGCTCCGACGAGACTGGTTGTGACCGGCATGTTCTGTCCTCTCAACTCTGGATTTGCTGAGTGCTCTGCCGGTTGGTCAGACCGATCAGGAGATCGTCGGGATCGGGCAGCTTGCTTCCCGGCTGGAGGTTGACCGTGCCGTCGGGCTGAACCGCAGCCAGCAGCAGGCCGGTCGCCCCGGTGGCGTCAAGAATCTCGATGGTGGCACCGGCCGCCATTCGATCATCGATGTCTTCGAAGGTGATGCCCGGTGCGAACGGTCGAGCGCTGAGCCGACGTGGGAGCCGCCGGTCGAGGTCTGCGCTCGCCCGGGTGCTGGGCAGCCGGAGGACATTGCGGCGTCCGAAGTGCTCGATGAGCGCAAGTTCGCCGATGTCCAACCCGGGTGCGGTGCAGACGGCCACTTGGGCGACGTCGGCCTCGTGGAGGGCACGGCCGAGCAGCGTGCCGTGCTCGTGCACTGAGACGATCGTGACCCCGGCATTCCGCGTGTCGGCCGCGATTGCGTCGGGTGGCTCGGAAACGCCGACCATGACATCGACGTCGGCATCGCGCAGCGTTCGGGCGAGTGCGAGCACCCACTCGGAGTCGCCGATCAGGCCGACGCCGAGCGAGGGTGGCTGGCGCACCCCGAGCAGGCCGGCGACCGGTCGTGCGGTCAGTCCGTAGATGATGCCGGTGCCGAGGATGACACCGAATACGACCGGGAGCAGAAAGTCGCTCTCGATCTCTGCCAGCGTGAGGCTGCCGGCGAAGGTGGCAGCGGTCGAGGCGGCGACGATACCGCGCGGGGCGACCCAACCGACGAGGGCGCGATCACGCCAGCCGAGGTCCGTCCGGACCAGGGCGATCGCAACGGTCAGCGGGCGGACGATCAGGATCAGGATCGCGACGATCGCGGCGATCGACCAGCCGTACTCCCGCAGACCGTCGACGGTGACGAGTGCACCGAGCAGGATGAACAGGACGCCGATGATCAGCACCTCGAGTGTCTCGCCGAACAACCTGATGCGCTCGATGCTGACGATGCGCTGATTACCGAGCAGTACGCCGAACGTCAACGTCGCGAAGAGTCCCGCCTCGGACAACAACGCCTCGGAGGCGGTGAACGCGATCACCGCGAACATCGCGGCGACCGCGGCCTCCAGGTTGTCGGGTACCCAGAACCGTGAGAGGGCGAAGACGACGATCGCAGCAGCGAGCGCGCCGAACGCGACGCCGACTCCCAACCGGCCCAAGCCCTGGGCGAGTGGATGGGTGCCACCCCGCCCCGACGCGAGCACGATGTTGAGCACGACCACGCCCAGGGTCGCGCCGATCGGATCGAGGAACGTCCCCTCGAACGAGAGGATCGAGCCGAGAGGACTGCGGGGGCGCAATGTGGCCAGGAGCGGTCCCACCACGGTCGGCCCCGATACGACCGTGATCGCTCCGAGGAGGAACGCGAGATCGGTCGGGATGTCGAGCACGACGAGCGCGGTCATCGATCCGCCGACGAACGCGACGATCAGTCCGATGCTGATCAGTCGGTAGACGGGGACCCGGGCGCGGCCCGGTAGGTCGGCGATCCGCAGTTGGAGCCCGCTGTGATAGAGCAGCAACGAGACGAGGAGGGTGACCAGCGGGAACAGTGTGTCGCCGAGCAGGAGTTCGGGGTCGACGAGTCCGAGGATGTCGCCGGCCAGGAGGCCGGCCGGAAGGAGCAGGAGCAGCGAGGGGAACCCGAAGAAGCTGCCGATCCATTGGGCACCGATGCCGAACAGCGCGATGGTGCCGAAGGCGTTGAGGATCTCGGTATCGGTGAGGAGTTCGGGCACCGGGCTGAGGCGTTCGGAGGCTCTGACGTTCTCGGGTCAGGCGGTGATCGCGGGTAGGAGTGAGCGGAGTTCGTTCTTGGCGATCTTCTCGAGCGTCGAGCGGGGGAGCGAGTCGACGATGTGGACCTCCCGGACCACCTTGAAGTCCGCCAGGTTCTCGCGGCAGTGTGCGATGATCGCCTCTGCGATCTCGGCTTCCGGACGGTCACTCGCCGGAATCACGAATGCCACCGGAACCTCGTCGAGCATGTGGTGCTTCTGGGCGACCACCGCGCACTCGTCCACCAGCCGCGTCTGCATGATCACGCTCTCGATCTCGGATGCGGCCACGTTCTCTGCGCCGACCTTCAGCATGTCCTTGTCACGGTCGCTGAAGAAGAGCCATCCGTCGTCGTCGATGCGGATCACATCGCCGGTGTCGAACCAGCCGTCGTCGTCAAATGCCTCGGCGTTGGCCTCGGGGTTTTCGTAGTACTCCTTGAACAGGGACACGCCGCGAACGCCGCGGATGAAGAGGTGGCCCTTCTCGCCCGGGCCTGCCGCCGACCCGTCGGGCAGCAGGATCTGGATCTCGTACTCCGGAGCGACTCGACCGATCGTGGCGTGTGGCCCCGGATGGTCGGGGTCCGTGACGATGCCCTGAGTGAGTGTCTCGGTCATGCCCCACCAGCCGAGCGTCTCGAGGCCGAAGTGGGCGCCGATGTTCGGGAGGTGGGCGGCCGTCCCCCAGAAACGGTAATCGTGTTCCGGCACGGGCTGGGCCATCACCGCCTTGAAGGCGAACGGAATCGTCGAGCACCAGGTCACCCGTTGGCGCAGCGACACCTCCCAGAATCTCGAGGCTGAGAAACGTGGCTGGAGGACGAGCGTGCCGCCGGACCAGTGGGTCGCCAGCATCGAGTACGCCTGCGCATTGGTGTGGAACAGCGGCAGAAACGCGAGTCCGACATCGTCCCTGCGCAGGCGCATGTGGGTGGCGGAGATCTTGCCCGCCCACAGGCCGTTCGCGTGGGTCCACAGCACGGCCTTCGGCCTCGAGGTCGTCCCGGAGGTGAACTGCACGCTGAGGTCGCGCATCGGGTCGCTGGGGAGCGGCGGTAGATCGTCCGGGTCTCCCCGGATCTCGTCGAACTCGACGAGCCGGTCTCGGCCGGTGGACACCGGTGCGGTGCGAGGTTCGCCGGAATCGGTCTCGGTGACGGCGACGAACCGGAGGTCGATGCAACTGTCGGCGATCAAGCCGGCGAAGGCGGGCTGTGTGATCGCCGCCACCGCTCCGGTGTGTGCCGCGAAGTACGACATGTCGCGGGCGACCGAGCGCGTGTTGGTCGAGACGGCGATGGCGCCGAGCTCTGCGCACGCGTACCAGGCGATGACGAACTCGGGACTGTTGTCGAGATGGAGGATCACGAAGTCGCCGCTGCGAATCCCGCGCTCGTGCAGACCGCTTGCGAATGAGCGCGCATCGGCGCGGAGGTCGGCATAGGTCCATGTGCGGGCTGCGCCGGTGAACGGCTCCCAGACGAGGGCGGACGCGTCGGGCGAACGGTCGGCCCACTGGCGGACCATCCACGGGATGTCCATCCCGTGCATCGACTGGCGGCGGGTCGCGTCGATCCGTTCGGTGACTCTCATCCGTGGCCGATCGTAGACCGGACGGTCTGCGTCGAACGAGCGTCGCGATCCACCGCAACGCGCAGCGAGGTGGCGTCCCTCTGGGGATCGCCACCTCGCGTTCTGCGCATCGAGCGGGCGTGCTGCCCGCGTCGGATCAGCTGTTGAGGACCTTCGCCTTGGCGTTGGCGTACTCGGCGTCATCGAGCTTGCCGCTGTTGTGCAGTTCGGCAAGTTTGGTGAGCTCATCGGCACTGCTGGAAGTCCCAGCGGTCTGCCTGATGTAGCCGTCCATCTGTTCCTGGCTCTTCTGCGCTTGAGTGACCGCGCGGTCGCCCATCTTGCCGCCGCGGACGATGAGGTAGATCAGGATGCCGAGGTACGGCAGGAAGATGATCGCGAGTGCCCAGGCCGCCTTCGCCCAACCGTTGAGGTCGTCGCTGCGGATGAGGTCGCTGAAGATCATGATGACCAGCCAGAACCAGACGAAGAAGAGGAAGAACCAGAGGATCGACCAGAGAACCTGGCCCGAACCCCATTCGGCTGCGAGTTGCATGTGGATACCTTTCATGGATTCGTGCGCGCCGT
>JASJHI010000174.1:0-25485 GCA_033791105.1 Acidimicrobiia bacterium | reverse complement strand
CCCGCAGTCCGACGATTTCCAATCCAAGCTCACGCTGATGTCCGAGTCGCTGCGCAACGATGGTCGGATCTGGGTGCCGAACGATGCGGACGAGACACGTCCGGCTGCCGATGTGCCCGACGACGCGCGCGACTACTACCTCGAGCGGATCTATCCGAGCTTCGGCAACCTCGCACCGCGCGATGTCTCCTCGCGGGCCGCCAAGCGGATGGTCGACGCGGGCCAGGGCGTCGGTCCGAAGAAGAACGGCGTCTATCTCGACTTCTCCGACGCGATCGACCGTCTCGGACGCGACACGATCGAGGAGCGTTACGGCAACCTCTTCGACATGTACGACCGCATCACGGGCGAGAGTCCGTACGAGCGCCCGATGCGGATCTACCCGGCGAGCCACTACACGATGGGCGGACTCTGGGTCGACTACGAGTTGATGACCACCGTGCCCGGCCTCTATTGCGCCGGTGAGGCCAACTTCTCCGACCACGGGGCCAACCGTCTCGGCGCCTCGGCGCTGATGCAGGGACTCTCCGATGGGTACTTCGTGCTGCCGTACACGATCTCGCAGTACCTGTCCGAATGGCTCAACAAGCCGATTCCCGACGCCTCGCACGAGGAGTTCACGAAGGTCGCCGACGAGGCCCGCGACCGGTTCAAGGGCTACATGGCGATCGGCGGCACGAAAGGCCCCGACCACTTCCACCGCGAGCTCGGCAAGATCATCTGGGACTACTGCGGCATGGATCGGACCCAGGCCGGCCTCGAGAAGGCGTTGTCGGAGATCCCCGCGTTGCATGCTGAGTTCAAGCAGGATCTGAAGGTCACGGGCGCCGACACGAGCCTCAACCAGACGCTCGAGAAGGCCGGCCGCGTCGACGACTTCTTCGAACTCGGGATGCTGATGTGCCAGGACGCGCTCACCCGCGAGGAGAGCTGCGGCGGCCACTTCCGATCCGAGCACCAGACCGACGAGGGTGAGGCGCTGCGCAACGACGAGGACTTCGCGCACGTCACGGCGTGGGAGTGGACCGGCGATCCCGCCGCCCCGAACGAGCATCGCGAACCGCTCGAGTACGAAGTCGTCCAGTTCCAGACCCGCAGCTACAAGTGACCCGCAGCGAGACACTGACATGAGCAACCTGACCAACATCACGCTGAGGATCTGGCGCCAGGAAGGCCCGGAAGCCCAGGGCCGGTTCGAAACTCATCAGATCCCCGAGATCAGCGACGAGGCGTCCTTCCTCGAGATGCTCGACATCCTCAACGAGCGCCTCATCGAAGAGGATCGTGAGGCCGTGGTGTTCGACCATGACTGCCGTGAGGGCATCTGCGGAACCTGCTCGCTGATGATCGATGGTTCGGCGCACGGTCCCGAGCAGGGCACAGCGACGTGTCAGCTGCACATGCGCAGCTTCTCGAGCGGTGACGAGATCGTGATCGAGCCGTGGCGGGCAACCGCGTTCCCGATCATCAAGGACCTGATGGTCGACCGCGCGCCGTTCGACCGCATCATCGAGGTCGGTGGTTTCATCACCGCGCCGACCGGTGGCGCGCCCGACGCGAACCTGATCCCGGTCCCCAAGCCGGTGGCCGAGGCCTCGATGGACGCGGCCTCCTGCATCGGCTGCGGTGCGTGTGTCGCAGCGTGCCCGAACGGTGCGGCCAACCTGTTCACGGGCGCGAAGTTGGCGCATCTCAACCTGCTTCCACAGGGGCAGTCCGAGCGCTACAAGCGCACCGAGGTGATGGTCGACACGATGGATGAGTACTTCGGCTCGTGCACCAACCACGGTGAGTGTGAGGCGGCGTGTCCGAAGGAGATCTCGATCGACAACATCGCGATCATGAACTCCGATTACCTCGTCTCGAAGTTCAAGAACCGCAAGAAGCTGTCGCGCACCTGAGCGGCTCGACGAGTAGGTGCCCGCGTGTCCAGCTCTCGGCGTCGGAAGCTGCGGTTTCCGTCGGGTGCGACGCCGAGACCTGAACGTCGGTGTTCCCCGCTGCGGGAACGGCGAGCGTCACGGTGACGGGACGGTCACCGCCGTGCGATAGCGGTTGCGGCTCTCGATGTCGCCGGCTTTCATCGTCAGGTCGAATGCGAGGTCACCGAGCTGCGACGGCGCACGCATGTCGATGCGCCCGACCTTGACCACCTCATCGGCGGGGATCGGCCCACCGAAGCGCCATGACCGGGTCCCGCCGGCCCACGTGGCGGTGGCGTCGACCACCGCGAATTCGATCGGCTCGCGCAGGTCGCTCACGACGTGTACGTCGAGGCGCAGCTTGGTTCCGGGCTTCACCCTCGTCGGCGGTTGGTCGGCGACGACGAGAATCGGTGCGCAGGCAGCGGCCACCACGTCGAACGCAGCCTTCGGAACGCGTTCGTGGTCGAGGATGCTGTCGGAGATCACCGGCGCGGGGTCGGCGAGCGCGTAGAAGCAGAATCCGCCGGTGGGGCGGTACTTGAGGCGGCGCAAGGTCTCGATCTGGTTCTTGAGGACGTACGCCTGATACCGCTGAGTGGCACGCCGCCACGACTCGAACGAGCCGAAGCGCGTCGGGTCGGCGCGCTGCTCGAACACGTCGCGCTGATAACCGTGGGCGTCGGCGAGGTGATCCCAATCGAGGTCTGGCCAATCGCGGGTGCGCAGCTGCTCGTCGATGTACGGCGTGGTCTCGGGTACGGCACCGGCGCCGAACTCGCTGACGAATCGCACCTGCCGCGGGAGCCGCGCCGCGTGGCCGGCGAGGTCGGACGCCGCGCCGTGGAGCCAGCCGAAGTAGAGGTGGCTGTCGGTACCGGCGAGCTGCGGAAGGTGTGGGGCGACGCCGGAGTGCGCGACGGTCTGCCGGCTCGGATCGGCCTTCTCGAACGATCGCTTGACCCATCGGTCGAGCACCGTCTTGTTCCACGAAGGGAGCTGCTGGGAGGCAAAGGTCCGTGCTCGGCCTCCGAATCCGCCACCCTCCAGTCGTGCGGCGTGACTTCCGGGGTCGTTGTGGGCGGTCCACAACGCGATCGAGGGGTGGTGGCCGAGGGAGTCGACAGCAGCCCGAGCCTGCTCGACCGCGCGCCGGCGCACCGATCTCGCCTGACCCCACTGCAGCGGAAAATCCTGGAGGAGCAACATCCCCAACTCGTCCGCGGCGCGATACAGGCCGCGGTCGGCGATGTGGCCGTGGACGCGCAGTGCGTTCAGGCCGAGTTCGCCGGCGAGTCCGATGTCGTCACGTGGGCGCTCGGGGTCGGCGTTGGCCAGTCCCGCTGTGGCCGGAAGGATGTTGGCGCCCTTGAGGAAGAGCCGTTCGCCATTGACGGTGCAGATCCAGTTGTCCCACTCGATCTGGCGGAGTCCGACGCGCCGCTCACGACGATCGCTCACCACACCGTCGATCACGATTTCGACGGCGACCGTCGAAAGCGGTTGGCCGCCCAGTTCGCGCGGCCACCACAGCGCGGGATCCTCGATGTCGAGGCTCCACTCGATGTCGTTGGCTCCCTGGGCGATGACATGGTCCTGTTCGTCCGCCACGACCCCGTCGACGCTCGCACGGAGCAGCACCGACCGTTGTACGTCGCTGTCGAGGCGCGTCGCCAGCCGGAGGTGCGCGCGTCGCTCATCGGCATCGCGGCAGAGCACGCGCAACCGATCGACCCTGACCGGGCCGGTGTCGTGGAGGTGGATCGGCCGCCAGATGCCGCCGGGGTTCCACCCGTGATCGATACCGTCCCACTGCTGGAACACACCGGTGATGTTCGTGCGCCGCGCAGCACCGGGCTGCGGGTCGCAGGTGACTTCGACGGAGAGCGCATGCTCGCGTCCGAGCCGCGACAGCGCCGTCACGTCGAACGTGTGGGAGAAGAAGTAGCCCTCCGGATCGCCGAGGTACGCGCCGTCGAGCCAGACGTCGGCTTGATAGAAGATGCCGTCGAGTGTGATCCACCGCCGTCGCCCGTCGTCGGGCGGGTCGGCCTCGAAGTGGTGGCGGTACATGACGGGTCCGTCGCTCGTCGCGAACTTCGGATGGTCGCGCCAGTGGCTCGGGATGTCGATTTCGTGCCAGGCGCTGTCGTCGGCGTGCAGGCCGATCGAATGCCGTCGCACCTCGTCGTCGGCCTCGACCGCAACCCAACGCCCCTCCAGTTCCATCGCCGCGAGCGTACCGACCCGGCCCGCGACGGGTCACCGACGGAGCGTGTCAGGCTTGGTCGATGCACGATCCGGACGAAGGCATCTCGGCGACCGGCATGATCGTGACGGGCGCTGGGCGACGGCGCGTGCCGGCGGCATTCGAGCCCGTCGTCGCTTCCGCGATCGAGGAGTTCGAGGCGCGCGTGGAGGATCGCGCCTCGCTGCTCGTCTATGGCTCCGTCGCCACGGGGATGGCGCAGGTGGGTAGCTCAGACGTCGACCTCCTGACCGTCGGCGTCCCCGCCCACGTCGGGGCGGAGTTGTCGAGGCTGCTGTCGGATCGGTTCGCGAACCGTTGCCGCTCGGTCGACGCCGCATGTTGTGCCACCGACGATCTCGTCGGCGACCGCGACGAGGCCTATGGCAATCGCGTGTTCCTCCGCCACTACTGCGTCACGCTCGCAGGCGACGACCCGGTCGACCGTGCGGTCGATTTCCCGGCGGATGTTCGGGCCGCACGCGGCTTCAACGGCGACATCGGACGCCATCTCGACCGTTGGCGAACTGAGCTCGACGCCGGCTCCGATCCGTCGGAACTCGCCCGCGTCGCAGCGCGCAAATCGCTGCTCGCAGTAGCGGGCCTCGTGAGTGTCCACGATCGAACCTGGACGACGGATCGCCTCGGTTCGGCACGTCGTTGGGCGGCGATCGACCGGACGATGTCCGATGGGCTCGCGATCTTGCTGGGCTGGATCGAGAATGGTCCCGGGGCCACCCGCGGCGAGGTCGACGAGGTGCTGGCCGGTCCGATCACGGCCATCGTCGCCGCCTTCGACCGCGCGGTCGGTCTCTGGGAGTGACGTCGACCGCAATGGTCGTCGTCGCCGTTCGGAAACCAGCGTGAGCAGAAATGCCGGAATCCGCGGTAATCGCTCACACAGGTTCGGGCGGGCGGCGGAGTGTGAGCGGAAGCGTCGAGATTTGCGGTAATGGGTCACACAGGTTCGACGCCTGGCGTCGCGGCGCGGATGACGCGGATGGTGCGGATGGCGCGGGTGGGCCGGGGGCTTGTAGGTTCGGCCCATGGCAGAGCCGAACGCGGACCATCAGCCGCAGATCCTCGACGACCACTCCTCCACGCTCGGCGAATTGCGAGCTTCGGGGTGGGTGTCGCGTCCGGTCAAGCAGGAGGTGCGCGAGCACGCGATCTCCAAGGTCGCCGCCGGCGAGCCCCTCTTCGAGGGCGTTGCCGGCTACGAGCAGACGGTCATGCCGCAGCTCGAGAACGCGCTGCTCGCGGGTCACGACGTGATCTTCCTCGGCGAGCGCGGCCAGGCGAAGACACGGATGATCCGGTCGCTCACCGGTCTGCTCGACGAATGGATGCCGATCATCGCCGGTAGCGAGATCAACGACGATCCGTACGCACCGACCTCGCGCGCATCGCGGAACCTTCTTGCGGAGCACGGCGACGACACCCCGATCGAGTGGGTGCACCGCGACGCCCGTTTCGGCGAAAAGCTGGCCACCCCCGACACCTCGATCGCCGACCTGATCGGCGAGGTCGATCCGATCAAGGTCGCCGAGGGCCGCTATCTCTCGGACGAGTTGACGCTGCACTACGGCCTCGTGCCGCGCACCAACCGCGGCCTGTTCGCGATCAACGAACTACCCGACCTCGCGGAGCGCATCCAGGTCGGCATGCTCAACGTGCTCGAGGAGCGCGACGTGCAGATCCGCGGCTACAAGATCCGCCTCCCGCTCGACGTGATGCTGTTCGCTTCGGCGAATCCGGAGGATTACACCAACCGCGGTCGGATCATCACGCCGCTCAAGGATCGCTTCGGCAGCCAGATCCGCACCCACTACCCGCTCGAGGTGGCGACCGAGGTAGAGATCATGCACCAGGAAGCGGTGCAGCTCGGCGCCGGAGAAACGGGTGTGAAGGTCGATGTTCCCGAGTACCTGTCCGACGTCGTGGCGACCTTCAGCCACCTCGCCCGGTCGAGCAATCAGGTCAACCAGCGCAGCGGCGTCAGCGTGCGTCTCAGTGTGAGCAACTACGAGGCACTCGCCGCCAACGCGCTGCGCCGCGGCCTGCGCGCTGGAGAGTCGCAGGTGGTCGCCCGCGTCGACGACCTCGATGCGCTCGCCGCGAGCTCGATGGGCAAGATCGAGATCGAGTCGCTGGAGGAGGGCCGCGAGGGAGCGATCATGGACAACCTGATCAAGGGTGCCGTGCTCACCGTTTTCAAGGAGTCGGTCCCACCCGAGTTCACCCGCGACGTCGTCACGGCGTTCGAGGAGGGGGCGGTCGCGCACACCGGCGAGGACGTCTCGAGCGTCGACCTTGCTCGACTGGTCGAACAGGTCGATGCTCTCAGGGCGCCTGTGGCCGCGCTCACCGGTGGCGACGAGTCACCTGCGGCGGTCGGTGCCGCCGTCGAGTTCGTACTCGAGGGGCTCCACCTGTCGAAACGTCTCAACAAGGACGCCGGCGGCACGAGCGCCACCTACCGCGGCCGCACCTGAGATCGGACTCGGACGATGACGCAGCGATTCAGATACTCCCGCTGGGACGGAACGCAGACCGGTTTCGAGTTCGACGCCGATGCCGCGTTCGACGAGCTGACCGATGAGCTGCTCTATCACGGCGACGTCAATGCGGCGCTGCGCCGGATGATGCAGGAGGGTCTACAGGATCGCGACGGGGAGCAACTCCAGGGCCTACGGGAGCTGCTCGAGCAGCTCCGCGAGCAACGCCAGGATCGACTCGACCGCCACGATCTGGGCGGCGTGTACGACGAGATCAAGGCCGAACTCGACGACATCGTCGACGAGGAACGCCATGCGATCGAGAACTCCCTGCGCGATGCACTCAACTCGGGCGACGATCGCCGAGCGGAGAACGCTCAGTCGGCTGCGGACGAGCGCAACATGCGGCTCGACCTGATGCCCGACGACCTCGCCGGCAAGGTACGCGAACTCGACGCGTACCACTTCGAGTCGAACGAGGCGAAGCAACGCTTCGAGCAGCTGATGGACAAGTTGCGCGAGCAGCTGAGCCAGCAGATGGTCGACCAGATGAGCGGCGCCATGGAGAACATGTCCCCGGCCGACATGCAGCGGATGAAAGACATGATGGCGGCGCTCAACGAGATGCTCGAGAAGCATCAGCGCGGCGATGATGCCGGCTTCGAGGAGTTCATGGAGGAGTACGGCGACTTCTTCCCCGAGAACCCCGAGAACGTCGAGCAGCTGCTCGAACAGATGGCCCGCCGGATGGCGGCGATGCAGGCGATGCTCAACTCGATGACGCCCGAGCAGCGGGCCCAGCTCCAGCAGCTCTCCGACCAGCTGCTCGACGACATGGACCTGCAGTGGCAGATGCAGCAATTGTCGGGGAACCTGCAGCAGATGTTTCCGCAGATGAACTGGGAGCAGAGCTACGACTTCGAGGGGCAGGACCCGATGGGGTTCCAGCAGGCGATGCAGGCGATGCAGGAGCTCGGAGATCTCGACCAGCTCGAGAATCTGCTTCGCAACGCATCGAACCCCGGAGCGCTCGCTGAGGCCGACATGGACCGCGTGCGCGATCTGATGGGCGACGACGCCGCGCGTTCACTCGAGCGCCTGTCCGAGCTGACGAAGATGCTCGAAGAGGCCGGCCTCATCGAGCAGAAGGAGGGGCGCCTCGAACTGACGCCGAGGGGGCTCCGCAAGATCGGCTCGAACGCACTGCGCGAGCTGTTCTCCAAGCTCGCCAAGGACAAGATCGGCCAGCACGAGACCAGTCAGACCGGGCAGGGGCACGAGCGCACCTACGACACCAAGGCGTACGAGTACGGCGACCCGTTCCAACTCGACCTCAACCGCACGATCCGCAACGCGCTGCGACGTCAGGGACAGGGAACGCCGGTGCGGCTCGCGCCCGACGACTTCGAGATCGAACGCACCGAGCACTTCACGCGCTCGTCGACCGTGCTGATGCTCGACCTGTCGCTGTCGATGCCGATGCGCGACAACTTCCTGCCCGCCAAGAAGGTGGCGATGGCCCTGCACAGCCTGATCAGTTCGCAGTTCCCGCGCGACTATCTCGGCATCGTCGGGTTCTCCGAGACCGCCCGAATCCTCACGGCCGAGCAGCTCCCAGAGGTGTCATGGGACTTTGTCTACGGCACCAACATGCATCACGGCTTCACGCTCGCCCGACAACTGCTCGCCCGCGAGTCCGGGACCAAGCAGATCATCATGATCACCGACGGTGAGCCGACCGCCCACATCACGCCCGACGGGTATCCGTTCTTCAACTACCCGCCCGTTCGCGAGACGGTCGAGGCGACGCTGCGCGAAGTGGTCCGGTGCACGAAGGAACAGATCCGGATCAACACCTTCGGTCTGGGGGCGGATGGCTCGCTGCGGGCATTCATCGAGAAGATGACCGAGATCAATCGCGGCCGGGCGTTCTTCACGACGCCCGAGTCACTCGGTGACTATGTCCTTGTCGACTTCATCGAAGGCAAGCGCGCACTCGCGCGCAACGCGCGGCGAGCCAGCTGAGTTCGCGCGCTCCGCGCGAACTTCCAGCATGTCCCCTTGCAGAAGGGGGGAGTGGCGTGATTGAATGACAGCGATGTAGTTACAACGTTGTCGAGTCGGGGTCAAGCATTTGGGGGCCGGATTCCGCCCATCACCCGGCGACTTCAGAAAAATGATTCACGGAAGCGGCACGAGTCGCCTTCCGGGGGCCTGGCAGGAGGTCCAACAACATGCAATTCATCACCACATCGAGCATCACGGTCAGCGCGATCCCAGTCGAGCCCGAGGAGGATTGGCACGATCATGCCAACTGCCTCGGGGTCGACCCCGATCTCTTCTTTCCCGAGCGCGGCGCTTCGACGCGCGAGGCCAAAGAGGTCTGCCGCGGCTGCGAGGTGCGCCACGACTGTCTCGAGTTCGCACTCCAGAACGGCGAGAAGTTCGGGATCTGGGGTGGGCTCTCCGAGCGCGAGCGTCGGCGCATCCGCCGTCAGCGTGCCCAGGTGGCCCGCAGCACCGTCGGGGCCTGAACCATGTAGCGTGTGAGCCATGATCGGTTTCACACTCGGCGGTCCCGAGGGGATCATCCTCCTCGTCATCGTCCTCGTGCTCTTTGGGGGTTCTCAGATCCCCAAGCTCGCGAAGAACCTCGGCAAGGCGCAGAAGGAGTTCAAGGACGGCCTCGACGAGGGCACGTCCGAGGACGACTCCTCCGACAGCGTCGAGGACAGCACGACCGCAGACTGAACTCGCTCGTCGCGAGGAGCAGGCCGGCGCTCTCGCGGGCTCGTTCAGTTCGTGTCGAGTGCGACCGCGACTCCGACTTCCAGTTCCAGTTCCTCGCGCCGACGTTTGAGGATCCGCCGCCGCTCGCGTTCGCTGCAACCGCCCCACACGCCGTGCTCGATTCGCTGGTCGAGCGCATAGTCGAGGCATCGCTCGCCGACCGGGCAGCTCTTGCAGATCTTGCGGGCGCGATCGACACCGACACCGTCGCTGGGGAAGAACGTTGCGGGCGGGTGCAGGCGGCAGTTGCCGTCGGCCATCCATGCGGTGAGGGAATCGGGGTCGGGCGGTGCGACCGAGAGCTCGACCGGGCGCTCGGCCGCCGGTGCCATCGTCGTGTTGCGCTTCGCTCGTCTGCTCATGACATCGGCCTCTCGTGCGGGGGTACTGTCATCTTGACGCTGCCGCGACCACATTGGTTCCCACTTTCTCGGACGTTTCGACAACGATCCGCCGGTTGCTCCGCCGACGGACTTCCGAAGATCGAGAAATCCGTCGCATGAATGAGACCTGATCGTAACGTGTCCGTAACATCTGGTCAAGCATTGCCGGACGGCCGGACACCTCGCGCGGTGGGCGCCGCCGGTACACTCCGCCCGATGAGCGATGCAGCCGAGTACGAAGAGCCGCGGGCCCACGCCCGCATCGCCTACCTCGGCCCGGTGTCGCCGCACTGGGAGGTCTACGCCGATTGGGGTGACCGTCAGGTGTTCGACGAGTTCCGCGCCCGCGTGCTCGCTCGACTGGTGTTGTTGCCGCGCGACGACCCGCAGTTCCGCCGCAACCGCGAACGGATCGTTCGCGACGCCGAGCGCGAGAACGTCTCGCTCGAGTGGGATCTCGGGTATGGAGACGAGTCCGCCTGACCTCGCAGGAGATCGGTCGCAGCCAGAGAACTCACAGGGGGGTCGGCGATGACAGATGAACGCTTCCTCAACCGGGAGCTGAGTTGGCTGGCGTTCAACGAACGTGTCCTCGAACTCGCCGGCGAGCCGGGCATACCGGTCCTCGAACGGGCGAAGTTCTGTGCGATCGCGTCGACCAACCTCGACGAGTTCTTCCAGGTTCGTGTCGCTGCACTCAAAGACCAGGTGCTCGCAGGCATCGACCGGCCGACTCCCGATGGGCGCACTCCGGCACAACAGCTCGCGGCGATCGGTGAGTGGATCCCCGGGCTGGTCGATCGCATCGACGCCACCTTCACCAAACAGCTCGTGCCCGATCTCGCCGCGGCCGGGATCGAGATCATCGACTACTCGCAGGTGGACGAAGTCGAGCACCAGCTGCTCGACGGCTACTTCGACGAACGGATTCTTCCGGTCCTCACTCCGCTGGCTGTCGATCCCGGCCATCCTTTCCCGTACATCTCGAACCTCGCGCTCTCACTTGCCGTCAACGTCGCCGATCCCGACACCGCCGATCGGAAGTTCGCCCGGGTCAAGGTGCCCGACGTGTTCCCCCGGCTGATCGAGGCCGCCCCGGGGCGCTTCGTGCCCGTCGAGCAACTGATCGCCGCCAGGCTCGATCAACTCTTCGTCGGGATGATCGTCGAAGAGTGGGCACCCTTTCGTGTCAGTCGCAACGCTGACCTCACGCTCGAGGAGGAAGAAGCCGACGATCTGCTCGAGGCGGTCGAGATGGAGCTGCGCCGGAGCCGCTTCAACAGTGCTGTCCGCCTCGAGGTGGCGCATGATGTCGGCGACGAGATCCTCGAACTGCTCACGCGCGAACTCGATCTGGACCGGCGTGATGTCACGTTCCACCGGGCTCCACTCGATCTCAGCTGCCTGTGGGAACTCTTGGCGCTCGACCGACCAGACCTCAAGGACGTGGCCTGGCCGCCCGTCACACCGGGGCGGCTGGCCGTTGCCGACGACGGCGGGGTGAACATCTTCGACGTCGTCCGCCGTCGGCCGATGTTGGTGCATCACCCGTACGAGAGCTTTTCCAACAGCGTCGAGGAGTTCCTCTCGCAGGCCGCTGACGACCCGCGCGTGCAATCGATCAAGATGACGCTCTATCGCGCCGGTGGTGACAGCGCGATCATCCGCAGCCTGATGCGCGCCGCCGAGCGGGGTGTGCAGGTGGCTGTACTCGTCGAACTCAAGGCGAGGTTCGACGAGGCCACCAACGTGCAGTGGGCCAAGCAGCTCGAACGCGCGGGTGTCCACGTCGTCTACGGCATGGTCGGCCTCAAGACCCACTCCAAGGTTGTCCTCGTGGTCCGAGACGATCACGACCGACTCCGCCGCTACGTCCACATCGGGACCGGCAACTACAACTCCAAGACGGCGCGCATCTACGAGGATCTCGGGCTGCTCACTTGCGACGTCGCGGTCGGTGCGGATGCGGCGCAGTTGTTCAACCACCTCACCGGCTACAGCCGCTCCGAGGCGTACCGCACGTTGCTCGTCGCGCCGCGCGACCTGCGGCCACAACTCCTCGATCTGATCGAGCACGAGTCGACGTTCGGACCGGACGGCCACATTGTCTTCAAGTGCAACTCGATCGCGGACGCGGGGATGATCGAGGCGTTGTATGCCGCTGGTCAGGCCGGCACCAGAATCGACCTCCTGGTGCGCGGTATCTGCTGCCTGCGCGCGGGAGTGCCCGGCATGTCGGAGAACATTCGTGTACGCAGTGTTCTGGGCCGCTATCTCGAACACAGCCGCATCTATCGCTTCGCCCACGGCAACGTCACCGACGGCGGCCGCATCGAGGGCGCAACCGCCGATGCAGTCCATCTCATGGGCTCGGCCGATCTGATGCCCCGCAACCTCCATCGCCGCGTCGAGGTGCTGACCCCTGTCGAGGTCCTTCGGCACCGGGCCTGGCTCGACCAGGTACTCGATTTCGCGCTCGCCGACGACGTTGTGGCCTGGGAGCTGCAGCCTGACGACACCTGGCGGCGCAGGGGCCCGCGCGACGTGTTCCAGCCGCATCCGCAGGAGCGGATGTACCACTGGACCGTCGAGCAACAACACGTGACGCGCGACTGATCATCCTCCGCGCCCGACCGCCTCGGCTCGAACCTCGAGACCGATGCGAGTCGTCCACGGCGGACTATCACGATCCGGCGACTCGGCGACAAGTACGTGCGCCCGTAACATCGTCGGCGTGGACCAGACGAGCGCGGCGCATCCGTCACGGCGTCAGCAGCCGTCGAAGTTCAAACGCCTCGCAACAACACACGCACTGATGGTCGGCGGCGACGCCGCGATGGTCATCGCGCTCGCCGATTCGCTGTTCTTCGACATGGATCTCAACGCGGCGCGTTCGCGTGTGTTGTTGTTCCTGGCGCTCAGCTTCGCACCGTTCCTGTTCGTCGCCCCGCTCATCGGCCCGATGATCGACAGGATGCCCGGCGGGCGACGTTTCGTCATCTCCGGTGTCGCCCTGTCGAGGACAGTGCTGCTCGTGCTGATGGCGCAATCGATCGACTCGCTCGCACTCTTTCCGCTCGTCTTCGCTTCGCTCGTGCTACAGAAGACCTACATCGTCTCGAAGTCCGCGCTGGTGCCCTCGACGGTGCGTTCGACGACCGAACTGATCGAGGCGAATTCGAAGCTCGGTCTCATCTCGGGACTCACCGGGGCGGTCGCCGTCATCCCGGCAGCGGTGCTGCTCGCTACGTTCGGTGCGGGCGCGACGATGATCTACTCCGCACTGCTGTTCGCTGCTGCGCTGGTGAGTACGACCAAGTTGCCTGGCGACGTGGTGGCTGCGGAGGGTCCCGACACCGAGGAATCCGAGCAGCTGCACAGCGCGCCGCTGCAGGCGGGTGCATTGGCGATGACAGTGCTGCGGGCGAGCGTCGGATTCACCCTGTTCCACCTCGTGTTCTGGTTGCGCTCGCTGGACGACGGCACGGCGTGGATGGCCGCCGCCGTCGTCGTCGGATCGCTCGCCACGATGGTCGGAAACCTTGTCGCACCGGCACTGCGCAACTGGTTGCACGAGGAGCGCATGCTCATCGTGTGTTTGGGCATCGGGGCCGTCGCGGGCATCGGCGCGGCGATTCTCGGCGGCCCGATGGCCGCGGTTCTCCTGATGGGCGCGCTCAGCTTCGCGGCGGCGATCGGGCGGCTCAGCTTCGAAAGCATCGTCCAGCGCGATGCGCCCGGCGCGAACCATGGTCGGGCATTTGCCGTCTTCGAGACGAGGTTTCAATTGGCGTGGGCGCTCGCTGCGTTTGTCGCGGTGGCGATCCAGGTGCCCGGAGCGATGGGATTCCTCATCGTGGGGATCGCCTGCGTCGGAACGCTCGTGCATCTGCTCATCGGATTCGGTCGATTGCGCGAGGCGGCGGGCTCGTCGCCGTCGACGGCCGAATCGGGAGGATCGTCTACGCGTCGGCGACGCGGGCGAGCCACAGGCCGGGCGCCTCGATCTCGTTCGGCGTCGGAACGCCGTCGATCCCGCTGAACAGCGGCGTGAGTCCGCCCTCGCCCGACCGATCGACCACGCCCTGCACGAACGCCTTGCCGCGGCTCGTCTGCTCGACACCCAGGCGGATGCCGAGCAGCCGTTCGACGAAGATGTCTGCCGGTGACACGTCGGCACGGCGGCGACGGGCAGCCTCCGCGATCTGCAACGCGCTGCCACCGATGAGGCGCACGGCGACCGCATCGACCGTCCAATCGATGACGCCGATGGTCACCGCGACGGCGGCGTCGAGTTCGGGTTCGAGCGCGAGTTGTTCCGGCGAGCGAACCGCACCGAGCAGCAGTTCGGGGTCGCCGAACGCCTGCTGCATGGCGGCCATCGGATCGGACTGTTCGAGATCGAGGCCCGTGAGCTTGTCGGTCATCGCCGACGCATCGGGCCGGAACGCGCCGACGTGACGCTGCACGAGCGAACGCAGGTGATCGGCAATGTGTGGGAGCGACAGCAGCGTCAGGCCGGCCAGCTCGTGGGACAACACCCACAAGCGGAGCTCGTCGAGATCGATGCTCCAGCTCTCTGCGAACGAGTCGATGTTGGGCGGCACCAGCGTCAGGGCGGGCGTCGCTCGGGGGATCGGGAGGTCGTAGACACCGAACGCGCCGCGGGCGAGGCTGCCGACCATCGAGCCGACAGCCATGCCGAGCATGGCCGGTGCCATCATCTTGCCGAGCCCCGCCATCATTTGGGCCATCGGGTCGGTTGCGACCTCATCGGGCAGATCGTCCTGCCGGCCGAGCGAAGAGGCCATGTCGTCGAACAGCGGACGATATGCGTCGAGCGTCTGCTGCGCCCACACCTCTGGTGTCGCGACGGAGACCTCACGCTCGGGCACCTCGAGCTGCATGACATCGGCGACATGTGGGCGCGCGATGGCGGCCAGCTCGCCGTACTTGATGCGGACGGTCGGATCGATGTTGGCACCGATCGGGGTTGGTGACCCGCCGTCGAGCCCCGAGCCCCCGGTGGCCGAGAGCAACGCGAACTGCCGCGCCGCATCCCAGTTGAGCGGTCCTTGCCCGGACAGTGCCCGCGAGAGGTCGCCGAACAGCGGCAGACCTTCGAACGGGTTGATGTCGTCGTCGGCCATGGACTGATGTTACGTCCAGCCGATTCGATTCGCGGTCCGATGACCGAACCTGGTGTAGCCCCACGATTGTCGGACAGCCCCACAGTGCGCTTCGACCGATGCGAAGGCCTATGGTTCGCGGATGGTGCGAGTCGGGCAGCGGCGTTGATCGCGGTCGTCACGGGATCGGCGGGGGAACTCGGCCGTCGCGTCGCGACGCTGCTGCGCGAGGATGCGGTCGAGGTCATCGAGACCGACGGTGGACATGCAGATGTCGATGCACTGTCCGAGCCCGGGGAACCCTCCGCTGAAATGTCGGCGGACGTGGTGGCCGACGTCGTCGTCGACCTCGGCAGCAGCGACTACGACCGCCGCGCGGCCAAGCGGGAGAGCGCGACGGAGTTTGCTGCGGCGACGCTGCTCACCGCTGATGCGGTCCAGGCGTCGCAGGTCGTCTTCGTCTCGTCGGCCTTGGCGTACGGTGCGCTCGCGCACAACCCGGTGCCGCTCACCGAGGAGGCGGCGCTCCGGCCCGATGTCGACTTCGTGTTCGCCCGCCAACTCGCGTCCGCCGAGGAATCGGTCGAGGGTTGGCGGCAGAGCGGCACGGGCCGCGCCACTTGCGTGTTGCGCCCCGCCGTGGCGTTGTCGGCGCACGGTGACTCGCGGCTCGCCGGGGCGCTCGTGGCAGGGCTCGGCCGACGGTTCGCAGAACTCGATCCGCCCTCACAGTTTCTGCATCTCGACGATCTCGCCACCGCGATCGTCCTCGCCGTTCGACGTCGCCTCGACGGTGTCTTCAACGTCGCTCCTGACGGCTGGATCGCGGGTGAACGTGTCCGGGCGCTCTCGGGCGAGCGGCCGCGGATCCCGCTACCCGAGCGCGTGTCCGACGTGCTTGGACGGGTTCGGTGGCAGTTCCAGCGAGGTCCGATTCCGCCCGGACTCCAGCCGTACACGCGCGAACCGTGGGTCGTTTCCAACGGCCGTCTCCGCGCTGAGGGTTGGGTGCCGACCGTCACCAATGAACAGGCCTACGTCGAGGCCACCGAGGAGCGATGGTGGACGATGATCTCGCCACGCCGACGTCAGGAGTTGGCGCTCGGCGGGGGCGTGGTCGCGCTCGCCGGTGTCATGCTCGCTTGCTCGTTCGCCGCGATCCGGTGGTGGCGTCAACGATCGAACAGCGGGTAGAACGACCCGTCTTCGATGTAGCCGACGACGGCGTGTGTCTCGTCGCCGATCAGCGCCGGCCCATCCAGCTCGAGCCACTGCATCTCGCGCCACGTGATTCGGTAGGTCGCCCACTCGGTCTGGACCAGTACGTGCTCGTCGGCGCGCGGCAGCCGTGTGGCGTGCCGCCGTTCGTCGATGTCGAACGTCGGCGTGGCAGCGATGGCGTTGGGGATCGCCGTGAAGGCGGCCAGCCGGACCGCAGCGTCGTCAAGTGCGACGCCGGGCCTTCCAGCAGGTGCGATCCCGCTCGCCGCCGCACTCGGGGCGGCGGCCGGGGCGAGCGTCGTCCGCGGAGTGATTCTGGCGGGCGTGGTGCTGCCGGTCAACGCGATCTCCTGGGTGCCCGTCGGCGACGGCGTCACGGCCACCACCAGCACCGCGATGACGAGCATTGTCGCTGAGCCGACGATGAGCGGCAGCGTGAAACGATGCGCCTCGGGCTCGACATCGGCCTTCGTCGGCGCGAGTTCGGACGGGTGTCGCCACGGGCGCTCGTGTGGTGGGATCGGAGCTGGGGACACGAGAGGGCAAGCGTAGTTCCAGAAGTTCGGGCGCGGTTCGCGGGCGCGCCCCGCACGCCGATCCCAACGGAGAAATTCGGCACTCCGCCCGCCTGGCCACCGGTCTGCGCGCCGGCGCACGGCTACCATGCGAGCGTGCACGGCCCCAGCGATGGCGAAGATTGGCTCGGTCTGACCGAGGCCGAACTCCCCATCGCTGCTGCGTATGAGTGGGCGGTGCGACCTGACTGCGGTGCGGTCGTGATGTTCTCCGGCACCACTCGCGATCACGCCGAAGGTCGCAACGATGTGGTCCATCTCACGTACGAGGCGTACGCGGAGCAGGTCGAACCGAAGTTCGGGGAGATCGTCGACGAATTGCGTCGCCGCTGGCCCGCCACCGGTCGGGTCGTCCTCCTGCATCGGGTGGGACGGGTCGACATCGGCTCGTCCTCCGTCCTCGTCGTGGTGTCGTCCCCCCATCGCCCCGACGCTTTTCAGGCCGGACGGTTCGGGATCGACGCGATCAAGGAGGTCGCCCCGATCTGGAAGCACGAGGTCTGGGCCGACGGTTCCGACTGGGGAACCAGCGCCACGCCTCCGACCGAGGCCGGCGCGGTCGGGAGTCGTTGAGTGCAGCTCGTCGTTGTCGTCGTCGTCTTCATCGTCGTACTGGGAATCTTCGCGCTCGTCCGATCGCGGAAGTCGAGCGATGGCGTCGAGGGCTTCCGTCGAGAGATCGACGCGCTCTCGAGCGACGCGCGGCGCCCGACGATCGACCGCGGGAAGGGGCCTGACGGCACGAGCGGGACCGAGCGCACCGATGGCGGGCCCGATCGCGCGAGCGGAGTGACGCCGAACCGGGGCGACCACCTCGAGACGACCGAGTCGGCCGACCCGTCCGCCGGGACCGCCGGACCGGCCAACATCGATCCTGGGTTCAGCCGTGGTTCGAACACCCCGCCGGACCACGTGGATCCGCATCACGATCCGGTCGAGTCCGACACACCGGAGGATGACCCGAATGGCGCGTGACCTTGCGATCGACCTGGGTACGGCGAACACGCTCGTTTACATGAAGGGCCGCGGCATCGTGTTGAACGAGCCGTCGGTGATCGCTCTCAACCGGCAGACGGGCGAGGTACTCGCCACCGGCCGTGAAGCGTGGCAGATGATCGGTCGCACGCCGGGCTACATCGTGGCGGTACGTCCGCTGCGAGGCGGGGCGATCACCGATTTCGAGATCACCGAACGAATGATCCGCCTGTTGCTCCAACGGGTCGGGGTCAGCCGGTTCACCCGCCCCAAGGTGGTCATCTGTGTGCCGTCGGCCATCACCGAGGTCGAGCGCCGCGCCGTCACGGACGCCGCACGCCGGGCAGGCGCGGCGGACGCGAACCTGATCGAGCAGCCGATGGCCGCTGCGATCGGAGCCGACCTGCCGATCGACGAACCGGTGGGCAACATGGTCATCGACATCGGAGGTGGCACGAGCGAGACCGCCGTGATCAGCCTCGGCGGCATCGTTGCGCTCGAGGCCGTCCGTGTCGGCTCGTTCGACATCGACGCGGCCATCCAGAACTACGTGCGCCGCGAGCACGGCATCGCGATCGGTGAGCGCACGGCCGAGGAGATCAAGGTCGCGATTGGCTCGGCCGATCCGACGCACGACGAGAACCAGGCGGAGGTGCGCGGGCGCGACCTGATGACCGGTCTCCCCAAGACCGTGCTGCTCACGCCAGAGGAGGTTCGATTCGCCATCGAGGACGTCGTGTCGTCAATCGTCTCCTCGGTCATCCGCTGTCTGTCGAAGGCGCCCCCCGAGCTCTCGCAGGACTTCCTCGTCCGTGGGATGTATCTGGTCGGTGGTGGTGGTCTGCTGCGCGGCCTCGCCGAGCGCATCGAGCGCGAGACGGAAGTCCCGGTCCGGATGTCGAACGTTCCGCTCGAGGCGGTCGTGCTCGGCGCCGGCCATGTCATCGAGCACTACGAGGCGCTCAGGGGCATGTTCATGGGTGCGCGCCGCTGACGCCGGCCGCTGTCAGGCCGGAACGAATCGGGCGACTCTGCCGTTGTTCGACACGCTGTACAACTCACCGTCCGCTCCGGCGGCGATGGCCGCGAGCGCAGATTGTTCGGCCAGCACGAGCACGCGGGGTGCGCCTGCGGATGTGGGGTCGTATCCCCAGATCGTGCCCGAGCAGAAGTCGCCGAACACGTACCAGCCCTGGAGGGCCGGCACGAGTTCGCCCCGGTAGACCGCGCCGCCGCTGACGGAGCAGTTGCCCCCGTCGTGGCCGTACACGACGACCGGCGCCGTGTGGTTCGCCACCGGCTGGTCGCCGTTGAACGGAGAATCGCCCTCGAACGCGCTCCACCCGAAGCCGAGGCCGCGCCCGGCGTTGCGTCCGTTCGTGGCGGCGGCGTGGTCGATCTCCTCACGCGCGTTCTGACCGACATCAGCGATCCACAGATCGCCGGTGAGTGGATCGAACGAGAACCGCCACGGATTGCGCAGTCCGTATGACCAGATCGTCGGGTCGGCACCCCCGACATCGACGAACGGGTTGTCGTCGGGAACACCGAACCCGCCGTCGAGCGCAGACAGCGGGTCGATGCGGAGGATCTTGCCGAGCGGCGTCGAGAGATCGAGGCCGTTGCGCTCGGGATCGCCGCCACTCCCACCGTCGCCCACGCCGATGTAGAGCAGCCGATCGGGCCCGAACGCCAGCTCACCACCGTTGTGATTGCTGAACGGCTGGGGGATCGTGAGCACGATCCGTACCGACTCCGGATCGAAGACCGCGGTGACCGGATCGATCACGTACTCGGCGATGATCGTGTCGCCGTTGCGGTCGGTGTAGTTGATGTAGGCCAACTCCCGTTCGGGGTGGAACGCGACGCCGAGCAACCCCTGTTCGCTTCCCTGAGACGTCGATCCGCTGATGTCGAGGACGACCTCGGTGTCGAGGTCGTCGACGGCGACGATGCGTCCGGGCTGCTCGACGACGAACAGGCGGTCGTCCTGTGGGCGGGAACCGATCTCGACCGGCTGGTCGAAGTCACCGACCGCGACGAGCGCGACGGACGGTTCGGGGAGTGGGCCGGGAGTGGTGCTCGGCGGCGCCGAACCGATCGAACTCGGTGGCGGCGCGACGGGAAGGTCGGCCTGGTCGGAGACCGCCGGCTGGGTCGTTGCGGTTCCCTCCTCGCCCTCGATCGTGGTGACACCACCGTCTCCGGCGGGTGCATCGTCAGGTACCTCCGTGTGCGGCGGCACGAGCGTCGACGGTGCCGTCACGGCAGGAACCGAGTCGTCCGCTGCGCCATCGTCGCTGGACGCGCAGGCGGCGAATCCGAGGATCAGCGCCGTGATGGACAGCGCCATGCGGCGCGCGTTGAGGGATCCTCGGGCGATCGGATCGATCGGCATCATCGGTCGTGCCGCACGAGGCCCTCTTGCGCAACGCTCACCGCAAGTTCGCCGTCCCGGGTGAAGATCGAGCCGCTCGACAGTCCGCGAGCGGCTTCGGTCGATCGTGCCGTCTGGTCGTAGAGCAGCCAGCCGTCGGCGCGGAACGGGCGGTGGAACCACATGACGTGGTCGAGGCTCGCCATCTGGAGGCTGTCGTCACCGAACCCGAGCCCGAAGGGCAGGATCGATGTGTCGAGCAGCGTCATGTCGCTCGCGTAGGTGACGATGCACGCGTGGAGCACCGGGTCGTCGGGGAGGCTGCCGTCGGCGCGGAGCCAGACTCTCTGGCCCGTCGCCGTGCGACCGGTGCGGAATGCTGGGCCGCCGCCATCGTCGTAGCGCAGATCGATCGGGCGCGGCTGGTGATACCAGTCGCCGATCTCCTCGGCGTACGGCGCCATCCGCTCCTTGAAGGTCGGAAGTTCGTCGGGGTTGCTGAGTCCGGCCGGCATCTCGAGCTGGTGCGAGAGTCCGGTCTCGATCCGGTGGAAACTGGCCTGGAGATTGAAGATCGCTCGGCCGTGTTGGATCGCGACGACGCGGCGCGTGGTGAAGCTGCGACCGTCACGGATTCTGTCGACCTCGTAGAGGATCGGCACCAACGGGTCTCCCGGGCGGAGGAAGTAGGCGTGGAGCGAGTGCACGGGACGATCGGGCTCATCGACCGTCCGCGCCGCGGCCACCAGCGCCTGCCCCGCGACCTGGCCGCCGAACACACGCTGGCGATTCTCGTCGGGTGAGCGGCCACGGAAGATGTTCACCTCGATCGGCTCGAGGTCGAGGAGATCGATCAGATCGTCGAGCGCACGTTGGTCCATGTGGCGGCAATGTTGCCACGGCGGCGACCGCTTCGCCCACCGGCCGGCACCGATGAACCTGGTTCGGCGTCGTGCCGCGCGATGGCGCTCGCGTATCGTCGGGTGGATGGCACTGCTGGACCTCGATCCCGACCAACTGCTCTCCACCACCCGCGCGGTGCGGAAGCGACTCGACTTCGACCGCCCGGTCGACGATTCACTGATCCGCGAGTGTGTCGCGCTGGCGATGCAGTCGCCGTCGGGCTCCAACAACATGACGATGCAGTTCGTCGTCGTGCGCGATCAGGCCAAGCGCGAGGCGATCGGTCAGGTCTACTCCGATTGCTTCGACATCTACCGCAACATGGACGGCATCTACGCCGGCTCGCTCCGCAAGGACACCGCTGACGAACAGGCCCAGCAGGATCGTGTGACCGATTCCGCCAACTACCTCGCCGACAACTTCGGGCGCGCGCCCGTCATCGTCATCGCGTGTAGCGCCGCGGGCCGTGTCGCCGGCGATGCCGCAGAGATGATGGCTCCGTCGGTGCTCGGCAACATCTTGCCGGCCACTTGGAGCTTCATGCTCGCCGCTCGTGCCCGGGGGCTCGGCACAGCGTGGACGACCGTCGGGTTGATGCAGGAGCAACGAGTCGCCGACATCGTCGGCATCCCGTACGACGAGGTCCAGCAGGTCTGCCACACACCGGTGGCCCACACGATCGGCACCGACTTCAAGCCGGCCGGTCGTCCGGCGCCCGACACGATCATTCACTGGGACTCCTGGTGACACCAGAGCGCCGGGACCTGGCGCTCGCCACCCGCGGGTTCATGCCCGCCGACGAGGGCGATGCCCTCCACGCCGCGGCACTCGATGCGGCGAGAGCGGTGCCGGGCGCGCCGCTGCTCGAAGTTGGTTCGTACTGCGGGCGATCGACGATCTGGCTCGGCGACGTGGCGGAGTCGAATGGAGTGCTCTTGTTCGCGCTCGATCACCACCGTGGATCGGAGGAGAATCAGGCGGGGTGGGACCACCACGACCTCGATGTGGTCGACGAGCAGGTCGGCCTCATCGACACACTTCCGCACTTTCGATCGGCCGTCCATGCGGCTGATCTCGAGGGGTCGGTCGTCGCGCTCGTCGGGCGGTCGCCGGCGGTCGCCGCCGTGTGGTCGACGCCACTGTCGTTCCTGTTCATCGACGGTGGGCACGGCGAGGAACCCGCCCGGCTCGACTACGAGGGCTGGACGCCTCATGTCGCACTCGGGGGCACGCTCGCGATCCACGATGTGTTCCCCGACCCGGCCGATGGTGGTCGACCCCCGTACGAGCAGATCTTCCGTCCGGCGATCGACTCAGGGCGGTTTGCGATCAGGTCCGACGTCGGCTCGCTGCGAGTTCTCACCCGCCTCGTCTGACGACGCCGCGTCCGTTGGCGCCCGAGACGAGGAATCGCCGACGGTCGACGAACAGGAGGGTGCCCGCGGCGACCATGAGGATGGCGGCCGAAGTGAACGCGAGTCCGATGTAGGCCCCGGCGCCGATGAAGACCCCGCCGAGGAGCGGACCGAAGACCCGACCCAGAGCCATGACCGCTTGCGCGTCGCCGGCACGTTCCTCCGGAAAGTTCGAGCGCGCCGCGAGGAGGCCGAAGGCCGCAGGAACTCCCATGAAGAAGACGAAACCCCACGCGACGAGCGCGACCGAGAAGACGATCGGATTGCGTACGCCCGCGATCGAGAAGGCACAGACCGCGGTGCACACGAACCAGATTCCGGCGGGCCCGCGCGGTCCGTACCACTTGGCCGCCGGGATGGCAGCGATGGCGTTGGCGCTGTAGATCAGCGACACCGTGAGCGCTGTCATGCCGTTTGCCTCGGTGCCGATCGCCACCCCGTACACGAACACCGATGAGCCGCCGACAGTGACGATCGCGAGCGCGAGCAGGATCGCGCGGGCGGCCATCGTCGCGGCATGGCGAGTGCGGTGCGGGCGCAACTCGTCGTGCGACCCGACACCGGAAACGAAGACCAGCGGTGCAGCGGAAACGACGCCGAGAACGGCGAACACCCCGTTCACGCCGATCGTTTCGATCAGCGCAGCGACGGTTGGAGCGACCACCATCCCGACCAGCGGCCCGACGACCGCAACATCTCCGACCTTGCCGTCGTCCCCGAACGCGTCTTGCCAGGCGAACCAAGCGGCGAGCCCGAGAGAGATTCCGCTCAGCAGACGGATCGCTGCGAGCACCTCGAACGTGGGTGCGATCGCGGAGGCCAGGTTCGCCAGCACACCGAGCAACGTTCCTGCGATGAACACGGACCTCACCGGCTTGAGGAAGCGACCACCGATCCAGGACGCCGCAACGAATCCACCGAGCTGGGTCGCCGAGATGAGCCCGGCCCTTCCCGTCGAAACTCCGTACTCGTCGGCCACGGCCGGCAGGATGAACGGAGTCGACGCGAAGACGACGGTGCTCGCCGCGACCGCGACCAGCAGCGCCGGCGCGACGGTCGGTCGCAGAGCGAGAAGGAGCCGCAGCGGAGCTTGCACGGTTGGTGTGCCGGGTCAGTCGCCGCCGGGCGGCTCGGACGTGACGCCGAACTCGGTCCGCAGATCCGCCCGCGCCGACGCGATCGCCTTGCGCACCTGATCGCGCAACGCGGGCAGGTCGTCCATCGTCATGCCGGCGGTCGAGATCGGATCGAGCACGCGGACCTCGGCATCGGCGTCGCCGAGCCGCCAGTCGTTCTTGCGCAGCGCATCACGAGTGCCGTGCACGGCGAGTGGCAGGATCGGGTACTGCCCGTCGATCGCGATCTTGAAGGCACCGGCGCGGAACTTGCGCATCTCACCGGTCTTCGACCGTGTGCCCTCGGGGAAGATCATCACCGAGACACCGGACTCGAGCCGTTCGGTCGACGCGGCCAGTGCGGCGGCGCCCGAGGTCGAATCACCTCGGGTGAGGGGGATGTCTCGGGCGAGCCGCATCATCCAGCCCAAGCCAGGGATCTTCATGATCTCGATCTTGGACATCCACTTCATCTCGGTCTGCAGGTGCGAGATCAGGAGGATGTCGACGAAGCTCTCGTGATTGGCGACCACGACATACGGCTGCCGCGGGCGGTGGTGGATGTCGTCGGGCAAGTCGCCGGAGGTGTGGAACCGCCATTGTGGCGTCAACTTCTCGTGGGCGACGGCGATCCTGCGGAACAGGTAGCCCGCCGTGTACGCACCCCGGTCGAACGGCATCGTGACGAGTCGAACGACTGCGACCATCGGTGTCCAGACGGCGACAAAGACGCCGAGGACGGCCCAGCTCCAGATGCTGAGGATCGTACGCACAGGGCCCGATGACATCGGGGCGAGCATAGGGGAGTGTCGCCGCGGCCGGCTGTGGTTCAATCGGCGGCCGGCGCGGGGACGAAGATGCGCGAGGCCGGTGAGGCGTCGGTGATCGTGTCGACCGCGAGCAAAACCGCGGCGGCCGTGTAGGAGGTGTGCTCCTCGAACGGGAACAGTTCGCGCTCCGGGTACACGATGCCGGTCCAGTACGAGCCGTCGGACCGGCGGTGTGTGCGCGTCCAGCGCAGGAGATCGGCCGCCGTCGAGAGATCACCGATCGCCGCGAACGCGATGGCGCACTCGGCAGTCTCGGAGGCGGTCACCCAGGGTTCGTCGCTGACGCAGCGGATTCCGCGACCTTCGATCGCGAACGTCTCCCAGCGGTCGGCGAGCCGGGCCTTGGCGCCCTCGCCGGTGAGCGAGCCGGTGAGCACGGGGTAGTACCAGTCCATCGCCCATCGGGTCTTCGGCTCGAACGCACTCGTGGCCCGCTCCGGCCGCTCGACCTCGCGGCGGATCGCTGCGATCTTGACGTCGGAGGATTCGATCCAGGACTCCGCGACCGCTTCCATCCCGAGCAGGCGCGCCGTCGCCGCACCGAGACGAAGCGCGTGTTGTGTGCTCGCCGTGCCGGTGAGCAATGCATAGGTCCATGGCCGCATGCCCGGCTCGACCGCCCAGACCGACAGTCCGTCGTCGCGGCGCAGCGACAGGACGAAACCGAGTGCCCGCTCGACGGTGGGCCACATCCGCTCGACGAAAGCCAGATCGCCGGTACAGAGCCAGTGGTGCCAGACGCCGGTGGCCACGTACGCGCACACGTTGGTGTCGAGTTTGGCGTCTTCGATCGATCCGTCGCAGTGGTAATAGGCGTGCCACGACCCATCGGGGCGCTGCGTGTGGACCAGCCAGTCGTAGGCCCGTTCGGCCTCGACGTGGAAGCCGGCGACGTCGAGCGCCATGGCGGATTCGACATGGTTCCAGGGGTCGCAATGGCCGCCCGGGAACCATGGGATCATCCCGGTGTCGAGCTGCAGCGAGACCAGGTGCTCGCCGGTGGTCTGCAGCTCGACAGCGCTCAGAACGCCCGGGAGGTGCGCAACGTGCTTCACCGAACGGCATGCTCCTCGGCGGCGTGCACGTCGGCGGCCTTGACGCCGT
>JASJHI010000173.1:0-4303 GCA_033791105.1 Acidimicrobiia bacterium | reverse complement strand
AGTTGACGTACGCGGACTTGAGTGAAGTACCGAAGGTCCACAGCGTGTCTCCCGCGAAATGGCGGTCCGGAAGGAAGAACGAATGCAGTTCGTCGACATCCGGATCACCGCGGAATGCAGTCGCACGAAGATGCCCCGTCGCCATCGGCCGACCGTACCCGTCGGCCGCTGGATCGGCGAACGGCATCGATCGGCGCGCGCCGAGGTCGATGTGGTGATCCCTGTGCTCCTCGTGGATCGCCGCAACATCTTCCCCCGCTGACCACTCCGGGATGTTCGGGAAGCCGTCAGGTCGGGCATGGCCGTGCTCGAGCAGAGCCGATCGTCAACTCTGGGTGGTGGGCGCATCTAGGGTGGCGCGGCCAACCAGTTGAGCCACGACGCTTGCGAGGAATTGACCATGACGCAACCCAGCAATCCTTACGGCACTCCTGCAGGTGGGGGAATCAGCCTGCCGGAGTACTACCGGCCGATGACGACGATCAACAATCGCAACGTCTACTTCCCGGGCACCGAGATTCTGCCGAAGAACGAGATGCGGATCATCGTGCTGGGCAGCACGCCCTGGCCTCCGACTCGCAGTCAAGCGGGCACATGCATCCTCGTCGAATGCGGCACCGGCCAGCCGCAACCGCGGCGCTTCTTCTTCGACATGGGCAACGGCAGCGTCAAGAACGCACTGGCGATGCAGATCCCGCCGATGTTCATCAACGACATCTTCATCAGCCACCTGCACGGCGATCACTACGCCGACATCCCGTACATGTACCCGTTCACGGCGTGGGCAGGCCGCTGGCAGCCGCTGCGGCTCTACGGACCGTCCGGTGCGACACCCGAACTCGGCATCAAGCACATGGCCAAGCACATGCGCGAGATGATGCGTTGGCACGAGGAGAACTTCCTCCACGTCACCGTGTCGGCGGGCTTCGAGATGGACGTCACCGAGTTCGACTGGAAAGACGAGAACGGCATCTGTTACGACCAGGAGGGCATCACGGTGCGCCACTGGCCGCGCTCGCACGTCAAGGACGGCGCGTCGGCGTACCGGCTCGACTGGGAGGACGCCGGCCTCTCGGTGGTGTGGACCGGCGACGGCCGGCCCGACGAGAAGACCGAGAAGTACGCCGCCGGATGCGACGTCTTCATCACCGAGGGGCAGATCGACACACCCGGCCTGATGTCTCTCAAGTTCGGCGTGCCGGAGGACCTCACGAAGTACACGATCGACTCGTGGCACACGATGTACTACGCGGCGGGCTATCTGATGAACAAGGTGCAGCCGCGGATGGGCATGATCGTTCACTACGAGGACCCGGGGGCTGCGCTCGAGGCGGAATCGGTTGCGCAGGTGCGCGCCAACTACGACGGGTTGTGGCAGTTCGGTGGGCCCGACATCCAGGTTGTCAACGTCACGAAGGATCGCATCTGGTCCCGCGAGGCCGCCATCCCCGACGGCGCTGCGATTGCCCCGCTCGACCCGCGCTGGCTGCTGCCCCGGCCGTTCCCCGACGAGATGGAACTGCCACGACCGGAGATGCCGCGCGAGACCCAGCAGGAACAGTTCCTGCGCGACATGGAGATCGACCCGCATCTCTACTATCCACCGGACGCCGACCGTCCTCCGGTGCAGTCCTGGCCCGAAGAGGGCTTCACGATCGACCCGCGCGAGATGTTGCGGGCGCGTGGCATCGACCCGGATGCCGACTGAAACCGCAGGGCCGGCAGCCGACGTCGGCACGCCGGTACATCACGAGATCCCGCTGACGATCCTCACGGGATTCCTCGGCGCGGGCAAGACGACGCTGCTCAACCACTTGCTGACCGCTGACCACGGTCTCCGGATCGCCGTGCTCGTCAACGACTTCGGGTCGATCAACATCGACGCCGAACTCGTGGTCGGTGTCGAGGAGAACATGATGAGCCTCGCCAACGGCTGCGTCTGCTGCGAGATTCGCGACGACTTGATCGAAGCGGTCGAGCAGCTCGTCACACTCGAGGTGCCGCCTGAACACCTCGTGCTGGAGGCGAGCGGAGTGGCCGATCCGGCCAGCATCTGGGCGACGTTCGCCGGATCGCAGCATCCGGAGTGGCTGCGGCTCGACGGCGTTACTTGCGTGGTCGACTGTGACCAGATATTCCGGAACCTCGACGAGGAACAGGATCTGTTGATGCTCAAGGCGCGTCAGATCGCGTTCGCCGACCTCGTCGTGCTGAACAAGGTCGACCTCGCCGGTCCGGACATGCTGGCGTGGATCCGGCAGTGGATCGACACGATGATGGACAAGGTGCGCATCGTCGAGGCGGTCCGCGGTGAGGTCCCGCTCGATGTACTGCTCGGCGCCGGACGTGATCCCGCATCCAGCGCCGACTCGGAACAGCACCACGATCACGACCATGGGTCGCGGTTCAGTACGTGGACGTATGAGACCGACCGCGTCTTCGACGAGGCGGTACTGCGCGAGATGATCCGCAAGGACCTGCCCGGCTCGGTCTATCGCTGCAAGGGGTTCGCGTGGGTCGAGGGGTCCGACGGCCTGCAGCGGATGGTGCTCCAATCTGTCGCCCGACGTTGCGAGCTCACGTCGGCGCCGCCGTCGGGTCCCGAAGGAGCGCGCAGCCGGATCGTCGCCATCGGCACCGCTGACCTCGACGAGGTCGAGTTGCGCCGCGCGTTCGATGGTTGCCTCGTCGCCGACTGACGCCTTCGACAGCGGCGTTGGGAGCGACTCTCACCCAGCCTCGGCGGTGCATCTCGCGCCGGAGCGTGTCGATGCCTTCCGTCGGCGTCGTCCGATCAGCCGACGTCAGAGGACGGCCAGCGCCCGTTGCAATCAGTCGCCGGTCGCGCCGTCGATCGCCTGACGGAGCAGATCGGCGTGGCCGCAGTGGCGGGCGTACTCCTCGACGAGATGGACGAGGATCCACCGCACGCTGTACATCCCGCGCGTGCCGGCCTCGATGTCGTCGAGCGCGGCGCCGGCGAAGATCCGGTTCGACTCGGAGATCACGTCCCAATAGGTCGCGACGGCCTCGTCGAGTGTGGCGTCTTCCGGCGGGTGGAAGTCGCCGTCTGGATCGCCGTCGGGGTGGGAGTTGCCGAAGTAGATCGGTTCGGCGTCGGCCCCGAGGACTGCGCGCTGAGACCAGCCCTTGTCGACATCGGCCATGTGGCGAATGAGGCCGAGAATCGACAGATCGCTCGGCGGGCAGGCGGTTCGCCGAGCTTGCTCGTCGGTCAGACCGTCAGCCTTGCGAGCGAGGATCGCCCGCTGGTAGTCGAGGAACGTCATCAGTGTCAGTCGCTCGTCGGCTGCAGCAACGTCATCGGTGGGGGGCTTGGTCCAATCTTGCGGCACGCCACGAGCGTAGACGTCCGGAAACACTGGTACGTCGCAAGGAAGTAATGATGTAATACCTGATACACTGACGAGATGAACAGAGAGCAGCAGTCCGCCATCACCTCGTGGTTCACCGGTCGCCTGCCGGACGACTGGAGCGCCGGAGCAGCGCCGACGATCGAGATCGATCGTGACGAGATCGTCGTGACCATCTCGGTGGCAGTGCCGGACCTCGACGAGCAGGCCTCAGACGCCGATCGGGCCGAAGCGATCGACGGCAGAATCGCCGGATTCCGCGACGACACCAAGCAGCGTCGTATCTCGATCGCCCGCGAAGCCGAACACCGCTTCGAGCGGAAGGTTTCGTGGGCGGTGTCGATCGGCGAACGGACCGAACTGTTCACCCATCTTGCGGCGCCGGTGATGACGCGGTTGCGTCAGCCGGAGCGACAGGTGCTCGACACGCTCGTCGCGGCGAACATCGCACGGTCACGGGCCGACGCGCTGGCGTGGTGCGTGCGGCTCGTCGGACGTCACGAGGACGACTGGCTCGGCGAACTGCGCGAGGCGATGCGCGACGTCGAGCGCGTACGGGAGTCCGGTCCCGACGCCGCCTGAGGCGCAGCGCACAGCGGTGCGGGGCGTCGCGGCCCGGGGCCTACGGTTGCTCCGTGTCGACAACCCCGAAGCAGTGTGAGCGAAAGCGCGCAGATCCGAGGTATCCGCTCACGCTCGTGCGCGGTCGCCGGGCGAGCTGCGCATGAGCGATCGCGGCGCAACCTGCTGGACACCGGCCCCCGACGCATGGGCGCGGAGCCGGCTGGCTGAGTTCGCGACACACATCACTCGGACCACTGGCCTGAAGTTCGACGACTACGACACTCTGCTCGACTGGTCGCTGGCCGACCCGGGCGCGTTCTGGATGGCAGTGAGTGAGTGGACGGACGTTCTCTGGCACACGGCCC
>JASJHI010000172.1:0-12777 GCA_033791105.1 Acidimicrobiia bacterium | reverse complement strand
TCGTCGAGCGGCACACCCAGGACTTCGGCAGCTATCTGGCCGATGACCGTATCGGCTCCGGTGCCGAGGTCTGTCGCACCGATGAGCATATTGAACGAGCCATCATCGTTGATCTTGATGCTGCACCCGCCCATGTCGAGGAAGGGGATCGCCGTTCCGTGCATGCAGAACGCGAAGCCGAGGCCACGGCGGATGTTCGGCCGATCGGCCGGCTCGCGCCACGATTTGTCGAGGCGGCGATGCCACCCGATCGCCCGCTGCCCCTGGGCAACACACTCCTCGACCCCGCTGGACGTGACGGTCGGATACTCGTCGAGTTCGCCGTCGTCCTCCCCGGCGCGTTCGCCGATGTGCGGCGCGATGTTGAGCTCGTCGCCCAGCTTCACCCAGTTCTGCCGCTTGAACTCGAGTGGATCGCGGCCGATCTCTCGCGCGATGTCTTCCATGTGGGCTTCGAGCGCGAACAGCGACTGTGGCGCGCCGTAGCCGCGGTAGGCGCCGGGCACCGGGATGTTGGTGTACGCGACGTCACAGTCGAACCGCTTGTTGGGGCAGTTGTACGACGTGAGCCCGCGGAGTCCGCTGACCGCCTGGACCGTGTAGCCGTGCGTGCCGTACGCCCCGGTGTTGCCGATCAGCTTCAACTGCTGGGCGACGAGGTTGCCGTCGACGTCGATGCCGCTCGTGTAGGTGAGGGTCTGTGGGTGGCGGGTGCGGCTCGCCCAGAACTCCTCCTCGCGGGTGAGTTCGAGGCGCACCGGTCGCCGCGTGGCGATCGCGAGGTGGCCGACGATGTCTTCGAGCAACATCTCCTGCTTGGCCCCGAATCCACCACCGATGCGCGGTTTGATCACCCGGATGTCCTTGACCTGGAGACCGACCAGCGGGGCGAGCATCCGGCGCGTGTGGAACGGCACCTGCGTGGCGGTGCGCACGATCAGGCGTTCGTCGGAGTCGAGCCAGGCGATCGAGATGTGTGGCTCGATCGGCACCTGCTGCACCTGGTGCACCCGGTAGGTGTGTTCGAAGACGCGATGGGCCGAGGCGAGGCCATCGGCAACGCTGCCGCGCTGCGCTTCGAAGTGGTGAACCAAGTTGCGGTCGCGGTCGAAGATGTCGGTGGTGTCGGATTCGTCGTGGATGACCGGCGCACCTGGTGCAATCGCCTCGAGTTCGTCGAACACGGCGGGCAGGACCTCGTAGGCGACCTCGATCAGCCCGACGGCTTGCTCGGCGATCTCGATCGATTCGGCGGCGACCGCGGCGACGCGATCGCCGACGTGGCGGACCTTGTCGTCGAAGCTCACCTGGTCGTAGGGATGGGGGTTGGGCCACGATTGTCCACCCGACGCGTACTTGATCCGGGCGGTGTTGCCGTGATGGAGGACCGCGTGGACGCCGGGCAGTGCGCGTGCCGCCGAGTCGTCGATCGACGCGATCCGCGCATGCGCGTGCGGGCTGTAGAGGCACTTCGCGTAGAGCATTCCGCGCGGCTCGATGTCGTCGGTGAAGGCCGGGTTGCCCTTGGCCAGCTTGAGCGCATCGACCTTGATCTCGGGCTTCCCGACGACCGCCATGTCGGGTACGTCAGCGGACGGCACGATCCGCGGGACCGCCGGAGAGCCGCTCGGTGGCTGGTCCGATGGGTCGACCTCGACCGGATTGCGGCCGTCGGTCATCGGTGTGAGCACGAGCGACTCGAACGGCTCGACCGCATCACCGCGCAGCAGCGCTGCCGCGCGCCGGACCGCCTCGACCGGCTTCACGTAGCCGGTTTCGCGGTCGAGAATGCCCGACAGCATGTCGCGGATGTCGTCGTCGCTCGGATCGGGATCGCGTTCGAGGAGCGCCATCGTGCCGAGGATCATCGCCCCGGCTGAGTAGCCGGACTGCAGCGCACCGGTAGCCACGAATGCGGCTTGGATCGGGTGGAGGTCCGGGCTCGTGTTGAGGGTCTCGACCGTCGTCACCCGGTGCCTGTCGGCCTGCATCGCCAGCACGACGTCGGACGACACCAGCCGGCCATCGAGCAGTACCGCGCCGGCGCCGGTTTCGCCGGTGGCCGACCCGAACTTGACACTGAACATTCCGGCCCGACGAAGCACGGTGCGCAACGACTCGTGTGGCTCGGTCTCGAGGCCGACCAGCGCTCCATTGAGTTCGATTTCGATCGTTTCGCTCACGACAGCTCCTCGACGACTCGGGCCGCGAGCACCTTGGCCAGTTCGCGTCGGTAGGTGGTCGACCCGCGGAAGTCCGACGGTGGTTCGAGTTCTGTCACATCGTCCGGGGCGACGAGGATCGGCACGTCGGCGACGCCGCACAGCGCGAGCCGCAGCCCGTCCCCGGCCCGTCGCGCGATGGCGGCAACGATCGGTGTGTCCGCAGGGGTCCGACCGGTTGCCGCGGTGGCGGTGGAACCGTTGGTGCCGATCTCGACCGCCACGATCAGGCCAGGATCGATCAGGCCAGGGGCGATCTGATCAGCAGCGGTGAGGTCGTTCGGTCCGCTCGAATGCGCGTCGAGTACTCCGTCGAGTGGCTCGACGCGACCGTCGGCGAAGGACACCTCGGCATCGTGCACCAAGAGTGATGCGAGCAGCATGCTGTCGGCTGCGGCCGCACCGATCGTGCCGCCGATGGTAGCCAGCGTGCGGAGTGTGCTGGGAAGCTCCGCACGCGCGGCGTCGCGGACCGCCTCCGGGACACCGGCGTGTTCGCTGATCGCCTGCAGTGTGGCCGTCGCCCCGAGTCGTACGGACCGGTCGTCCGCGTCGGCCGACTCGATCCGGTCGAGGCCGAGCGCCTGCAGGTCGACGACCTCGATCGGCTCGCCGGTCGTGGTGTGATGGATGGTGGTGCCACCCGCGTAGATGAGGCGATCCGGCTCGGTGAGCAGGGCGACGGCGTCGCCGAGCGCGATCGGCCGGTGGTAGCTGACGATCCGGTGTTGTCGGACGGTGTGGTGCACGCGATTCCCCTCGAACTTCGAGCCCTGCACGCCGATCGGCGCCAGGCATCGAACAGAATGTTAACCCAGTGGCCCGTGATCCTCAAGGCTTGTGTCGCAGACTCGGGCTTGCGCCCCGATCTGCTTGTCACTATGTTAGATGGCAGCCATCTGATGACATGCCGACATGTTGCGTGCGCGGGATGCGTCATCTCGATCGAGGGGGGAGCATGGCCGGGGTACGGGGGATGACGAGGAGCGAGCATCGGCAGCGGCCGATCCGACAGCCCTCCCTTGCCGTGCAGACCGAGGAGATCCTCGCCGCCCGACTGCTCGACGATGAACTCGCGCCGGGCGACCAGCTTCCATCAGAGCCCGCCCTCGCGGCCGAATTCGGCGTGAGTCGGGCGACCGTCCGTTCGGCGATCGGCTCGCTCGTGCGCCGGGGAATGATCGTCCAGCGCCACGGCGTCGGCAACTTCGTCGCCGTCGGTAGCAGCCTCACCAACAACCTCGCTGAGGCAATCGACCTCACCGCACTGTTGCGAACGGCGGGTGCCGAACCCGAGATCGTGTTCGACGAGATCTCGATCAGACCGGCCGGACCGCGAATTGCCGAGACACTGGCGCTCGGCGTGAACGACGAGATCCTTCGCTCGGCCAAGCGGTTCATGGCCGACGATCGCGCGCTGATCTACGTCGACAACTCGATCCCGGTCGCTGTACTCGGCGACGAGTTGGCGCAACGGGCGCTTCGCTCACCGCAGATCACCGAGCCGTTGTTCGCCTTTCTCGAGGGCGACGCAGGCGTCCGCACCACCTCGCAGGTGGCACGCATCTCGGCCGGTCTCGGTTCCGACGTCGAGCACCCCGCGAGCACGCTCGGTGCCGACGTCGCAGTGCTCGGGATCGAGGAGATCGGGTACACGCCCGACACACACCCCATCTGGCACAGTCGGACCTGGTTCCCACCGAGCGCCATGACCTTCGAACTCATCCGCCACCGCACCGGCGCGTCGGTATGAGCCGCCGCATGACCGCGACGATCAAGATCCACAACACCCACCACCACGACCTGACCCGATCAGGGCGAATCCAAACAGGAGAAACAGCGTGAACAAGAGAACATCGACTCGAGCACTGACGCGCTCGGTTGCCGCATTCGCGGCGATCGCGCTCGTCGGCGCGGCGTGCGGCAGTGACGACTCCGACGACTCGTCGTCGGACACCACCGCCGACACCGCCGCCGAATCCACTGAGGCTGCCGGGGGCGACGACTCCGCCGACAGCGGCGGCGACTGCGAGGTCGTCAAGGCCGCGTTCGTGTACGTCGGCCCGATCGGCAATACCGGCTGGACCAAGAAGCACGACGACGGCCGCCTCCCCCTGGAGGAGAATCTCGGCGACTGCGTCGAGACCTCCTTCCTCGAGAGCGTGCCGGAAGGGGCTGAGTCCGAGGCCGTCTTCGAGCGGCTGGCCCGCGACGGCAACGACATCATCTTCGGAACGTCGTTCGGCTACATGGACCAGATGCTCGCGATGTCCGAGGAGTACCCGGACGTCGTCTTCGAACATGGCACGGGCTTCAAGGTCTCCGACAACATGGGTACATACTTCGGCGCCGCCGAAGAGGCTCGCTACTTGTCGGGGATGGCCGCCGGAGCGGCCAGCGAGTCCGGCCAACTCGGCTACGTGGCTGCGTTCCCGATCCCCGAGGTCATCCGCGGCATCAATGCCTTCACCCTCGGTGCACAGGCGGTCAACCCCGACGCCACCGTCGAGGTCGTCTGGACCTCCACCTGGTTCGACCCGGTGATCGAGAAGGAGGCCGCCGAGTCACTGCTCAACGGTGGCGCCGACGTCATCGCTCAACACCAGGACACGCCCTCGGCCGGTGAGGCCGCGGAGGAGGCCGGTGCATTCTGGGTCGGCTACAACGACGACATGTCGCGCTTCGCCCCCGAGGCCTGGCTGACCGCACCGGTCTGGGACTGGGGCCCGTTCTACACGGCGGCTGTGCAAGCTGTCGCTGACGGCACGTGGACGTCCGATCAGTTCTACGGCAACATGGCCGACGGCACCGTCCAGCTCGCCGAGGTCTCCGAGACGGTTCCGGAGGAGACTCGCACCGCGATCGACGGCGTCACCGCATCCATCATCGACGGCTCGTTCGCGCCCTTCACGGGCCCGATCTTGGACCAGGACGGCAACGAGGTCGTTGCAGCAGGTGTGGTCGTCGATCTCGGCTCCCTGCTCGGAATGGACTACTTCGTCGCCGGTGTCATCGGAAGCGCCACAGGCTGACATGAGTTCCGACCAGCCGGGCCCGGACGAAACTCGTTCGGGCCCGGCGGCCGCGATCCGCGCGGAAGCGGTGACCAAACTGTTTCCGGGTGTGATCGCCAACGATCACGTCGACTTCCACGTCGACGAGGGCGAGGTGCACACCCTGCTCGGCGAGAACGGGGCCGGCAAGAGCACGCTCGCGGCGATGCTCTGTGGTCTCTACCGACCCGACCAGGGTCGGATCCTCCGAGCAGGCAAGCCGGTCAACCTGCGCAGTCCGCGCGAGGGCCTCGCACACGGGATCGGCATGGTGCACCAGCACTTCCGCCTCGTCGAACGGTTCACCGTCGCGGAGAACGTCGTGTTGGGTGATCCGTACCAGGCGAGTCTCCTCAAGCAACGCGAAATCGAAGGACGGGTCGGCGAGCTCGGCGAGCAGTTCGGATTGCCCGTCGAACCCCGCGCCCTGATCTCCGATCTCACCGTCGGTCAGCGCCAGCGCGTCGAGATCGTCAAGATGCTCTACCGCGGTGCCGACGTGCTTCTCTTGGACGAGCCCACCGCGGTCCTCACGCCGCCTGAGGTCGAGGCGCTCTTCGAAACGGTGCGTGCGATGACCGCGGTCGACAAGGCGGTCGTCTTCATCAGCCACAAACTCGGCGAGGTGATGGAGATCAGCGACCGTGTCACCGTGATGCGTGCCGGTGCCGTCACCGGCGAGGTCGCCACCGCCGACACGAGCCCGCGACACCTCGCCGAATTGATGGTCGGCCGTCCGGTCGAGGTCGAGATCAGGCGCGGTTCGAACGCCGCGCCCGGACGTGAGGTCGGAATCGCCGGCCTGGGTCTGAAGCTGTCCGAGGGCGACCAGGTCCTCATCGATGACGTCGACATCGAGGTACACCGTGGCGAGATTCTCGGTATCGCAGGTGTCGCCGGCAACGGCCAACGCCCGATCGCCCGCGCGCTGGCAGGGGTCGTTCCGCCCGACGAGGGCACGGTCACCGTTTATGGCACCGACGTGACCGGAAAGGGACCGAAGGCGGCACGCCGCGCGGGACTCTCGTTCGTGCCCGAAGACCGCCTCGGCACCGGATTGGTGCCGAACCTCAGCCTCACCGACAACATGCTCCTCACCCGGCCGCGCGGGTTCTTCGTCGACCGGCGCGCTGCCCGCGCCGAAGTCACCGAGGCGATCGACGACTACGAGATCAAGACACCAGGCCCCGACGCCGAGGCGCGGCTGCTCTCCGGCGGCAACTCCCAGAAGGTGCTGCTCGCCCGCGAACTCGACGGGCTCGGCGAGCCCGGGGGGCCACAGGCACTCATCGTCTCGAGCCCCACCAGAGGGCTCGACATCGGCGCCGCCGAATTCGTCCGCGGTCTCCTTCACGAGGCCCGCGAGAAGGGTGCGGCCGTGTTGATCATCAGCGAGGACCTCGACGAGGTGCGCAGCCTTTCCGACCGCGTCGCGGTGCTCTATCGGGGGAGCATCGCCCTCGAGGGGCCGACCGACGAACTCGACATCGAGGAGATCGGCCTGGCGATGGCCGGCTTCGATCGGAGCGCATCATGATGCCCTTTCAGATCCGCATCGAACGTCGCCTCGAACGTAAGTGGTGGTACAGCGTCCTCACCCCCGTGTTGTCGGTGTTCGCGGCGCTGCTGGGAGCCGCGATCTTCCTCGGCATCGAGGGATTCGATCCGATCCGGGTCTACCGCGAAATCTTCGAGGCCAGCTTCACGACGCGCTTCGGATTCACCGACAGCGTCACGATCGCGATCCCGCTCATCCTCACCGGTCTCGCCGCAGCGATCGTGTTCCGCATGAACCTGTTCAACATCGGCGCCGAGGGCCAGCTCTACTTCGGGGCGATCTTCGGCAGCTGGGCCGCTCTCGCGCTCACCGACGGCATGTCGTGGGTGCTCGGCACGGTCATCGTGATGATCGCCGCCGCGATCGGTGGCGCGCTGTGGGCGGCGCCCGCCGCGTTGTTCAAGGCGTACTTCGGTGTGAGCGAGATCATCACCACGCTGATGCTCACGTTCATCGCGCTGTTCTTCATGCGTTACCTCATCTTCGGCTCGGGCTCGTACTGGCGCGACCCCGAGACCACCAACTTCCCGCAGGGCAAGAAGATCCCCGACGGAGCGCGCTTCCCGCAGTGGAGCGACACGCGGCTGCACTGGGGTCTTGTCATCGTCCTGCTGGTCACCCTCATCATCTGGGTGCTCATCAAGTACACGTCGATCGGCTTCGACATGAACGTCGTCGGATCGTCCGAGAACTCCGCCCGTTATGCCGGTATCCCGGTCAAGCGCACGATCATCGTGGCGTTGCTCATCTCCGGTGCACTCGCCGGACTCGCCGGCGGCGCCGAGGTGGCGGGACGGGCGTACGCACTCGACCCGAACGGGCTCGAACTCGGGCTCGGCTTCACCGGCATCGTGGTCGCCGCGCTCGCCCGCTACAACCCGTTCGGCGTCGTACTCGTGGCGATCTTCATCGGCGGACTACGCAACGCGGGCATCGCCCTGCAGGGTCTGCCTGGCGAGCGGATTCCCGTCGAGGTCTCGCTGATGTTGCAGGGCGCGATTCTGCTGTTCGCCATCGGTGGTGAGGTGTTCTCGCAGAACCGGCTGACCATCACCCGCACGTCCAGTTCCACCTCCGGCACAGAGGGAGCGGCGGCATGAACGACACCGCATTCATCCTCACGCTCGCAGCGTCGGTCGGAGCCGCGGTGCCGATCGCGCTCGCCGCGCTCGGCGAGTTGTTGTCGGAGAAGGCCGGTGTTCTCAATCTCGGCGTCGAGGGCATGATGCTCGTCGGCGCCGTCTCGGCATTCCAGGCTGGTGACAACACGGGCAATCTCTGGCTGGCGTTGCTGGCCGGCAGTGTCGCCGGTCTGGTGTTCTCGCTCATCCATGCCTTCTTGACGATTACGTTGCGCGCCAACCAGATCGTGTCGGGACTCGCCCTCGTGATCTTCGGGACGGGACTCTCCACGTTCGTCGGTAAGTCGATCGAGGGAATTCCCCTCGAACCGGAATTCGACAAGATCAGCTGGGGCCCACTCGCGGACATCCCGATCCTCGGTCCGGTGCTCTTCGATCAGGACCCGGTGGTCTACATCACGATCGCGATCGCCTTCGCGATCGCCTTCTATCTCAACCGCACGAAGTCGGGCCTCGCGGTCCGGTCGGTCGGCGAGTCGCCCGCCACCGCCGACTCGATGGGTGTCTCGGTCAGCGCGTTCCGGTATGTCCACGTGATGGCCGGCGGCTTCCTGGCCGGTATGGCCGGTGCGTATCTGGTGCTCGCCCTCGTCCCCTCGTGGAGCCAGGCCGGCACCACGGCCGGAACCGGGTGGATTGCCATCGCGCTGGTCGTGTTCGCCTCGTGGAAGCCGGTTGGTGTCTTGGCGGGCGCGTTCCTGTTCGGGTTCGCCCGTCGCGCCAACTTCTGGTTGCAGGGCGAAGGTGTCGACATCCCCGCCGAGTTCCTGGCGATGCTGCCGTACGTGCTGACGATCCTCGTACTCGTCATCTTGGGCGTGCGGTCGTCGGGTCGCAGCGGCGCGCCGGCGGCACTCGGCATTCCGTACGTGCGAGACGAGCGATGACCACGATCGAGGGTGCGCTGCACGCGGTGCAGCGAGGCGCCACACGCGTCCCGCGGTATGTGGCGCCCGCCTCGTTGCCCGCCGCACTCGAGATCCTTGCGACGCACGGGGCTGCCGCCCGCCCGATCGCCGGCGGCACCGACCTGCTGGTCGAACTCGATCGTGCTGCACATCCTGCGGTGGAGGTGCTCGTCGACGTCGGCCGGATCCCCGGCCTCGCCGAGATCGCCGAGCGCGATGACGGGATCCACCTCGGGCCCTCGGTCACGCACAACCAGATCGTCGAATCGGATGTGTGCCGCGAGCGCCTGTTGCCGCTGGCGCAGGCGTGCCTCGAGATCGGTTCGCCGCAGCTCCGCAATCGGGCGACCGTCGCCGGCAACATCGTCACGGCGAGTCCGGCCAACGACACGATCTCGGCACTCCTCGCGCTCGGTGCCTTCGTCGAGGTGTCGTCGATCTCGGGCAGCCGCCGCGTGCCGGTCGCCGACTTCATCACGGGGTTCCGCACCACGCAGCTCGCGCCGGGCGAGATCGTCACCGACATCGTCGTCCCTCCGCTCGGCGACGACCAGCGCGGCATTTTCGTCAAACTCGGTCTGCGGCGTGCACAGGCGATCTCGGTTGTCCACCTCGCCGCGGTGGTCACATTCGACGGCGATCTCGTCACCGATGTCGTTCTTGCGCTCGGCAGTGTCGCACCGACAGTCGTCCTCGTGCACGATCTCGCTGAGACACTGCGCGGCCGTTCGCTCGACGACGCAGCGGTTGCCGATGCCGCCGCCGCCGCATCGCGGACTGCGGCGCCGATCGACGACCTGCGCGCGCCGGCCGGCTACCGCGCCGACCTGGTCGCCACGATGACGTCGCGGGCCTTTGCTGCCCTCGCCGCCGACGCGCAGGCCGCTCATTGGCCGTCTGCCCCGGCACTGCTGTGGGGCGATGATTTCAACGGACGGTTCCCGACCGGCGAGGCACTCGCCATCGATGTGGGATCCGCTGATGTCGTTCAGACCGTCGTCAACGGGGACATCGTCGCCGCGACCGGTGCAACCGGCGCGACGCTGCTCGACTGGCTGCGCGACGAGCTCGGACTCTGTGGTGTCAAGGAGGGTTGCGCCGAGGGCGAGTGTGGTGCGTGCACCGTCGACCTCGATGGGGCGGCCGTGATGAGCTGCCTCGTGCCTGCCGCTCGAGCATCGGGCGCGCACATCGTCACCGTCGAGGGCTTGGCCTCCGACGGCGAGCTGCACGCCGTGCAGGATGCGTTCATCGAGACCGGAGCCGTGCAGTGCGGGTATTGCACGCCCGGTCTGCTGATGTCGTGCGCGAAGCTGCTCGAACGCGAGCGGTCTCCGGACGCCGACCTCGTCCGCCGGGCACTCGCCGGAAACCTCTGCCGCTGCACCGGCTATCGAGCCATCGAGGCAGCCGTCGAGATCGCATCCCGCGGCGCATCGGGGGGTGCGTCGTGAGTGTCGGCGCATCACCACGTCGCCGAGACGCGCGCGGCAAGGTCACCGGCGAGGCGCGCTATCCGGCCGATCAACTCCCCCGCGACATATTGCACGCGAAGGTGGTCTTCACCGATCAACCACATGCGCGTCTCCTGCGGCTCGACACGTCGTCAGCCGAGTCCGAGCCTGGTGTGGTCACCGTCGTGACCGGCGCGGACGTCCCGGTCAATGAGTACGGGCTCACCATGTTCGACCAACCCGTGTTCGTCTCGCTCGAGCATTCGGGTGCGAGCGACGTGCCGTGTGATATCAGCCGATGGGAGGCCGACCACCTCGCACTAGGCGGGGCCGAGTCGGTTGACGCGGCCGAGCGCGGCGCAGCGATGATCGAGGCCGAGTGGGAGCAGCTGCCCATCATCGCCGACATCGACGAGGCGCTCGCCGACGGCGCGGCGCTGCTGCACCCGGAGAATGGACTCGATTCGAACTCCTACGAGAACCTGCGCATCCGCAAGGGCGATCTCGAAGCTGGCTGGGCCGCCGCCGAGGTCGTCGTCGAGGCGACGTACGAGCTGCCGTATCAGGAGCATGCCTTCCTGCAGCCCGAGGCAGGGCTTGCCTACATCGACGACAGTGGACGTGTCACCGTCGAGGTGGGCGGACAGTGGACGCACGAGGACCAGGAACAGATCGCTCACGCGCTCGGCCTCGAACTCGACCGGGTGCGCGTGATCTATCCGGCGATCGGTGGAGCATTCGGTGGCCGGGAGGACATGTCATTGCAGATCGTGCTGGCATTGGCGACATGGCGGCTCGCGGAAGGTGGTGAGCGGCGTCCGGTCGCCGCGCAGTGGTCGCGCGAAGAGTCGATGGTCGGCCATCACAAGCGTCACCGCGGCCGCATCCACGCGCGCTGGGGTGCCGACGCCGAGGGCAAACTCGTGGCCGTCGAGTCCGAGGCGTGGCTCGATGCGGGCGGCTACAACTACACCTCCAACAAGGTGCTCGGGAACTGCCATCTCGGTCAGGCCGGTCCGTACGAGGTGCCCAACGCCCGCGTCGACAGCCACGCGGTGTACACCAACGCGATCCCCGGTGGCGCGTTCCGTGGGTTCGGTGGCCCGCAAGCAGCGTTCGCTGCCGAGTGCCAGATGAACAAGCTTGCCGAGGCGCTCGGGATGGACCCGGTCGAGATCCGTCGGCGCAACACGTTGCGCGACGGCAGCGTCGGCATCACCCAGGCGGTGATGCCCGCGGGTGTCACGATGCCCGAGGTGATCGACCGCTGCGCTGTCGAGGCCGGGCAGAACCGTCCCGACGCGCCGGCGTTCAGCCCGTTCGCCACACTCGGCCCGGCCGGCGATGATCTCCGCCATGGCAGCGGGTTCGCCTGCGCCTTCAAGAACGTCGGATTCTCGTTCGGTTTTCCCGAGCGATGCGAGGCGCGGATCGTGCTCCATGGCGATCCGTCCGACCCCGATGCGACCGAGCCGGCGAGCGCCGACCTCTACCACGCGGGCGCGGACGTCGGGCAGGGAGCGCACACGGCGTTCCTCCAGATGGCCGCCGAAGCGCTCGGCCTCCCCCTGGCGCGTGTCGAGGGCCACTTCTCCGACACCGGTTCGTCGGGTGATTCCGGCTCTGCGTCGGCGTCGCGGCTCACGTTCATGTCCGGCAACTCGATCCGTGGGGCCGCCGAGGAAGCGGCCAAGTCCTGGCTCGACGGCGAGCGACCTGCCGTCGGACAGTTCCGATATCTCCCGCCGCCCACCGAGCCACTCGACCCCGACACCGGTGTGTGTCAACCGAACTTCAGCTATGGCTACGTCGCCCAGGCGGTCGAACTCACCGTCGACACCGGTACGGGCCACATCCTCGTCGATCGGGTCGTCAGCACCCATGACGTCGGCAAGGCGATCAACCCGGCGATGGTGATCGGCCAGATCGAAGGTGCCATCGTGCAGGCCCACGGCTACACCCTCAGCGAGCGGCTGCGCGTCGAAGGGGGGAGAGTCCTGAACCCTCGTCTCAGCACCTACCTCATCCCGGGCATCGGTGACATCCCGACCGAGATCACGAGTGTCGTGCTCGAACTCGCCGATCCGCGCGGGCCGTGGGGGGCACGCGGGATGGCCGAGATGCCGTTCATCACCTACGCACCGGCGGTGGTGGCCGCGCTCCACGATGCCACCGGCGTGTGGTTCGATTCGTTCCCGTTGACACCGGACCGGGTTCTCAGCCGACTGCGTTGATGCCGCCACCGCCCTGGCGGGTGGAGCGTCAGTTCGGAGCGGGTTGGAATCGTCGGGAGATCACAGCATGCGCCGAGAGCATCTCGTCGAGGCGGGGTGAAACGAGCTCGCCCGCGTCGACCACCAGATTTCCACCGACGACGGTGTGGTGCGCGCCGACCGGGCCGCAGCGCAGCCATCCCTCGACGAGATCGTCGACGACCCCT
>JASJHI010000171.1:0-5099 GCA_033791105.1 Acidimicrobiia bacterium | reverse complement strand
CGTAGAGAACCTCCTCACGGCCGTTGGCCGTAACGGCCAACGCATATATGTCACTACCAGGCAGATAGAACTTCGCGATGCCTTTGCGATTTGTCTTGGATCGGCTCAATCCGGCAAGCAACACCTCTGCGCCCACAACTGGCGCGTCATTCTCGTCTAGTACCAACAGCCGCGCGGCCCGGCCGGGGAGAATGCGAATGGCCAGGAGCTGCTTCAGCCGCCCCGCGCGGCCAGGGGCAGTGCCTTCTGGCATGGCGTCGAGTACATCCTTTTCGTAGCCCACCTGCTTTGGTGTGACCCACTCTGGACCGTACTTGTAGCGAAGGTACTCCTCGGGCGGGTTCGGTACGAGATACGTGTCACCAATGAACTCGACCTCGCTCAATTCTCTGAACAGACTGACGGGGAGGGGCACGCCCGGATAGTGAGCAATCGTTCCCTTGACCACCCGGCAGCACTGCCAGTCGATTCGGATCCGGTACTTCATGATCTTCACATTCGTGTAGAGCCCGTCGTGTGAGACCTCGACGTAGCACCCGTTCGTGCGAAACGCCTCGACAACGGGCTCGATGAGGTCTTCGGTGAAGCCGTGCATGTCGATGATCGATCCGAGATCCAGGTCATCATCCCAGGGGATCAACGCATGATCTCGTACTACACCGAGGCAGGTGCCCTGCCGAAGGAAGAAGATCACGCCATGCTCGTCGAACACCTCCTTCGCCTCCCGAAGCAGCTTCTCAGCGTTTGCAAGGTCCATCGGTGGGATCGACCTCATCAACTGCTCCATCAGCGCGGCGTTCTCTGCGTCGTCGGTGTCCATCGCCTCCTCCTCTCGGCCCTACGATCGCACCTGTGTGTGACATCACCCAACGCTAGCGAGGGTCGACCGCGAGCCGTACAGACCTCGCGCCCTCCGCGCGGCCGACGCGATCCGCCAACGACGCACGTCGCCGCTTCCCTGAACAGGGCAAATGGGGTCATGAGGGCACTGTTGCGTTGATCGATCGACGGGCGCGGCGGACCGTCGACGTGTCCGATGTCGGGTCAGTCGCGGCGGCGAGTTCGTCGAACGCGGCTGCGAGTTCGTCGAACGCGGCTGCGAGTCGTAGACGTTCGTGGCGGGCTTCAACGCCGAGTTCGTAGTGGCCGCGGCGGACGTTCTGGACGAAGGCGTGACCGCGGATCACGACCGACGCCGTCCGATCCGTTCGTAGACCGCGCATCGGACGGCGTCTCGCCTTGAGCCGCCCGTGATCCCACTCGATCCGGTTGTTCGCATACTGCGTCGTGTCGTGGAGGACCTCGGGAAGAAGATCGTCGACGACGCGCAGCAGCGGCGCAGCAAGATCTGTCGTCACCTCTCTGGGCCGGTCACCACCGGCCAGCATCGCCTCGAAGAACCTGCTGGCAGCTGCAATGTTGCGCCGCTTCGAGACGAACACGTCGATGACCTGGCCGTACTGGTCGACCGCTCGGTACACGTACCGCCACACCCCGGCCACGCGCACGTAGGTCTCATCGACGAACCAGCGATCACCGACGCTGTGCCGGCACGGCCGCGCCGCCTCGATGACCAGCGGGGTGAAGCGTTGCACCCACCGGTAAACGGTGACGTGATCGACGTCGACGCCACGTTCGGCGAGGAGTTCTTCGACGTCGCGGTAGGACAGCCCGTAGCGGAGGTACCAGCGCACCGCCAGCAAGATCACGTCGGGCGGGAAGCGGAACCCAGCGAACGACGGAGACTCAGGACGGCGACGACGAATCACCTCGGCACGCTACGAGCGGCACCCGATCCGTCAACGCAACAGCGCCAGTCGACTTCGGTGAACCAGATCGTTTCGACCCGCGAGTAGCCGCCCGCCAACAAACCCGGTGACGAACGTACACACGTACTCAACACCGACTGTGTGGCCACGGAGGTGCACCGCTGGAGCGGATGCGCGCCCAGACCATTCGTCGGAGCACCTGGTCGTGCTTGCCGCAGTCTGAGAGTAGCCGCGGAAATCAACGCGATCGCCGACCATATGGCGATGCTCAGCGCATTGGCTGAGTGTAAGCTCCGGCTGTCGATCTCCATTGACGCGAGCGCCCTGCTCTGCTACGTTCGCGTGAGCGCGGGTGGGCGTGCTCTACGGTCCCCTCCTAGTCTACTTGGGACGGGAGGCGACTTCGGGGGGCCGAGTACGACTCTCATCCTTGCCGGTGACGCCGTTCTTGACCGCCATGAGGCGTCTGAGCGGAGCGGTGACCTCGATTGACCAGGTCGACGAGGTTGCCGAAGATATGACATCCACGGGGACCAACTGCACCGTGACGCGCACCGACGGCGCACTGTACAGTCGTCCGCCGAGCTCACATGGATCTCATGACATCGAAGGGACGCCGTGAAGGTAAAGCTGTTTTCTGTACAGGCAAAGAATCGGAAGCCGAGGACAGGCTTCGATGCTCTCGAAGCGGATGTGAATGGCTGGCTCGCCGATCATCCAAACGTCGTCATCGAGCACACCAACGACGTCTCACAACCGAGCGCCGTCTGGTCGCATGTGGCGCTTGCCGTCTGGTACTCAGAGAAGTAGATCCATCGCGAGGGCGCCAAGTGTCGCCAAGGCCCACGCTCGGCCGCCCCTGGCGGGAGTGACGCGTTCCGCGGACCTTCGGCCGGGCCGCTCCGATGTCGGGAATGGGATGATGTTGTGATGGAACATGTCGAGGACGACCTGAAGCAACCCGATCTCGCGCACTGGTCCCGTCCCGCCGGTGACGACAACTATCACTCCGACGGACGCCTCAGAAAGGCGTACTACGAGGTGGAGCTCGCCCGTCTGCAGGAGGAACTCGTCAAGCTCCAGCATTGGGTGCAACGCAAGGGCCTCCGGGTGCTCGTCATCTTCGAGGGCCGGGGCTCGGCGGGCAAGGGCGGTGTGATCAAGCGCATCAACGAGCGGACCAGCCCGCGCATCGTGCGCACCGAGGCGCTTCCGAAGCCGACCGAGCGCGAGCGCTCACAGTGGTACTTCCAGCGCTTCGTGCCGCTGCTGCCGTCCGACGGCGAGATCGTGTTGTTCGACCGGAGTTGGTACAACCGTTCGAACGTCGAGTGGGTGATGGGCTTCTGCACCGAGGAGCAACACCAGGAATTCCTGCGGACGTGTCCCGAGTTCGAGCGGATGCTCGTCCGGTCGGGCATCATCCTGCTCAAGTACTGGTTCTCGGTCAGCTATGAGGAGCAGGAACGCCGGTTCGCCGCCCGCAACGAGGAGCCGCTGAAGCGGTGGAAGCTCTCCGAGATGGACCTCGAAGAGCATCGGCTGTACGTGCGCTATTCGATGGCGAAGGACACGACGTTCCAGTACACCGACATCAAGCAGGCGCCCTGGTACGTGGTGCCGTCGGATTGCAAGCGACGGGCGCGGCTGAATTCCATCAGCCACTTGCTGTCGACCATCCCGTACGAGGACATCGTGCCCGATCCCGTCCTGATTCCCGAACGCGAGGACGAGCCCTACATCCGCCCGCCGATATTCGACCAGACCTTCGTCGAACAACTGTACTGAGCCATGACGTCAGCGAAGCGTCAGGAAACCCGAGCGGCGACGTAGTACACGCCTACCGGACCCATGCCGTCGGTGTTGCCCGGAAGGTAGGGCTCTGGGCCCGTGACCTCGACCGCGCTCCACGCGCCTTCGTCCGACATGCGATCGATGACGCCGGCGCAGTCGCGCTCCTCCCAGAGGTCTTCACGCTGGGTGAACACCACGAGACCACCGGGTCGCGCGACCCGTACGAACTCGCGCCAAGTCGATTCGACATCGGGCAGATAGGTCATCACTCCGACGCACGCGACGACGTCGGCATCGTTGTCGAGCCAATCGATCCGATGCTGGAGATCGCCGGTCACGAGCGTCTCGTACCAGCCGCCACGGCCGGCGATGAGCAGCGACGCATCGGACACGTCGATGCCATGGACCGAGCCGGAAAACCCCGCTGCGCGCAGCGCCCGACCGACGAGCCCGGTACCGCAGCCCGCGTCGAGGATCGTGGTCGCCGCCGGGTGAAATCTGAGAATCAACTCGGCAACGACCTCGGGAGCCCGATACCCCCACGAGCGGAGATCCTCGTCGTAGCCATCGGCCCAGGTGTCGTACCGGCCCGCAATCTCCTCGGGGTCTGCGCCGCCGCCGAGCAACCATCCGCTCGTCGAGTCCTCAGTCATCGCGAATTGCCCGGTCGGCTGAGTCGTGCCGCTCGCTCGTGTCTGTGTTGGCCGTCGCTGGTGGGGAACATCACATCACTCAGCATCGCAGGACCGTTCACACGTGCGGCGACAACACCACCGGGACGCGAAACCACCCCGGAAACAGGCACCTGACGGCGCCCGAACCCGGGGCGGACCCGAACGTTCAGACCGCGTCGTCGACGACGGGCTCGTCAGCGTCCTTGCGGCCCATCTTGACGAGAATCATGTCGCGCTGCGCACGGCCGTTCTCGGTGCCGAGCACATAGCCCAACGTGAGCGCGAGCAGCAGAATCACTGCGAGGGGAAACTTGACCTTCATCTTCTTACTCCCTGGTGGATCGGGGTGGGCCACCCACGGTAGCGGTTTGTCGCACGATGTAGCTGCATTCCGGATACGGACAGGCATCTAGGATGACCGCACCTATTATTGAGGCGTCCGTTCACGTTCGAACGGATACCGACGAGACATGGAGATGTGATGACAGACCTCGACGAAATGGGTCCGATCGACTGGGTGTTGATCGAATTCGATCAGCCGCTCACCGGCGCGGCAGCGCCGCCGTTGCTCGACCTCGTCGACCGAGGACTCATCCGGATCCTCGACATCATGTTCGTCCGCAAGCTCTCCGACGGGTCTGTGCAGGCTCTCGAGATCGCCGATATGGGCGACGAAGGCGTCTTCGTCGACGTGTTCGACGGAGCATCGACCGGCATCCTCGGTGACGAAGATCTGGCCGCCGCAGGCGAAGCACTCGAGGTCGACACCCGCGCGATCATGCTGGTCTACGAGAACGCTTGGCTGGCCCCGTTCGGGATCGCCGTCCGGGAGGCCGGCGGCACACTCGTCGACCAGGGCCGC
>JASJHI010000170.1:0-8914 GCA_033791105.1 Acidimicrobiia bacterium | reverse complement strand
AGCCTTCACGGTGAGGCGGGCCGTGCCCAGCGAAACTCCCCGGGAGTCGTCGAGCGCATCGCATTCCGAGATGCTGAGTGGCAGGAACAGGCTGTCGGCGCTGCTCGCCCTGCACGTGATCGTCCATTCGATCGTGAGCGGCCCGTCGAGTTCGATCGAGGTGATCTCGACCGCCGGCGAGCCGTTGGATGAAGTCTGGAATGCCCCGCACACTGCCACCACCATGGCGAGCGTGAAGGCCAAGATGCCTGCACGTCTCGCCACCGTGTGACAGTCGGCGGGGATCAATCCGTCATCTGGCGGCGGGCTCGGCCGATTCGGTGGCGACCTCGATGTTCACCGGGGTGGCGCCGGTGAGCATGTCGTATACCGCCGAGTGGGTCCGCGATCCGTCGACGAGCGCGCGCAGCGTGGCGTCGTCGGCATTGCCCTCGACCGTGATCTCCATGGTGATGTCGCTGAATCCCTTGCGGACGGCCTGGTCGATCCCCAGTACACCGCGCACGTCGATGTTGCCAACGACCTTCGAGGTCACCTTCGTCAGTTCGACCTTGCGTGCCGCTGCAGTCGTGGCGACACCCGCAGTGATGCAGCCGGCGAGTGCGTGCAATACGTATTCCTGCGGCGTCGGCCCGTACCCATGGCCGAGCGTGGGGTGATCGGCGTCGAAGCTGAACTCCTTCACATGGACGTGTTCGCCGCCGGCTCCCGCCCACTCATGGATCGTCGACCGGCTTGCGGTGCCTTCGAGCCAGTCGTTCCGGGCGGTGAATCGGAATTGGGCGAGGCTGGGGTCGTCGGTGACCTTGTTGATCGTGCCGAAGAGCTTGTCGACCGGGACTCCGTTGCGGACCGTGGCGGCGGGTGTGCTGCTGGCGCTGCTGGTGCTGCTCGTGGTGGACATGGGTGATCGTCTCCTGGTGTTCGTCGTTGTGGTTGTCGTGTGTTCGACGTGTTCCACTCGACCACGAACGGACGGCCGAGTCTTGGAGGAGGCGTGAGGAAGTTCTGGAGAAGCGGCGACGCACCCTCGCGATGGATCTCGGTGGAGGTCGTCCGTTCGCGAGCGACGACCGCGCGTGGCGCTGCGGGATGCGGTCGGTCCAGGGTGTGGTGCGGTAGAACGAGTCGATGGGAACACCGCAACCCGGCATCTTCGCCATCGGGACACCCTCGCATCACCATGTCGAATTCGATCTCGACGCCGGCGCGACACCGGAGCAGCTGCTGGACGCTGTGCGGCGATCGTTCGACGCCACCGGCACCGTCTCGGGTGTCAACACTGTCGTGGGGTTCCGTCCGAGCGTGTGGGCGGCGATCGCGCCGGATCGAATCATCGAGGGCGTGGTCGACTTCGAACCCGTCATCGGCGTCGACGACTACACGATGCCGGCCACCCAACACGACCTGTGGCTGTGGGTGCACGGCGCCTCGGTGGGTGCGAACTTCGATGTCGCCCGCGCCGCGGCACGCGAACTCAGCGGTGTGGCACACGTCGTGTCCGAGGAGAGCTGCTTCGGCTACGGGGCGAGCCAGGATCTGACGGGATTCGAGGACGGAACCGAGAATCCATCGGTGGCGGAGGCTCCCGCGGTGGCCGGCGCGCAGCAGGGGAGTTCAGGATCCGGAACGAGTGTGGTCTTGGTGCAGCGCTGGGTTCATGACCTCGATGCGTTCGGTGCGCTCGACGTGTCCGCGCAGGAGGAGATCATCGGCCGAACCAAGTCCGGAAGTGTGGAACTCGCCGCCGACCGACAGCCGCCGACATCCCACGTCAGCCGGATCGTGATCGAGAATGGTGACGGCGATGAACTCGAGGTGTTCCGGCGCTCGACGCCGTTCGGTGGCGTCCGCGAGCACGGCTTGTTCTTCGTCGGATTCGCTCAGGACCAGACTCGGCTCCGGCGAATGCTCGACCGGATGGCGGGTGTGGACGACGGCATCGCCGATCGGCTGACCGAGTTCTCGACGCCGACGAGCGGCTCGTGGTACGTGGCGCCGACGCTCGAAGACCTGGATTGACACAGCGCCGGCGCGGCGAGATTCCTGACTGGTCACGCGCTCAGGTTGATCGAGTTCGCCAATCTGAGCGACCGAGCGGGTATTGTCACCGACATGCCACTATTTGATTTGTTTTGGGCCATGCTCTGGTTGTTCCTCTGGATCGCGTGGATCTGGTTGCTCGTGACCGTCCTCTTCGACGTCTTCCGCAGCGACGACATGGGCGGTTGGGGCAAGGCGCTCTGGGCCCTCTTCGTTGTGCTCTTGCCGTTCCTCGGGGTGTTCATCTATCTCATCGCGCGCGGTGGACAGATGCAGCAGCGCGCGGTCGATTCGGCCTCGGCACAGCAGGCGGCCACGGCTGACTACGTGCGTTCGGTCGCAAGCTCCGACAGCAGCGCCGATCAGATCGAGAAGCTCGCTGCCCTCCGGGACAAAGGCGCGCTCTCCGACGAGGAGTTCCAGCAGCAAAAGGCGAAGGTTCTCGCCGGCTGACATCTCGGCCGGCCCGCTGGTCGGTCCATCCAGATTTCATTGCGCCGCCCGCCGTAGGGATGACCTCGGCGGGCGGCGCCGCGCCCGGGGTGTGGTACTCCGTGGCCCGCCGTGGATTACGCCTCGTGCCGACAGCGGGCGTCAGCCGCCGTCGCCTCGGTCCTCGTGATGCTCCGGGGAGTGGCGTCCGGTGACCGAGCCGACTCGTCCCATCAGGACCTCCGTGGGCAGCGGTGTCATCGCCGGACTCTCGTCCATCTTGTCGGGGTGCGCCTCGCAGAACGCCGCGAAGCGGTTGGATGCAGGCCACGCGCTCAGGCCGTGAGCAATGACGCTGAGGAGCACCGTCCATGTCATCACGGCGGTCACCGTCTCGAGGTCCTGGAATTCGGGGGAATCGGCGACGATCGTCGTGACGAACAGGATCGATGCGAGGCCCCGCGGTCCGAACCAGCCCATGAACCCGACCGAGGCGAGGTTGTAGCCGCTGCCGAGCGTGGCGATCCAGACGGTGAGCGGGCGCAGCACAGCGAGCGAGAGCACGGCGTAGAGCGCGATCTGCCAGGTCAGCGTGTCGAGTTGATCGGACACGATGACGGCCCCGAACACGACGAACGCGAGAAGGGTGAGTATCTCCGAGGCGTTCTCGCCGAACGAGTAGGCGTTCTCGCCCAGCGAGCTGATGGTCGGGCCGATGACGATGCCGGCGATGAATGCGGCGATCAGTTGGCTGCCGTGCAGCACCTGTGCCACACCGACGGTCGCGGCGAGGGCGCCCATCGTGGCGAGTCCGACCGCGGTGGCCGAGGGAGCGAGTCCGACCCGGAACGCGAGGCGAATTGCGACCACCGCGAACACGCCAACCCCGATGCCGGCGACCAGGCCCCATCCCAGTTCCTCGATGATGTGCTCGAGCAGGACCCGCCATGGATCGTCGGACTCCTCGGCTTGCCCGATCGCAAGCACCGTGAAGAGGACCGGAAGGGCCAGACCGTCGTTCAACCCGCTCTCGACGCTCAGGGACTGCCGGACTCCGATCGGAACGGTCGGATTGGTGATGACCGCTTGACCGAGTGCAGCGTCGGTCGGGGCGAGGATCGTGGCGATCGCCAACACCGCCACGAAGCTGATCGCGGGGAAGACCAGGGATCCGGCGAGGCTCCCCAAGACCAGCATCGCCGGGAACCCGATCACGAGGAGACGCGTCGGTGTGGACGCGCTCCGCCGGAGTGCCCTGACGTTGATGTGCGCGGCATCGACGAAGAGCACGACGGCAAGAGTCGCGTTGAGCAGGTCGTCGATCGAGGAGGCAGCCAGCGGTAGATCGATGAGATCCAAGCCCTTCGGTCCGATCGCGAGTCCGATCGCGGTGAAGATCATCGGACCGGTGACCATCGAGCGTGCGACGCGCTCCGCGGCGACGGCGTAGATCACCACGACGACCCCGACGATGATCAAGGTGTCACTCATCGGCGGTCCGATCGGCGATCGACCGGGCGTGCAGCGTTCGGGTCACGCCGGCGAATCTAGTTCCCTGTCAGCAATCGATCGGAGGGTTGACGCCCGGATCGTCGCTTGCTGTGCCCCCGACGAAGCGACTGCTCTGCCTGTGTCCTCCACTGTTCTTGCGACCGACATGGAGCGGCCATGATGTAGGAACCGCGATCGATTGGAGGCTGGAGATGGGAAGCGTCGCAGAGTTCGAGGCGTTGGTGCCCATCGAGCACGGCTTGAGCACGGTCGCGATCAGCCGTGTCGGTCGTCCTCCGCACGCCACCGTCGTCAATGCCGGAGTTGTGCAGCATCCGGCGACCGGCGAGCCGATGGTTGCGTTTGTGGCGGCGGGTCATGCTCGCAAGCTGGCATATCTCCGCACTGATCCTTCTCTCGCGGTCACTATTCGGGCGGGATGGCGATGGGTGACTGTCGAGGGCCGCGCTGAACTGATCGGACCCGACGATCCACATCTCGATGTGGATGACGAACGCCGGCGACTCCTGCTCCGGGAGGTCTTCTCTGCCGCCGGCGGCCGCCATGACGACTGGGACAGCTACGACCTGACGATGCGCGAGGAACGACGCGTCGCAATCCTGGTGACGGTCGATCACGTTTACTCCAATCCCAGGTGACGGCAGGGCGCTGGCAAGTCTGTACGTCTCGCCCGGTGAGTCAGTCGGAGTCCGGCGGTGTCACAACCCGATCGCGGTCGGCCGGAGCGGTACTGGATCGATCGATCGCCAGCCACCACCAGAGCCCGAAGATGAGCGACGAGATGGTGTGCCAGACCCCGTGGAACTGGAACACATCCTGGGGATCGCACAGCGGGCTGTCGCTACGCCCGAGCAACCACGAGGCCCCGGCCACGGCGGCCACGCCGACGATCGCCGCGTACGCCTGCACCTGGCGTCTCGCCGGGATCGGCCGGAGACGTTTTCTGAAGATGACGTACTCGAGTGCGACGGTCGCCGCGATGCCGATGCCCGTTGCGGCGATCCCGGCGTCGGCGCTGAGCAGGGTGAGCACGATGGCGGCGATCGCCGCGCCGACGAACGCGACCCACCTCTGTCGGAGATTCGGGAACACGAGGTACACGTCGTGGACCACGATGAAGACGATCGTGATCAGGATCGGGAGGTCGTGGAGGGTTCGAGATCCGTCGGGTTGGGGCCCGTGGAACAACACGCTGCCGAGACCGACCGCGGCGAGGCACGCGGCGTACACCAGAGACTCGCCGAGGTACGCGCGCACATCTGCGACCCGTCCGCGTCGGATCACCGCGGACACGGCGATCGCGAGACCCATCCCGATGTAAGCGATGCTCGTCCAGGAATTGACGGGCTGCGCCAACGCCCCGTCGCCGAGTGCTTCGCAATCGGATTCGCCGATCTCACCGGTGACCACCGACAGTGCGACGATCACGCCGGGGAATGTGTGCGGTGCCACGGCGGGCAGGTTAGCGACGACCCACCTCCGGCGGAGTGGGTCGATCGTTCGATAGGTTCGCACGTCATGACAAGGATGCCTGCGACACCGGCGGCCGCTCGGTCGCAGCGCCGACGGGTGTCCGCGTGACCGCATCGGACGAGGAGGGGCGTGTTCCACCGGAGCCCGCGCCGGAGTCCGCGGCCGTTCCGGTCTGGCCCGACAGCATCCCGAGGCCGGCGGGCGGCACGATCGAGGTGCCCGAGAAGCCGAAGCTGAACACTCGGACGATCCTCAAGATCGCATTGCGCATCGGAATCGCGGTGGCCGCGATCGCGATCTCGACCTTCGTCCTCTTCGGGATCTTCGAGGACCTCAACTTCGAGGAGATCAGAGGCGCCCTGGCGGAGCTCTCTGACGCGGAGTGGCTCGCGCTCTTCTTCGGATGGCTGATCTGGATCGGGGCCCAGGGCCTCCAGACCGCATCACTCGTCACCGCGATGCCGGCACGCAGGGGTGTGCTCGCATTCCTCGGGCCGAGTGCCGTGTCGTCGGTGATCCCGGGGCCGAGCGACCTGCCGGTCCGCTATTCGATGTATCAGTCCTGGGGGATCTCCTCGAGCGACGCGGCGACCGCCGTCGCGGCGAGCGGCGTGTTCTCGGTCGGTTCTCAACTCGCCCTCCCGGCGTTCGCCGGTGTGGCGATCTTCTTCGGCGGCGTGCAGGTCGACGGCTTCATGACGATCATCGTCGCCGCCACGCTCGTGCTGGCGGTCGCCATCGTCTTGTCGGCGGTGGTGCTCGGCTCGGACAAGCGGACACTTTGGGCCGGGCGCAAGCTCGACCGGGTATGGCGGCGCGCGATGCGCCTCGCCCGCAAGGACCCACCCGAGGAGGCGCTCGACGTAATCCTCGAGCGAGGGCGATCGACCGCGTTCGACTACCTGAGTGACAAGTGGTTGCCGACGACCGGCGCCACGCTGCTCACGATCGGCGCGAAGTGTTCGCTGCTGATCATGTCATTGCGTTTCGTCGGTATCCCCGAGGACGTACTCGGGTGGGCCGCGATCTTTGCTGTGTTCGCCCTCGTCGCCGGCATCACCATCATCCCGATCACGCCGGGGAGCGCCGGCGTCGCCGAGATCGCCCTCGTCGGCATGCTCGCTCCGATCGCCGGCTCCGACTACGTCAACGAGGTTGCGGCCGGGGTCCTGCTCTACCGGCTGCTCACGTGGATCCTCGTGATCTTCGCCGGTCTGCTCGCGCTCGGCGTCTGGCAATACGGCCAGCGGCGCGGGCAGGGGAAGCCTTCTCGGCGCACCGTCGGCGCGTAGCGGCCGTCCATACTGGGCGGGTGACTCCCTTGGAAGCGCTCCGATCCGTGAACTCGACCGCCTACGGATACATCTCCGCCTGGGCACTGCTCACAGCGTGTGAGCAACGGCTCTTCGATCGGCTGCCGGCCAGCGCTGACGAACTGACCGATCGCTACCCGGACACGGACCTCACCGAGACGTGGCTCCGCGTGCTCGAGCGCCACGCACTCGTCGAGGAACGCGACGGTCGATGGAGCACGGCCGAGTCCATCGCGCCGCTCCTCGTCGGTGACGACTCGTACTCCGACTACCTCGGCGGGCAGGTGCTCACGGGCCTCGCGCCGCGCTTGATGGGTGGGCCCGGCGGCGCGAACGTGCTCTCCGACGTACTCCGCGATCCGGACCGGCGTGCCGGCTACGACGGCTGGTTCGCCGACGCGGATGAAGCGCGTACGTACCAGGAATCGCAATACGCCGGCTCGCTCGGTCCCGCCCGCGCGATCTCGAAACTCGTACCGAGTCCGAACGGTCGGATTCTCGATCTCGGCGGAGGATGGGGAGCGATCGCCCGCGCCATCGCGGACCGCCACGACGTCGACGTCGATGTCGTCGATCTCGATCCGGTCGTGGCCAGCGCACCCGCCGCCGGCGACCATGTGGCGTTCCTTGCTGGGAGCGCACTCGACCCCGAGACGTGGCCGGCCGAGGTCCGATACGACGGTGTCGTGCTGAGCTATCTGCTCTCATCGGTGCCGGGCGGTACCCACGGCCCGCTCCTTCGGGCGCTCGCCGATCGAGGCGTACGATGGATCGCCGTGCACGACTTCATGATCGATCGCGGTGAACTCGCTGCGGAGTGGTCACTCCAGCACGCCGTGTTCGTGCCAGGCCACCGCTCGTTCACATCGACACAGATTTCCGATGAGCTGCGCGATCTTGGCTTCGGGTCGGTCGAGGTGAATCCGGTCGTCGATCAGATGACCGCGATGGTCACGGCCGTCCGTTCGTCCTGATCGCCGAACCCGTATCGGTCAGACCGGGTCCGGATCGCGGACCGCATCGAGCCGATCGCGGTGGCCGTACACGACCAATACATCGCCCTCGGAGAGGGAGATGTCGACGGGTTGTTCGCCGTGGAAACGTGCGCCTCGGCGGATACCGAGCACCTTGACGCCGATCAGAGCCTGATCGAGCCCGCGCAGACCCCGAACCGTTTCCTCGGGGTCATCGGCGAGGCGGAACTCCTCGACCTCGAAGCCCTCACCGAGTTCGAGGAGCACCACAGGTTCTTCGCTCAGCGCCGGGATCAAGCGACGCGTTGCGTAGCGCTGGCCGATGGTCACGAGCCATCGGCGGACCGGTCGATTGAGGATGGCGAGGAACACTGCCGCGATGCCGGAGATCGCCACGAGCGAGCGCTCCATGGTCGATCCCGGGCCGGGTGCCATCAGTCCGATCATGACCGTGACGACGAGCGTTGGCGTGCCGAGACTTCCGGCGAACATCGTCGTCGAGATGATTCGGCGGCGGGTCGCATGGTTGACGACGTTCTCGGCCTCGGTGGTCGTGAACCCGGCGCCGCTGAACGCAGAACGCGCCTGGAATGCGGCGATGTCGGGTGGCACACCGGTGGCGATCAGCGCGCCGGTCGCCAGCTGCCCGAACGCGGTGGTGAGGACCGCCACGATGAGAAAGGTTGCCACGGCATACATGGAGGCCGATCCTTGCAGATCCGCGACATCCCCGCTTCTGTGTGCGGATGATCCCGCTGAGCGCGAGATCTGGCGCAGATTTCGGGGGAGGGTGGGGGAGGTGGGTAGGTTCGGCCCTCATGTCGGAGACAACGGTTGAGAACGCGGTCGATCTGTCGGGTCAGGTGGCCTTGGTCACAGGGGCGACATCGGGGCTCGGGCGACGGTTCGCGCAGGTGCTTTCGTCGGCTGGCGCGGCGGTGGTCATCACCGGGCGGCGCGTCGAGCGGCTCGACGAGCTCGCCGCCGAGATCGACGCGGCGGGTGGCACGGCGTTGCCACTGAAGCTCGACATGACCGATTCGGCCGAGATCGTGTCGGTGGTCGAGGAGGCGACCGAGCGGCTCAGCACGATCACCGTCCTCGTCAACAATGCGGGGGTGCCCGATGCACGGCGCGCCCACAAGATGCCGATCGAACTTGTCGACA
>JASJHI010000169.1:0-15029 GCA_033791105.1 Acidimicrobiia bacterium | reverse complement strand
CACCCCCACGGTGAGAAGGAGACAGTTGCGGAGATCGCAGGCGGACCGAACGGTGCCGCGATCGGCCCCGACGGAGCCGTCTATCTCTGCAACAACGGTGGCGCCTTCCAGCCCGTCGACCTCGACGGGTTGCTCCTGCCGGGTCCCTTCGACCCGGCCGCATACATCGGGGGACGGATCCAACGGGTCGACATCCACGACGGCACGGTCACCGATCTCTATTCGGAGTGCGACGGTCGCCCGCTGCGCGCGCCGAACGATCTCGTGATGGACGGTCATGGCGGCTTCTGGTTCACCGATCACGGCATCCGAGATCCGTCGGCCCGCACGATCGATCTGACCGCGCTGTACTACGCAAAGGCCGATGGTTCAGCGATTCGCGAAGTTGCGTTCCCCAGCGAGGGGCCGAACGGGATCGGCCTCTCGCCCGACGGCACGATGCTGTATTGGGCCGAGACCCACACGGGACGGGTGTTCCGACGCGAGGTGGTCGACGTGGGCGAACTCGCGCCAGCGGTGCCGCTCGATCCTGGCGGTCTCCTGTGTGGTCTCCCCGGCTTGCAGTATCTCGACTCGCTGGCGGTCGACGGCCAGGGCTGGGTGTGTGTTGCGACGCTGTTCAATGGTGGTATCACTGCGATCTCGCCCGACGGAGAACAGGTCGAACACCACGCCACCGGAGACGTCGTGACGACCAACATCTGCTTCGGTGGCGACGACTTCCACACGGCGTACCTCACCTTGTCGAGCAGCGGACGTCTGGTCTCGATGGACTGGCCGCGCCAGGGGCTCCGCCTCGCTCATCAGTAGCGAGCGCGGCCCGTCGTAGGGCAGCCTTCCAGCCGACAGGGTGGACCGATCACGTCGTATCAGAGGCCTCACGGGACACGGCCGGATAGCGTTCGGGTCATGGCGCAGCGGTTCTACGTCGAGACGCTCGGTTGCCCGAAGAACGCCGTCGACTCCGACAAGCTCGTCGGCGTGCTCGTCGCTGTGGGCATGGAGCCAACCGACGATGCATCTGGTGCCGATCTCGTCGTCGTCAACACCTGTGCATTCATCGGGGATGCGCGTCGCGAATCGATCGAGACGATCCTCGCGCTCGACGAGACGCGCACCGCCGGGTCGCGACTCGTCGTGACCGGCTGTATGGCCGAGCGATACGGCGACGAGCTCGCCGCAGAACTCCCCGAGGTGGATCAGATCGCAGGGTTCGGTCAGTCGTTCGGGACCAAGCCGGCACCGTCGGGGCGCAAGCTCATTCCCGTCTCCGAGACGCCCCTGCCGGACTTCGATCTGCTGAATCTGCCCCGACCGAAGTCAGCGGTCCCGTGGGCGTACATCAAGATCGCCGAGGGTTGCGATCGCTCGTGCGGCTTCTGCGCGATCCCCAGTTTCCGGGGGCCGCAGCGGAGCCGTGATGCCGAGTCGATAATGCAGGAGGTCAGTGAACTCGACGCACGCGAGATCGTGCTCGTCGCACAGGATCTGGCGGCCTACGGCCGGGATCGGCCCGACGAACTCGGTGCGGGCTCGATCGTGCCTCTCGTCGGCCGTGTTGCGGCCGCCGTCGACCGGGTCCGACTGCTCTATCTCTACCCGAGCGATCTCTCCGACGACTTGGTCGACGCGATCTGCGACTCCGGTGTGCCGTACTTCGACCTGTCGCTGCAGCACGTCAGCAAGCCGCTCCTGCGCCGCATGCGCCGATGGGGTGATGGTCAACGCTTCCTCCGCCGCATCGGCGACATCCGGCGGCGCGAGCCGTCCGCGGCATTCCGCAGCAACTTCCTCGTCGGGTACCCCGGCGAGACCGAGGACGATCATGACCTCCTGCTCCGATTCGTCGAGGACGCGCAGCTCGACTGGTGCGGCTTCTTCGCCTACAGCAGGGAGGACGGCACCTACGCCGCCGATCTCGACGGTCAGGTCGACGAGGGACTGATGAGCGAACGGTTGCGTGAGCTGCGCGAGCTCCAGGACGAGATCACGGCGACGCGCCGTGACGCATTGATCGGCTCCAGCGTCGATGTGCTCGTCGATTCACCCGGCGTCGGACGGTCACATCGTGAGGCTCCGGAGATCGACGGGGTCGTGCACCTGGGGCAGAATGTGCCCGTGCGCAGCATCGCAACGGTCGAGGTGGTCGACGCGCTCGGCCCGGATCTCGTGGCGGCCGGTGCCGATCTCCTCGCCGTCGGCGGGCCTGATGGGAACTCCAGCGGGTGAACGCGGATCGATGAGCGATTCACACGGGCTCGCCAGCTGGGCCAACGCCATCACGGCGGGTCGCCTGATGCTGTCGCCGCTGATGTTCTGGGTGATCCCCGACGAACCCGGCGGCTCGTGGGTGGCGTTCTGGATGTGGTTCGTGTTCTGCGCCAGCGACGGCGTCGACGGATACATCGCCCGCAAGCGCGGACCAACGGCGGCCGGGGCGTTTCTCGATCCGCTCGCCGACAAGGTGCTCGTCCTCGGGGCGATGTTCACCCTGGTGAGCACCGGCGTCTTCTGGGTCGTTCCTGTCGGCATCATCGCAGCCCGCGAATTCATCATCAGCGTCTATCGCGTGAAGGTCGCCGGCCGAGGCGTCAGCGTTCCCGCGAGTCGGCTCGGCAAGTACAAGGCATTCGCCCAGCAGCTCGCCGTCGGCTTCGCACTCCTGCCGTGGACCGCGATCGACGCCAAGTGGTTGTGGAACGGGCTGCTGTGGGCGGCGGTCGTGCTCGCCGTGGTCAGCGGCGCTCAGTACCTCCGGCGAGCCCGCCAGCCGCAACTCGAGACGGCCGCGCAGCCGGTCGCCTGAACGTCCGAGATCGAATCGATGACGTTTCGTTGTGACGTGCTCGCGGTCGGGACCGAGCTGCTGCTCGGCCAGATCATCGACTCGAACTCAGCCTGGATCGGCGGTGAACTGGCGGCCGGCGGAATTGACTCGTTCGTGCAGGTCAAGGTCGGTGACAACGTCGACCGCATCACGATTCAGCTCGAACGTCTGCTCGACGGCGCCGATGCCGTCGTTCTGTGCGGTGGCCTCGGTCCGACGCACGACGACCTGACCCGTGATGCCATCGCCGCGGTGATGGGCGTCGATCTCGTATTCGATGACGAGATTGCGTCCGCGATCCGCGCGATGTTCGCCGCGCGCGGCAGGTCGATGTCCGACAACAATCTCCGTCAGGCGATGGTGCCGGAAGGTGCCTCCGTCATCGAGCAGACGAGAGGGACCGCTCCGGGGTTGATCTGTCCGGTGCGTCGGAACGGGATCGACAAAGTGATGTACGCGGTGCCCGGCGTGCCCCACGAGATGCGCGACATGATCCAGCGCGCCGTCATTCCCGATCTCCGGCGCCGGCAGGGGGCCGAGGCTGTCATCGTCAGCCGGGTGCTGCGCACCTGGGGCATGAGTGAAAGCGGTCTCAACGAGCGCCTCGACGATGTCATCGACGAACTCGAGCGTCCCGAGACTCCGACATTGGCATTCCTGGCGAGCGGGTGGGAGGGACTCAAGGTCCGCCTCACCGCCAAGGGAACATCCCGCGATGCGTGCGACGATCAGCTCGCACACTGGGAGGGCGTGTTGCGCGATCGGATCGGCGAGATCGTGTTCGGTGTCGACGACGAGACAATGGAGTCCGTCGTGCTCGAATGCTGCCGCGTGCGCGGACTGACGTTGGCGACCGCTGAGTCGGTGACCGGTGGCCTCGTCGGCGCCCGCCTGACCGGAGTGCCGGGCTCGAGCGACGTCTTCCGCGGGTCGATCGTCAGCTACGCAACCGACGTCAAGCGGTCGCTGCTCGGCGTCGCTGAAGGCCCGGTGGTGAGCGAGCGCGCAGCCCGTCAGATGGCCGTTGGGGTCCGGGAGCTGCTCGGCGCCGATGTCGGCCTGTCGCTCACCGGCGTCGCCGGGCCCGACGAGCAGGATGGTCAGCCGGTCGGCACGCTGTTCTTCGGGATGGCTGGACCGGGATTCGATGAGGTGGTGCACGCCTCCCTCGGCGGGCTTCGCGATCAGATGCGGCAGTTCTCGGTGATCACGGCCCTCGACGGGCTGCGCCGTCGACTCCAGAGCTGACGGCGTCCATGCCCTGTTCCCGGCGTCGCCACGGGATACGGTCGGTTGTAGGAGTAGCCGATGACGGGAACAGGTGACGGGCTCCCGCTGGGTGGCCCCGACGAACACGACGAACGGGCGGCCCTCAGCTCCGACGAGCGGCGACAGCGCGCCATCCTCGTCGGGGCCGTCGCCGCAGGTGGCGTTGCGTTGCTGATCGGACTCGTTGCCCTGCTGATCGATTCCAGCGGCGGGTCCGACACTTCCACTTCCTCCGTCGCGGCCACGACGTCCACTTCCACGTCGACAACCACGACGTCGACCATCGCCGCTACGTCGACCTCCGCGCCGCCGCCGACCACCGTTGCGAATGTCGTGGCGGATGCCGGCGCCGATCGAGCAGTGGACCGTGGGTCACTCGTTCGACTCGCGGCGGGTGGCGATGTCGGCGGCCTACCCGACGGCGACGTCAGATGGGTGCAGACCTCAGGACCCGACGTGACCGGCGGAGCAGGGGCCCTGTCGGGAGCCGTCGTCGAGTTCGACGCCCCGCTGGATGTCGGCACGGTCGTGTTCACACTCGAGGTCGCCCAGGCGGAGGGCGGTTCCACCGCGGGTCCCGCGACCGACGAGGTCGTCGTACGCATCTTCGAGGATGTCACGAGTGCGGTGTTCGTCGACGCGGAGGCCGCCGGAGGTCAGGCTGACGGTTCGATGGGGGCGCCGTACATGTCGATCGGTGTAGCGCTCGAGGCGGCACCTGACCAGGATGTGTACATCCGCAACTCGGGCCGCTACGACGAATCCGGCGCAACGCTCGTGCTCCCTGCCGACGTGAGTCTGTACGGGGGCTTCGACGGCGCGTGGCGTCGTGATGTCGCACGGCGGAGCGCCGTGGATCTCGCCCACGTCGGGGTCTCCGTCGTCGGGTCCGGGGAACGCTGGCTGTCCGGTCTCGACATGACCGTCGGTGACGCCCCCGCGGGTGCTGTGTCCATCGGTGTGGCTGTCGCCGACGCGGAGATCGTGCATCTTGTCGACAGCCGCCTGGTCGGTGGCGTTGCCGGGGGCGGCGACGAGGAACTGACTGGCAACGTCAGCATCGGAGTGCGCGCCGATGGCGCTGAACTGCTCGTGATCGAGCGATCGACCATCCACGCCGGCAGCGCGGCCGACGGGAGTCCGCCGTTCGCGCCCGAGCCCGTCGGCGACGCTCCGGACGCCGGAAGCGACGGCTCGAGCCCCGACGGCGGAGCGGGCGCACCGGGCGACGACGATGGCGCAGATCCATCCGAGGCGCCGCGGCGGATGGGAGCACATGGGGGAGCTGGTGGAGTGGGCGAGGGGAGTGAGGGTGAGCCGGGCGCGAGCTCGACGTCAGCCGCCGGTGGCGTGGGCGGGACGAGTGGCGAGGTCGACGAGGGTGACTTGGTGGGTCGACCGGGCGCCGGCGGTGCCGGCGGGATCGGCGGGCCCGGTGGCGCCGGTGGCGTGGCGAGCGTCGACGGAGTATCGGGTGTGATGGGCACGAGCGGTGGTGAGGCGCAGCCGGGCGGAGGCGGTGCCGGTGGTGGAGGCGGTGCGGTCGCGCCGGTCGACGGTTCGCAGCCGGAGCCATTCCCCGGACCGACCAGCACATCGGTGAACACGCAGGAGAACACACCGTCGAGTGAGCCGGGTGACGCCGATGTCGTAGCCGGCGGTGGCGGCGGGGGAGGAGCGGGCGGCGCTACCGGTACGCCAGGCGCGGGTGGCGGCGGTGGTGGCGGCTCGATCGGGTTGTGGGCGACCGATGTCGATCGATTGGTGATCCGCGAGTCGGTCGTTTCCGGCGGTCGCGGTGGATCGGGCGGTTTGGGAGCAGCGGGTGCGCGTGGCGTCGCGGGCTCCGATGGCGGCAATGGTGCGGTCCCCGATGCGGACGCGGATGGGATCGGCGTCGGTGGTGGCGCTGGTGGAGGTGGAGCCGGTGGATCGGGTGGCGGCGGTGGCGGCGGCGCCGGAGGACCCTCGATCGGTCTGCTCACCGTCGGCGTCGACAGCGTCGAGGTCGTGGCGACCGACGTGCGTGGTGGAGCGGGAGGCGCGGGAGCAGCCGGTGGCACCGCCGGCGCCGATGGGCGACCCGGTGCCGACGGTGCGGCGTCGCTCGGCGGGTTGGGCGGATCCGCAGACGACAACTCCGCGTCGACGGCGCAGTCGGGTGTCGGCGCATCGGGCGGCGCCTCGTTCGGATGGGTTGACACCGGGGCGGCCGCGCTCGACGGCGAAAGGGGGTCGTTCGAAGGCGGGATCGGCGGGCCGGGTGGGTCTGGCTCCTCGCCGGGCGACCCAGGGCTTTCCGTCGCCATCGTCAACTGAGATCGATCGTGCTCGGCAACAACGGTGCCTTTCGTCTCCCCGGTCAGTCTCTCTTGCCGTCGTTGCGGAGCGCTGACATGGTCTCGTGGAGGAGGTGCGTCGCCCGTTCGGTGGGATCGGGAAAACCGTTGCGCAGCCGGCGTGACCTCACCTCCAGCGAGAAGGGGACCGTCTCGTCGAACAGCGTCTCGAACTCGGCCGCCCGCAGCTCGCCGTGTCCGGGACTGCAGCGATCGTCGAGGGCATCGAGCACGAGATCTCGAGTCGACCACCCGCGCGGTGCTGCTGGGCCATCGCACCATTGGGCGTAGGGAAACAGGCTTGGATCAGCCTGCCGAAGGTCCTCGAACGTCGTCCCGGAGCGGGCGACATGCAACAGGTCGACGAGGATCCCCACATTCGGCTCGTCGACGAGGTCCGCGACCTCGATTGCGTCTGCGAGCGTCTTGACCTCGGTGAAACGCATGAACTCGATGCAAACACGGATTCCGGCTGGAGCAGCGCGGCGGCACAGCTCGGCGAGCCGGTGGGCAGTGGCTCGCGCATCCGGGAGCCAGGAAACCACCAGCACGTTCCGCGCGCCGATATCGGCGGCGGCATCGACGATGCGGTCACCACACTCGCCGTCTCTGCCGATGTGAACGACTTCCATGTCGACAGCGGCCAGACCGCCGTCCGCGAGCCGCCGACGGACTTCCCGGGTCGTCTCATCGGTCCAGGTATCGGGATCGAACCAGATTCCGCAGGCGGCCCACCCGGCGGTCGCGGCGGATGTCACGAACCGTTCGGGTGTCTCGGCGAGCTCCGGTGTCGTTCCAGCGGCGATTGAGAAGAGTCTGCTCACGGTTTCCCCTTCAGGGTCGAGTGCATTGGTAGATGGCGTGACGGAGGGCGAGATCGCGAGGATCCGTCGGGAGCGAGCAACCACCGCGGTTCACGGCGGACGCGTAGCCGGCCACGGAAGTTCGACCGAAACGCATCGGCCACCGCACCGAAACCATCCGCGACATCGCCGCCGATCCGCTGATCCTCAGTCGAACGCACGGGACCATTGTGGCTGACTGCTGTCGGGACGCCCGCCGGCGTGATGCCTACTGCGCCTTGGCGGTGTTCGAACCGGCCGGTTCGCGCTGAACTGGCCCGTTCACTGTGGTGCCCCACCGCTGTATCGCCCATAGGTAGGCGACCAACAGGATCGCGGCCGGACCTGCGTGTGCCAAGAGATGGAATCGGGTGTGCCAGTTCAGTTCGGAGCCGAATCGCTCACACAACGGTTGCGAGCCGACCCGGCTGCTTGCGTCCCACCAGCCGTTGGCACACGGATCGACCATGTGGGCCACATTTGCGTAGACCATCGCGACGAGCCACGCGCCGGCTACAAGCAGCACCACGATTCGCAGCCGTCCGCTCTCTGGGCTCAGCTCTAGCCCGATCTTGATCGCTGCAGCGACACCGAGAACCAGTGCGATGAGCGTCAACAACAAGGCTGGCAGCCCCCACAGTCCGCCATAGCCGCTGCCGAGATCGGTCAGCGATCCGCCAAGCGTCGCGGCCACCATGCCCGCGACGACCGCGACGACAACCACGAGGGTGATCGTCACCGTCATCAACCGGACGATCCAAGGCTGGTCTCGCTGCTCGCGCATGTGCGTCCTCTCCAGGTCTCGGTGCGGCAACCACCGATACCGCTACAGACGAAGACCGGTACCGCTCGGGTGACAGCCAACCTCGACCGTAAGCGTCTCGTCGTGGCCGATCGTCGAGGCTGTAGTGTCGCCGCGCGATGGGCTGCCTCGTCTTGTTCTTCAGTTTGATCGGGCCGCGCGTAGCCCTCGGATTCGTCTGGATCTTCACGTCGTTGGTCGATCGCGCCTACGACAACACGCTCATCCCGATCCTTGGCTTCGTGTTCCTGCCCTGGACCACGCTTGTCTACGCGCTGGCCTACGACGGCAACGGTGTCTCCGGACTCGGATGGTTCTTTGTTGCGCTGGCGCTGCTGGCTGACATCTCGTCTCACGCGGCGACGGCCCGACAAAGCCGACAGATGCGCGCGGTCTGACGGGGCGGTCACCGGACAGTCAGCCGACATCGGATCTGGCCGCACCGTCGCTGCGCCTCGTAGACGAAACGTTCGCGGACGAGCGACACCACTCAGCACGCCGTTGATCGATCGGCCAACACAATGGTGCCGGTTCGACTTCACGGGTCAGACCCGATGAACCGCGCGCTCGATCGTCCGATGCAACAGCGCGACTACGGTCGTGTCGATGTCCGAAGAGCAGAACGTGGGCGCGGTCGCCGACTTGTCCGAGCCGCAGATCCGGCGCGCCGTTGCCGACCTCCCTCTCGACGACTCAGAGCGTGCCTATCTCATCGATCGTCTCGTCGACCAACTGGCCTGGTTCGAGAGAAAGTCGGCGCGCAACCAGAAGCTCCAGCGGTGGTATCGGATCACCGCCCTCGCCGGTGGCCTGCTGCTCCCTGTGCTGGTCAACGAGACCGCCACGAGCTCCGAGGACTGGGTGCGCATCGCCGCGATCTCCGTCAGCCTCGTCGTCGGGATGGCGGCCGGACTGGAGACGTTCCTGCGTCCGGGCGACAAGTGGCTGCAATACCGGCAGAGCGCGGAGAAGTTGCGTTCCGAGTGGTGGATGTACGTCAATCTCGCCGGGCCGTTCTACGCCGGCTCGCCCTCCCACGAGGCCGCGTTCCGCACACTCGTCGAGCGTGTCGAGTCGATCGTCAGCGACGACGTCGCGGGCTTCGTCGCGATCGTCACTCCAAACACGCAGGTGCCCGGCCAGCAACCGCCGGGACCCGACGACCCGAGCGCCTCACTCTGACCAGCGACTGACTCGAGTGCGGTCAAGGTTCGTGGCTGCCACAACCGTCGGGGGACCGAGAATGTTCATGATCGCGCGGTGATCGTGAGGCATACCCTCGGCGTCGATGCGTCCGCTCGCGTTCCTCCTTGTGCTCGCCGCATGCTCGGCCGGCCCGGGCGTTGCCGCCCCCGGCGAGAGCGCGCCGCCATTGGAGACAGCTCGGGTGACATCGGTTGCCGACACGGTGCCCGTCCTTGGGTCCGCGCCAAAGCGGGAGCCGATCATCGTCTCGCTGTCGCTCTACGTCGTGTCCGACGCCGGCGGCGATTCCGGTCTCGGCACGCAACGTTCGATCGCGGACGTCGAGGCGATCGCCTCGGAGATCGCACTGGTGTGGGCGCAGGCCGACGTCATCTTCGACCCCGTCCGAGTCCTCGAGATCGAAACGCCCGCTGGAGTTCTCGGCGAGATTGCCGCCACGGGTGGGACCGATGCATTCTTCGCCGGCGCCGGCCGGACCTTCGACATTCCCGCAGCCGGTGACATCAACGGCTTCTACGTGCGGGAAGCGGCGGGTGTCAACGGCTTCACCCCGATCGCCAGTCGGGTGTTCTTCGTCGTCGACGAGCCGACCGTCAACGATCGCCGGGTCTCGAGTCACGAGATCGGCCACATCTTCGGCCTGCATCACGAGCTGCGCGATCAGACTCGGCTGATGTACTCAGGGGCGAACGGAGAGCTGTTGACCGACATCGAACAGACCGCCGCCCGATATGGCGCGGAAGGTATCGCCAATGGCGCTCGCTAAGTGGTCGATCGTCATCTGTCTTGTCGCGAGCGCGTGCGGATCCTCGACGACACCCGATGCGTCCGCCGCGCCGCCGTCCACCAGCGTTGTGTCGCTCTCCAACGACGGTGGGTCGATGGAGGGCCACACCCCGCGCGGCTTCGCCGGGAGCGGGACCGGGATGTTCGCAGGCGACAATCTCAATCCGGGTTTCCCCGTCGACGACGGCGTCCAGTTGTGGTTGAGTTTCGAGTTGCCCGCCGGCGGCGCCACACCGTCACGCGCGTTGTTGTCCTCGGACGTGATGACCATTGCCGGAACTCCATTCGAGGACCTCGGAACCCTGCTGGCCGAACCCGTTACCTATGAATCCTTCGGACCCCAGCTCTTCGACTTGGCCGCGGACGGCCCGGCCGTCGACTGTCGGCGTGTCGGAGCGGAGCGAATCGAATGCGACGTGACCGACGCGGTCACGTCCGCGCTCGAGAGCGGTTCGCAGAACGCACAGTTCCGCCTCCGCTTCGAACGTGTCGCTGATGGAGATGGCAGCCAAGATCGCGCGCTCTTCTTCCTGAGCGACTCCAATCTCAACGAGCCGGGCATCTTCCATCTCGATCTCAGCTGACCGGACAGCACCGGTCAGCTGTTCGCGGCGCTCAATCGTTCGAACGAACGAACACGTTCCACTGGTCGTTGTGCCCTGACGCGCCGATCAGCGCAGCGACGAGGATGCCGAGCGGAAGCGCGCCCCAGTACGACATTCCGAGGCCCAGATTGCCCAAGAAGAGCATGAGCAGCCACGTCGCAGGGAATGTGACGATCAGCGCCACGATCAGCAGGACCACGACGGACATCAGGAAGTTGAAAAGGTTCTTGATCATGGCTTCACACTAGAGAGTGCCAACGCCACAGAGACGGATGCGGCATCTCGACGCGGTACAGCGACGGATGTCGGGGGTTGCCGGGGGTTGCGGGCATTCATCGGCGGCGCTGCGACGGGCCATCCGGCCGGCAGACCCGAACCGTGCGGTAACAGCCGGCCTCAGGTGCCGCAGAAGGTTTGATAGGTCGCTGAAAACGCGTCGCCGGGTGGCGTGGCGTAGCGCTCGCGGCGCTCCTGGATGTCGAACGGGCTGGTGACCACGTCGAGCAGCTCGGTGAACGGCGAAAGGTCACCGTTTCCTGCCGCGTCGAGTGCTGCTTCGACGAGGTGGTTGCGAGGGATGTAGAGCGGGTTGATTCGGTCGATCGCCGTGGCGACATCTGCGAGGGTCGCGCCTTCGTCGTCGAGCCGTTGGCACCAACGAGTGGCCCAGGCGTCGAGACGTGGATCTTCGATCATCGAGCGCAACGCTGACGCGTCGCCTCGGAGTAGGTCGGAGAGGGACCGGAAGGTGAGCGTGTAGTCGGCCTTGGCGTCGTGCATCATGTTGAGGAGGTCGTCGAAGAGCGCTGCGTCGGAGGCGGTTTCTGTCGACAACCCGAGCTTGGCCTGCATGCCGTGGCGCCAATGGTGGACGTACCGGTCGGGGAAGGTCTCGAGGACCACCGTCGCTGCCGCGATCGCTGCGTCCTGATCGTCGTCGATCAAGTCCAGCAATGTCTCGGCGAGTCGCGTGAGGTTCCACTGAGCGATGGCCGGCTGGTTTCCGAATGCATATCGTCCACCTCGATCGATCGAGCTGTAGACGGTGGCCGGGTCGAAGCGATCGAGGAATGCACACGGCCCGTAGTCGATGGTCTCGCCCGATATCAGCATGTTGTCGGTGTTCATCACGCCATGGATGAAACCGGTCAGCATCCACTGGGCAATGAGCGCCGCCTGTGCGTCGAGGACCGACTCGAGAAACGCCAGGTAGCGGTCGTCACGGCCGAGGAGCGCCGGGTAATGCCGTTCGATGGCGTAGTCGGCGAGGCGTTGCCCCAGGTCACCGCTGTCGTCGTGGGCCGCCGCGTACTGGAACGACCCGACGCGCAGGTGGCTCGATGCCAGACGGGTCAGCACCGCGCCGGCGGTGGGCCCCTCCCGAACGACGTCGTCGCCGGTGGCCACGACAGCCAACGCCCGGGTCGTGGAGACGCCGAGTGCATGCATTGCTTCGGCGATCAGGAACTCGCGCAGCATGGCGGGCAGCGTCGCTCGTCCGTCGCCACCGCGTGCGAACGGCGTCCGGCCCGAGCCCTTCAAATGGATATCGACCAGCGACCCATCAGGTCGGGTCAGCTCACCGAGGAGCAGCGCCCGTCCGTCACCCAGCAGTGGCGAATAGCCCCCGAATTGGTGGCCGGAGTAGGCCATCGCGACGGGCATCGTGCCCTCGGGCAGTGCATTGCCGACCAGCAGACCAAGACCGGAGGGGGATTCGAGCCATGCGTTGTCGAGCCCCAGCTCGTCGGCGAGGGCGTGGTTGACGACAATCGATTGCGGCGCGGAAGTGGGCCCCGCCTGCCAAACCACACCCATCTCGGGTAGCTCGTCGGCGTAGGAGTGAGCGAGTTCGAGCGTTGCTGTTGTCATCAGGCCTCCGTTTCCGCGGTCTTGGTGTGGCGTCCGACGACTTCGCACACGGCAACGTCATGACTGATGCAGACGTGACTCGTTTCCGGCTTCCCGGGCGATCCTATGGTCGTGGGGTGCCGGATCATGTTTGGCCGCCGATGACGCTGAGGGCTGCGATGCCGCTCATCGTTATCTCGAATCGGTGTGCGATCTCCACCAGCACGATCTCGACCGACCCACACTGCGGGCAACGCATCACGATTCCAGGGCAGCGGAGGTACACATGGCATTCAGCGATGGCGTGTCGCAGACCGCAGTTCTCGCACACCGCGGCAGCATCTGCCATGTCAGCGCCCAACGCGACCGAGAGCGGCCCGATCACGGCGTTTCCATCTACATGGGTCATGTTCGGCTCCGGTGCATGGGAGTGTTGACGGTCATCCGAATCGCTCCAGTCGCATCGCATCGGGTCGTACGCCGGCTGCGCGTAGGAGTGTGGCGACGTGCTCGACGAAGTTGGTCGGGCCGCACACGAACACAACCGCATCGGTGGTGTCGACCTCCGATTCGGCGCACGCGAGCAGGTCGTCGAGAACGGCTCGATCAATTCGACCCGCCCGGTACCCCGAAGCCGCTTCTCGCGTGAGCTGCACCGTCGCGCCAAGAGATTGCAGTTCGTCGCCGTAGATCAGCCGGTCGACGCTTCGCGCCGACGCGCCGATCACGACCGGTGGCGGATGATCCGCCGCTGCACGCCAGATGGAACGGAGCGGTGCGAGACCCGAGCCGCCACCGATCAACACCAGCGGCGCATCGGATGGTTCCCACACGAAGTAGCCACCGATCGGGCCGCGCACCTCGAACGACTCGCCGACCTCGATCTCGTCGACCAGGAACGGGGACACTTCACCGTCGACCACCCGCTCGACCGTGATCTGTGGCACCTCTCCGGGCCCCGACGACAGCGAGTAACTCCGCGTCGCCCGGTATCCGTCCGGTGCGGTCAACCGCACATCCAGGTGCTGACCGGCGCAATGCTCGTCCCAACCGTCGATCCCGAGCACGAGCGTGCGAGCGGACGCGGACTCGGCGACCGACGCGACGACGAGGGCTTCGCGCCATGCGAGCCGCTGTCGAACCGGAACCCGATCAATCCTGGTTGCGTCAGTCACTGGCATAACGCTGTTCGGACCATGGGTCGCCGTAGTTGTGGTAGCCCGCTGCTTCCCAGAAACCCTGGTCCTCGTCATCGCCGAGCCGGATCCCCGACAGCCACTTGGCGCTTTTCCACAGATAGAGGTGCGGGACCAACAGCCGTGCAGGTCCGCCGTGCTCTGCTTCGAGCGGGGCACCGTCGAACTCGACGGCGACCATCGCGTCCCGATCGATGAGATCGGTCACCGGCAGGTTGGTCGTGTATCCGCCGTAGCTCGACACCAACGCGTAGTCGAAGTCGCCGACATCGGCCGCGTCGAACAGGGCCTCGATCGGAACACCTCGCCACCTCGTTTCGAACTTGGACCAATGGGTGACGCAATGAATGTCGGTCGTGATCGACTCCATCGGGAGTTCGTGGAGGCGATCCCAGTCGAACGTCGAGGTGACGATCCCGTCGGTCACGGTCAGTTCCCACTCCGACGTTTCGACGAATTCGGTCGGGCCTGCGGTCAGCACCGGAAAGTCATCGGTCACATGTTGCCCGGGTGGGACCCGGCCATCACTCGTCCGGGCCCGACCCTGGAATCCTCTGGTCGCCATCACTCACACTCCGTTCTGCAGCCACAGCTGCGCACTCACGATGTCACGACCAGCCCGCGCGCGACGCCGGCGGGCTGTCGGTGTCACTGGGCCGACTCGGACGGCTCGAGCCGTAACGACGCCGAGTTCATGCAATACCGCTCGCCGCCGGGGCCGTCGGGGAACACGTGACCGAGGTGCGCGTCGCAGTTGTTGCAACGCGCCTCGGTGCGGACCATGCCGTGGCTGCCGTCCACGATGCGGCGCACCCGCCCGTCGTCGCTCTCAGCGCTGAACGACGGCCACCCCGTGCCAGATTCGAACTTCGTCGCACTGTCGAACAGCACCTCGTCACACACGGCGCAGCGATACTCGCCATCGGTCTTGGTGTCCCAGTAGATACCGGTGAATGGCCGTTCGGTGCCACCATTCTGGGTGATCTCGTACTGCTCTTTGGTCAAACGGCCCCGCAGATCGTCGCGGTTCATGTCTTGCTTGTTCGTCGCTTGGTTGTTCATGACGTTGTTCCTTTCGTTCGCAGGGTCGCTGCGGGTGGTGGAGTCGGGCGCGGTCAGGCGTACGCGACCTGGCAGAACCCGTGGTTGCAGTAGCCGCCCGGGTTCTTGGCCAGATACTGCTGGTGGTAGCCCTCGGCGTAGAAGAACTCGCCTGCGGGCGCGGTCTCGGTGGTGATCTCACCGAACCCGGCTGCCGACAACCGTTTCTGGTAGGCGTCGCGGCTCGCTGCGACGACATCGGCCT
>JASJHI010000168.1:0-5268 GCA_033791105.1 Acidimicrobiia bacterium | reverse complement strand
GCAGCCAAGCAGTTAGACGCTGGGTGTTCGAGCCTCCGTTGCTCCCCACATTGCTCCCACTCACAGCAAGTGACAACCAGGGTATGGACCCTTGAGTCAACGACCAGGGGTTTTGTCGTGGGGCTACCAAGAATCGAACTTGGGACCTCATCCTTATCAGGGATGCGCTCTAACCGACTGAGCTATAGCCCCGACCGGTCCGCAAGATTACCGGGTACGGCGCACGATCGCACCGGAGTCGTCGACGACGGCCTCGCGGACGATCGCACCGGAGTCGTCGCGGTCGACCGCGGGCACCTCGGGTTCGGGGCGGCGCACGATGAATCGACGCATCGGCGAGGTACGCGTCTCGACGACCTCCTCCTCGAGCACCGTGAAGCGCATCCCACCGACGAGGTCGGTGATCAGGTTGAACAAGGTGGCGAGCAACACAGCGGCCCCGGTCAAGCCGATCACGAGGAACAGCCCGGCGATCCAAGCGCTGTGGTAGATCTCGCCGCCGTTGACCTCGAACGACGACCAGCCGAACGACTCGAAGAATCGTTCGACGTTGTCGACGGTTCCGGTCGCGTTGGCCACGTTCCAGAGCAGCACACCTGCGGTGAGCATGATGATGTACAGCACGACGTTGGCGACAATCGCGATCTTGAACACGCTCCACGGATCAACATGCCTGACGACACGCGTGACCTTCCGGACACGGGGCTTACGTCCGAGCAGCCGCGGCACCTTCGCCGGAATCGGGATCGGTGCCGGGTCGTAGTCGCGCAGCCGCTGTGGGCGACGAACGTTGTAGCCGGAGTCGTCGTCCTGGGGCGCCACCTCGACGGTGGGCCCGTCGACCCTGGCTGTCCGCAGTTCCTCGAGCACGTCGGCTCCGGGAGGCGAGACCTTCAACGCCTCGCCCGGAATGCCCGCCGGTCGTTCGGGTCCGGCCTGATCGACCTTCGCGTCCACGACACCGTCGGTGGGATCTGACGGGGGATTCTCCTCGGCGACGGTCGAGCCGTCATCGTGCTCTACCTCGACCGAGGGGGGATCGTCGACCGGGTGGGAATCGTCGACCGGGTGGGAATCGTCGAGCGGGGGGGAATCGTCGAGCGGGGGGGAATCGTCGATGTCGCCGGCGACCGCCGCCAGGCCTCCGAGTGCGCTCGGATCACGCCACCACTGACCGCCCTGTGTGTCGGGGGCCGGCAGGTCGTCCGGGGTGAGCGCCGGCTCGTCGTCGAAGAGGTCTTGCACGCTGCGCGCGACGGCAGGATCGAGATCGGGTTCGGCGGCGGCCACGTCGATGGCGTCCGCACCGGCATCGTCCGCGCCGGCATCGTCGACCGTCGCGGTCTCCTCGCCGTCAGGCTCCGTCACGTCACCATCGGGCATGATCGGATCCGGAGGTGCGAGTCCGCTCACCGTCGGCGCCGGCAGCTCGCCATCGGCAGACGCTCCGACCGGCGATGCACCGTTCTGCGGGGGATGTTCGAGGGACCGGTCGGACGTGTCATCGGACGCGTCATCGAGCTTGGCCTCGTCGAGGGCGTGCTCGGTCTTGCTCACGGGTGGAAGTGTACGCAACGGCTCGCACCACAGGGCGTCAAGCCCGACCGCGCGGGCGGTTGTGATGTTGTCGCTCAGGGCGCATCCGTGGCACGGGCGGTCGCGCCCGCATCGCCGAGGCGCACGGTGACGGAGACCGTGTGACCTGCCGTCGTCCACGCGATGATCACCGCTCCGTTCGCTCCGGCGACTGCATCAGCGGCGGTACGGCCGCTCACGACGCCGGCCAGGGCTGCCGCGTCCGCCGCTGTCTGCGCGGCGGATCGCTCGAGGATCGTGGTCCCGAGCCGCGCGACGGCGATGATCAGGACGATTGCGAGGGTCGTCAGCGCAATGACCGCGAGCGTTGCCGTCTGGCCGGTGTCGCCCGATCCGCGTCGAGATCGCGCCGGTGGCACTGTCCAGGTGTCGTGCTGTCTCGTGCGCGTCGGGCTCACCGTGGCCTCCTGGGGTAGGAGTACGTCGGCGAGACTTGCTCGCGAGTGGCCCGGCGGCAAGCCGAGCGATCGTGGTGCGGTCGGTCAGTCTTCGTCGGCGGACAGGATGGGTGCGACCGAGCCGACGGCATCGCCCTCGTCCATGTTCATCACCCGGACACCCGTCGCCGTGCGTCCCTGAGAGGAGATCTCACGAACCGGCGTACGAATGGTGATGCCGTTGTTGGACACCGCCACGATCTCGTCGTCGAGACCGACCATGAACGCCGCCACGACCTGACCCTTACGACCGGTGAGTTTGATGCCGCGCACACCCATTCCGCCACGACCCTGCGGCTTGAAGTGCTCGAGCTGTGTGCGCTTGCCGTAGCCGGCCTCGGTGATGATGAGGATCGCTGTGTCGTCGCGGGCGATGTCGACCGAGACAACCTGATCGTGCTCGCCCTTGAGCCTCATGCCGCGGACACCCCCGGCCGTGCGACCCATGGCGCGCACGTCCTGCTCGCTGAACCGAATCGTCATACCCCCGCGGCTGACCATGAACACGTCGTCGTCGCCGCCGGTCTCGATGACACGAACGAGTTCGTCGTCGCCGCGGAGGTTGATCGCGATGAGACCATCGCGACGACTCGAGTCGTAGGCATCGAACGCAGTCTTCTTGACCGTGCCGTTGCGTGTCGCGAAGAAAAGGAACCGTTCGCCCGCGAAGTCGCGGGTGTCGATGATCGCCTGGATTTGCTCGCCGGGCTGCAGCGGGAGCAGGTTGATGATCGGCATGCCCTTGGCCGTGCGTTCGCGCTCGGGAATCTCGAGTGCTCGAAGCCGGTAGACCTTGCCACGGTTGGAGAAGAACAGCAGGTGTGCATGCGCCGTGGTGAAGATGACGTGCCGCACGATGTCGTCGACTTTCAAGGTGCCGCCCTTGACGCCCCGGCCGCCTCGACCCTGCACCTTGAACGAACCGGCGGGCACCGCCTTGACGTACTGGGCCTCGGTCATGACGATGACCAGTTCCTTGTCGTCGACCAGATCCTCGATCGCCATCTCGCCGTCGTCGTAGGTGATCTCGCAGACGCGGGGTGTGGCGAACTCTTCACGGATCGCGGAGAGTTCGTCTTTGATCACAGAGTTGAGTCGCTCGGGGTCGGCAAGGATCTTGTTGAGTTCATTGATGCTCTCGCGGATCGCCTCGAGTTCTGTCTGGAGATCGAGACGGGAGAGGCGGGTGAGTTGGCGAAGCTGCATGTCGAGGATGTCATTCGCCTGCAACTCGGAGAACTCGAATGGCGCTGCCATCAGACCGCCTCGTGCAGCCGCTACGTCGTCGCTCGCCCGGATCAGGGCGATGACCTCGTCGATGACGTTGAGCGCCTTGATGCGGCCTTCGAGGATGTGCTCGCGACGCTCGGCCTTGTCGAGCCGGAACTGTGTGCGACGCGTGATGACATCGACCTGGTGCCGGACGTAGGCGACGAGTGCGTCGCGGAGATTGATCTGGCGGGGTACTCCGTCGACGAGCGCGACCATGTTGATCGAGAAGGTCGACTGCAATTGGGTGAGCTTGTACAGGTTGTTGAGCACGACATTGGCGTTCGCATCGCGCTTGAGCGTGATGATGAGGTTGGTCGCGCCACCTGAGGAGGCATCGTTGACGTCCGCGATGCCGTCGAGATCGCCGCCGTCGACGAGGTCCTGGATCCGCGCGGCGATCGCCGAACAACTCGTCTGATACGGCAGTTTGGTGACGATGATCTCGAAGCGCCCGTTCTTGGCCTCCTCGATCGTCGCCGTGGCACGCATCTTCACCGAACCTCGGCCCGTTCGGTAAGCGTCGATGATGCCGGACCGTCCGAGGATGCTCGCGCCCGTCGGGAAGTCGGGTCCCTTGACGAACGACATCAGGTCGTCGGACGTCGAGTCGGGATGATCGATGAGGTGCAGCACCGCATCGCTGACTTCGCCGAGGTTGTGCGGCGGGATGTTGGTGGCCATCCCGACGGCGATTCCCTGACTACCGTTGACCAGCAGGTTGGGGAACCGCGCCGGGAGCACGACCGGCTCCTCGGTGGTGCCGTCGTAGTTGGGCGCCGTGTCGACGGTGTCCTCGTCGATGCCCTCGAGCAGCTGCATCGCGAGCGGGTCGAGTCGGCATTCTGTGTAGCGCGATGCAGCGGGTCCGAAGTCCGGACTTCCGTAGTTCCCATGGAAGTCGATCAGGGGGTGGCGGAGCGAGAACGGCTGGGCGAGGCGAACGAGCGCGTCGTAGATGGCGCTGTCGCCGTGGGGGTGAAAACGCGCCATCGTGTCGCCGGTGACGCGGGCGCACTTGACGTGGCCCCGGTCGGGGCGAAAACCCTGGTCTTCCATGTCCCAGATGATCCGGCGGTGAACGGGCTTGAGGCCGTCGCGCACGTCGGGGAGGGCCCTCGACATGATGACGGACATGGCGTACTCGAGAAACGAGTTCTCCATCTCGTCATGGAGCGGTATCGGCTGGATCGGGTCGTCGGGAGGTGTCGTGTCGTCGGTATCAGTCATTGCTCAGCTCGCGTCGTGTGGAGGATCGATGGGGAAATCGGCTCGGTTCGGAGATCTCAGAAGTCGAGGTTGCGCACGTCGCGTGCGTTGGTCGTGATGAACTCGCGCCGGCTCGCGACGTCGTCGCCCATCAACACCGACGTGATCTCGTCAGCGAGGGCCGCCTCCTCGACGGTGATCTGCAGCAAGGTGCGGGTGGCGGTATCCATCGTGGTCGCGCGTAGCTCTTCCCAGTCCATCTCGCCGAGACCCTTCAGCCGTTGGAACGGCTTCTTGTGGTTGGGTCGCTCGTCGAGGAACGCCGCCTTGGCCAGATCGTCCTTCAGATACACCTTCTCCTTGCCGATTTCGGTGGAGTACAGCGGCGGCTGGGCGATGTAGCAGTAGCCGGCTTCGACCATCTCGCGCATCTGCCGGAAGAAGAACGTGAGCAACAGGGTGCGGATGTGGCTGCCGTCGACGTCGGCGTCGGCCAACGCGATGACCTTGTGGTACCGGACCTTGGGGACGTCGAACTCCTCGCCGACGCCCGCACCGATCGCGGTGATCAGCGCTTGGATCTCGTTGTTCTTGAGCATCTTGTCGATGCGCGCCCGCTCGACGTTGAGGATCTTGCCGCGAATCGGGAGGATCGCCTGCGTGCGCGGGTCGCGAGCATCGACGGCGGTGCCGCCGGCGGAGTCACCTTCGACGATGAACAGTTCGGACTCGTCGGCGTTGCGCGACGAACAATCCT
>JASJHI010000167.1:0-2525 GCA_033791105.1 Acidimicrobiia bacterium | reverse complement strand
GACCCGTCGCTGAAGAGGGTCCGAACCCGCCACTTCCAACGCGCCAAGAAGGAGGGAATCAAGATCACCGGTCTGACGAGCTATGACTTCCTCTCTGCGTCGATCTTCGACGAGGCGGGGATCGACTTCCTGCTCGTCGGCGACTCTGCGGGGAACACCGTCTTCGGTTACGACACGACGATTCCCGTGACGGTCGACGAGTTGATCCCGCTGACCGCGGCGGTCGTCCGGGGGGTCAAACGGTCGCTGGTGATCGGCGACATGCCGTTCGGGTCCTATGAGAACGGACCAGACGAAGCGCTCGCAACCGCCACGCGGTTCATGAAGGAGACCGGGTGCCATGCCGTCAAGCTGGAGGGTGGCGTACGGAGCACGAAGCAGATCAAACGAATCGTCCGTGCCGGCATCCCGGTGATGGCCCACATCGGCTTCACCCCTCAGAGCGAGCACGGACTCGGGGGTCACATCATCCAGGGCCGGGGCGACGAGGCCGAGCAACTCCTGGCCGACGCTCATGCCGTCGAGGATGCTGGGGCGTTCGCAGTGGTGCTGGAGATGGTCCCCTCGGGAATTGCCGCCCAGGTGACGGAGCAGCTGGCGATCCCGACGATCTCGGTGGGGGCCGGCCCGCACTGCGACGGTCAGCTCCTGGTGTGGTCCGACTGGGCGGGCTTCACGCGCGGTCGGATCCCGCGATTCGTCCGCAAGTACGCCGACATCGGCAGCACATTGCTGGATGCGGCGAACGCCTTTCGCCAGGACGTCGAGGCGGGGGTCTACCCTGCCGCGGAGCACGAATACGGCGAGTGAGCCCCTGCGTCAGCGGGCGGTGGCCGTGTAGCGGTCGTCTCCCGGGATGTGATCGAGGGCAACCGACTCGAAGCCTGCCCGGCGCAGGTTGTCGCGGAGCTCTCGCCGGGTGAAGGGGCGCTGGCGGACGCGGTGCGAACGGTACGACACGGCATCACCGTCGAGGAAGATCAGCGATGCCTCGAGCTCGATGATGCCCTGCGTATCGGGCTCGTTCCAGCGGAACGTACGGATGCATCGACGTCCGTGTCGTTGCACGATCTGTCGTTCGACCTCCAGGGCCCCGGCCTCGCCACGGCCGGCCACCGCTTCCCAGTCACGGGTGTCGAGGATCAGCACTCCGCCCGGCGCGAGGAGTGAGCGGAAGACCCTCAAGGCCTCCGTCATGTCGTCCGGTCCGGCGGCGTGGGCGATCGACGAGCCGATGCAGAACACGGCGTCGAACACACCTCTCCCGAGTTGCCCACCGAGATCGGGCCACGAGCTGTGGATCAGCCGGGGTCGGGCGGCGACGTCGAGATGCTCTATCCGCCGCTCGGCTTCGGCAAGCATCTCCTCGCTACTGTCCGATGCGGTGACGGCGAACCCGTTCCGGGTCAGCGCCAGCGCATCGATTCCGATCCCACAGGCGGCGTCCAGGATGCGCGCACCGTCGGGGAGCCCATGGATTGCGAGTCGTACACCGGGTGTGTCCGAACCCAACCGCAGCCGGGTGTCGTCGAAGAACCAGTGGTAGTCGGAGGCGAGGAGCCGGTACCGGTCCCCGCCCGTTTCAGCCGGCGAGGATCTTGGCCTTCTGTGCCGCGAACTCGGCATCGGTCAGCACACCGCTGGTGTGCAGCTCACCGAGCTGCTTCAGCTGATCCATCGTGTCGTCCCCACCGCTGGGCGCGGGTGGCGGCGGAGGAGGAGCAGCCGCGTCGGCTGCACCCTGGTCGTACGCCGCCTGCTGGTCGGCGATCGCCGCGTTCTCCTTGTCGGCGTACTTCCGGGACTGTCGACGGCTCACCCCGCCGGCCACCGCGCTGGCAGTTCCGGCGACCACCGCCGTCCGGCCCACGGTCCGTACCACTCCACCTCGTCGTCGCATCATTTTCGGGATCTCCCTTCTCCGTGCATGCCCTGCATCACGCCGGGCGCTGCCTGTAGTTGCTCGTCAGTCGTTGGTCAATGGTTCGTCAGTCGGCTGCCCCGTCGAGGGCGTCGAGTTCGTCGAGTGCGGCGACGATGCTCTGCACCGGGATGCGGCCCTGGTCGACCAGGAACCCGCCGCCCTCGCGTACTGCGATCGCGAACGGTGCCAGCCAGGTGTTCTCGTACACCAGCATGATCGCACGGGTGTCGACCTCCAGTGCTTCGCCCGCGGCGGCGAGGTCCTCCTCGCCGAGAATCCCTGTCGCCGCTCCGTCGAACACGTCGATGTGGACGGCTTCGTCACCGGGGAGGTCGGAGATCTCGATCGATTGGACGGAACCATCCGAGAGCTTGCGGATCAACATGATGTCCAGAACGCGGATCAGTCCCCGATCGATGAGATCGAGAAGCGGACCCGCTGCCTTGCCGGTCAGGGGCTGGTCGAACTCGATGAGTACCCAATCGATCGGTCCCATCTCCTCGATGTCGGTCATCCTCATCACCTCTCGTCGCGACGTACGTGTGGGTAGGGGACTGTACACGGCTCGATCACGGGCGCTCTGCTGGCGGAGCAAGCGGTT
>JASJHI010000166.1:0-13032 GCA_033791105.1 Acidimicrobiia bacterium | reverse complement strand
AGCGCTTCGGCATCCCAGTCATCAACCCTAGTCATCCTCCCGACCGCTGCTCCGGCGAGTGATCTTCGCGTAGACGCTGCTTGTGGAGTGGGCGCAGAGGGACTCGAACCCCCGACATCTTCCTTGTAAGGGAAGCGCTCTAGCCAACTGAGCTATGCGCCCTGGTCGGAGACCCTGCTGAACCGGCAGCGGTTGCTGTCGACCATCTCAGTCGGGGCTCGTCGCGACGCATGATCCTACGAGCATCGGTGACGTGTCGACACCGCTGCCCAACCGCGGGGACCCCTCAGAATTCGACCTGTTCTGCCGCCGCAATGATCGCATCGGCATCCGGCGCCAGGAGAAAACCCTCCGACTGAAGTGTTCGGGCCGACTCGGTCACCCTCGCCACGTACTCAGCAGGCGTGCCGTATCGAACCACGAGTTCGTCCTGGCTGAACTGGACAGTTGTGCCGAACAGACCACAGAACGTGCCACCGTCCTGGCCGTAGCCGCTGACCACGCCCGTCGGCACGTCGACAACAGGAGTGCGGACGCCGCCCATCGCGATCCCATCCTCGTCGCGGACGAGTTCGGGCGGATCATCATCAGTCGTGTCGAGATACGAAGCGGGCGGCGGCGGCGGCGTCCCGTCGACGACCCAATCGACCATGTGATGGAACGCGGCGGCGATCACCTCTGCCTGCTGACCGGCGTTCACGGGTTCGGTGCACCCCATCAGGCTCTCGATCAAGTCCGGGGTGAGGCCGTACTGGCCCTCGAGGATGTGGGCGTCGGTATGAGCGGTCCCCGCGACCTCCCAGAGCCGTAACCGGTCGGTGTCGGGCTGGCGAATACGAGCCGAGGCCAGGCGCGGGCCGACGTCCGTCTCGGTCTGGAATGTGAACACGGGAATGTCGAGATCTGTGCGGATGCGAACCGAGGCCCCATCGTTCCCAACCGCCCCATCCGGTGTCAGGGGAATCGCCCAGTCCCCCCGGCTGTGGATGAACACGCCGTCGTAGAGCCCCGACAGGCGCGGCACGATTGCATTCACGTACGTGGTGAGGAAGAACGCCGATTGCGACTGGCCGATGGCAATCAGCGTGGACGGCTCCAGATCGCCGAGAACCGTTGCCGATCCTGCCCCGCCCGCGACCAGACCGGCTTGCGAGAAGATGTCGTACGCGTACTCGTCGCCGGGGTGAACGAGGTCGACATATCGGCCGTCCTCGCGGCTGGCGAGCGACTCGATGCCACGCTGCTGCACCGACACCGCGATGTGAGCGTGACCCTCGCGAATGAACTCTGCGTGCAGATAGCCCCAGTCAGGGTCGATGTCGGTGCCCGATGAGACGTTGAACCACTCGACTACGACAACGCCACTGAAGTCTTCGGCGGCGGGTCGCCGCACCAGCATGCGTGTGCGGTAGTCGGCCTCATCGGCGGGCTGCGCATCCCACACACCATCCGCCGGCGCCGGTCCCCCCAGATACGACCGCGCCACACCCGAATAGACGTATTCCTCTTCGATGTATCCAGCCGCGTCGAGGTCTTGCACGGCCGCCGACGCGGGCTCGCCGGCGAACGGTCCGGCGACAACAGGAACCACACCCTCGAGATCGTTGATCACTGGGTCGGGAGCCGTGATCGTGGTCGACGGCGCAGGCGCCGACGTACCAAGTGGCATCGATGTCGTCGAGCCGGGAGACGATGAGGTGGGCGCGACAGTCGCGGCTGCCGACCCGGCATCCAGAGTCGCCGTCGGCTCGACCGTCCCCACCACCGCGGCACCGCCACCTCCATCGCAGGCGAGAGCAACCATCGACCCACCCAGGAGGAGCGGCAGACTGCGCAGCAACCTGCCGGCCCAGCGCTGTTGCGACCGTGCCACCACGCTCCGGAACCATACGCCACCTCGAGCGGCCGCGGGATGCCCGGCCGATCCTGCGAGCTCGTCGAGGCAGAGAACGGATACGGTCTGGCCGATGCCTCTGCCGTACAACGCGACCCAACACATCCTCCGTGACGGTCAGCAGTTGATCGACGCCGCCCAGCGGACTGGACTCGACGCCCCGGTCGAATCGTGTCCGGGGTGGGCGATGCGCGACCTCGCCTGGCACATCGGCAACGTGTGGAGCTTCTGGGCGCTCGTCGTCAACAAGCGAATCACGACGATGGAGCAGCTCCGCGCCGAACCCGACTGGGCGCAGCCGAGCGATGACGTCCTCCTCGACTGGGTAGCCGCAGCGCACACCGGCATCCATTCGACTCTCAACTCGACACCGACCGAGACCGAGTTCTGGACTTGGACCGGCGCCAACCGCGATCTCTGGTGGCTGCGGCGTCGGATGGCACAGGAGACAGCCGTCCACCGCTGGGACGCCGAGCGAACCGTCGGCGACGCCTATGAGATCCCGATCGCCGTCGCCGCGGACGGCATCGACGAGTTCCTCCAGTGGTTCGCTCCGAAGAGTCGCAGCGGCTCGATCGGCGGCACCGCCCACATCCACTGCACCGACACCGACCGCGAGGTGGCGACGGGCAGCGACGACATCGACGCGGTCAACGGCGAATGGATGATCCACCGTCTCGACGAGAGCGGCATCGAGTTCGAGCACGCCCACGCCAAGGGCGACGTCGCAATCCGGGGACGCGCCCGCGACATTCTGCTCTGGCTCTGGGGCCGAGATGGTGGCCCGGTGGAGTTCATCGGCGACGACACGATCGCTCGGCGCATCGTCTCCGGCGCAGACCTCGACTGAACGACGTCGCGACAGACACCGGCAAGCGCTGCAGACCTTGGCGTCGACCTACTCGTCGGCGAGCCGGGCGGCGAGCAGTTCGTCGAGGAGCTCACGATTCGATGCGACGACGGGCGCTCGAAGCGCATGCGGGTCGACGACGACCAGCTCCCGGCCGAACGCGTCGACAGCGATACCGCCGGCCTCCTCCACGATCAGCAGTCCGGCGATGTAGTCCCACACACCATGCTCGCCAGGCGTCATGTCGACGTACCCGTCAAAGCCGCCCCCGGCCACCGTGCAGATGTCGAGCGCGGCCGCTCCCATCGCGCGGAACTGACGCCATCCCCACCGATGCGACGGCACCCCATTTCCGGCAATGATCGCCTCGGACAGCGGGACCGGCGCGCCCACGCTGATCGGCACACCATCGCGGGTTGCGCCGAGACCGCGAACGGCGGTGAACCGCTCTCCCGTCACCAGGTTCGTCACCATCGCGACCGTGGGCACCCCTTCCTCGACGAGGCACAACGCCGTGTTGCACCACGGCAGTCCGAGGCTGGCGTTCGTCGAGCCGTCGAGCGGGTCGACGACGACGACGCCCTGTGATGTCGTGCCCGAGGGCGGGTGCTGCAATCCACTCTCCTCGGAGAGGACCGAGTAGCCGGCCGCGAGCAGTAGCGGCACACATGCCGCGTCGACGAGTAGGTCGACGCTGTACTGCGTGTCGCGCTCACCAGACAGGCCCCAGTCCTCGTTGACCGCCAATATCGCTGCACAGGCGTCGGAGATCTTTCCGAACAGTTCGAGCGCCCCGGCGGTCCCAGCGGAAGTGGTCATCGAACGGGCCGATCGGTGGGCGCAACATTGGTCGGGTGCACGGTTGGTGACGGTAGTGTCCGCAGCACATGGCAGTGATCGATGTAGCAGGATTCGTCGCCGACGTGAAGAGCCAGGCGATCGATCACGGGTTCCATGTCCACGACGAACGGCACTTCGTCGAGACCTACTCTCTGCGCCAACTCTGGGAGGTCGATCTACACCCGGAGGAGGCTTGCTCCGGACCGATCGATCTGCATCTTTCGCTCGATGTCGACCCTCGGGCGATGCTCGGCTTCGAGGACGAGGTGATGAAACTCGACGAGCTCGATGACCCGCCACCGCCCGGCTACAGCTTCCCCCTACTGTTCACCTGGACATTGCCACCGCTCCCCGACCCTCCCGACCTGCTCGTACTCGCGACCGACCTCGCCGGAGTCGGCGGGATGGATCTTCCCGTAGAGGTCTCGGCCATCGACTCGTTCCCCAGTGTCACGGACGCGCCCGAGCGAAGCCTCTCGATCGTGGCCCGGATGACGGTCGATCTCGCCGAGGTCTATCTCAACAACGATGACGCCATCACCGCTGCGCTCCACCGTTGCAAGCACGTCAGCCTGTATCTTCTCGACCGGGCGCCGGCGTGGCTCGGCGAATACTGAGCCCACCACGAACGAGTCGACGAGTACCAGGGGAAGACGAATGCGAGTCAGCGAATTGATCGACATCCTGAGCGACCAGCCGCCGGACGCCGAAGTGGAACTCGCCGTCATTGCACCGGTCGAAGAGTCCTCAGATGACATCACGGTCGACCGCTACTTCGTCGATGGTGTACTCCCGTGGAAGGACTCAGCCGTCGACGACGATGGGCAGGACGAGGTCGACGACCCCGACAACGACGCCGAATGGTCGATTTGGATGGTGGGCGGCGAAGAGAGTGACGTCAGCGCGTTCCTCGATGCCATCGAGCAGCCCGACGTCTGAGCGACCGACGACCGACAGTCGGGTACGTTGCAGTGATGAGCGAGACCCCAGCCACTCCACCTCCACCCCCGCCTGGCGCGACTCCCCCACCTCCGCCTGCTGCCGCAGTCAGCTCACCGTCAGCCCCCGGCGCGCCACCTCCCCCACCGCCGCCGGCACCCGTCGCAGGCCCACTCGGCAAGGGGCGGTCGATCGGGCTCGTCATCCTGCTCACGATCGTCACACTCGGGATCTGGACGCTGGTCTGGTCGTACCAGAACGGCGAGGAGATCAAGCGTTACACCAAGACCGGCATCGGTGGCGTCGGCTACCTCTTCATCACGCTCTTCATCTCCGTCGTCACGATGTTCCTCCTCGCATCGGAGGTCGAGCAGATGTACCGCCGCGAAGGCAAGGAGCCGCCGATCACAACGATCTGGGGCCTCTGGTTCCTCCTGCCGATCATCGGCCAGATCATCTGGTACGTACGCATCCAGAAGGCGATCAACGACTTCTGGCGAGATCACGGCTGGAACGGCAGCCCGGGTCTCTGACTCGACGCGCGATCCGCTTCTTCAATCGGCGTTCGGCTCGCCGGGGTCGGTGACTCCAGACATCAACAACCCGATCTCGTGCACGTCGAACTCCGACCTCGACAGCTCGCCCATGATCCGGCCCTCGAGCAGCACGATGATCCGATCGGAGAGCTCCATCACCTCGTCGAGATCCTCCGAAATGAGCAGGATGGCGACACCCTCGGCGCGCTGCGTCAACAGCTGCTCATGGATGTACTCCGCCGCGCCGATGTCGACGCCGCGGGTCGGCTGAGCGACGATCATCGCCGTCGCGCCGCAACTGAACTCACGGGCGATCACGACCTTTTGGATGTTGCCGCCGGAGAGGTGGCGGGTGGGCGTCTCGATGGTGGGCGCCTTGACCCGATACTCCGCCACGAGTTGTTCGGATCGCTCGTCGATGGCGGAGCGGTTCAGGAAACCGTGACGCGCGTAGGGAGCGACGTCGTAGTCGACCAGCAACATGTTCTCGGCAACTGTGAACTCTGCGATCACGCCGTCGCGCATGCGTTCCTCGGGCACATACGCGAGACCCGCCCCGCGGATCCGGGTTGGCGACGGTTCGTCGACCGGTTTCCCGTCGACGAGGATGCGTCCCGACTCGATCGGGCGTAAACCGAAGATCGCTTCGGCCAGTTCCCGCTGCCCGTTCCCGGAGACACCCGCGATACCCACCACCTCACCGGCGCGGATTTCGAGCGAGAGGCCATCGACCGCGCGGTTGCCGCGGTCGCCGATGACATCGAGTTCCTCGACGGCGAGTTTGGCGGGGCCCGTCTCTTGTGGCTCGACGTTGCGGGTCAACTCGACGGGCCTGCCGACCATCATCTCGGCGAGCTGCTCACGGGATGTCTCCGCCGGCCGGGTGTCCCCCGAGACCTTTCCGTCGCGCAGCACGGTGATCTCGTCGGAGATCTCCATCACTTCGTGCAGCTTGTGCGAGATGAAGATCAAGCCCTTGCCGTCCTCGCGCATCTGTCGCATCGTCACGAACAAATCGTCGACCTCGGGCGGGGTCAACACGGCCGTGGGCTCGTCGAGGACGAGTAGGTTGGCCGACCGGTAGAGCGCCTTCAAGATCTCCGCGCGCTGGCGCTCGCCGACGGCGAGTTGCCAGATGTAGGCATCGGGGTCGACGAAGAGGCCGTAGCGATCCGAGACGTCACCGAGCCGCTTACGAACCGGATCGAGGTCGACAAGGCCGCGGCGTCCTCCGAGTCCGAGGGCCACGTTCTCGGCGACCGTCAGGGTCGGCACCAGCATGAAGTGCTGGTGAATCATGCCGATGCCGCGCTCGATCGCGTCATTGGGTGACGCGAGGATGACGGGCTCGCCATCGAGGGTGATCGATCCTTCGTCGGGCCGATAGAGGCCGTAGAGAATCTTCATCAACGTGCTCTTGCCGGCGCCGTTCTCACCGAGCAGCGTGTGCACCTGACCGGAGAGCACCGAGAGGTCGACGTCGTCGTTGGCGACGACCCCAGGGAAACGCTTGGTGATCCCGCGCATTTCCAACATCGGTACTCCGCGGTCAGGTGTCATCACGTCATCACGCTGTTCTGGATTCCCGGGCCGTCAGCCGACGCCGGTCTCGATCGAACCGTCGGTGAGGCCGGCGATCGCTGCGTCAGCAGACGCACGGATCTCCGGGTCGAGTCCGAATCCATCGTTGAACTCCATCACGAGGCCACCGTTCGCCAACGTGAGGATGTAGACCGCGCCGCCGAGCGTGCCGGCATCGAGATTGTCGAGGAGTTCAGCGAGTGCGATCTCCCAGTGGTACACCTGCGAGGCGACCACGATCTCGGGGCCGAGATCGGTCTGATTCGACTGTGTGCCGAACCAGGGGATCCCTTCTTCGCTCGCGACGCCGGTTGCGCCGACGACCATCTGGGCGGTCCCAGTGAGTACGTCGGCACCGTTCTCGACATGTGCGGTCGCCGCCTCGGAGGCGAGGAGCACGTCGCTGAACGAGTCGATGTAGTTCACGTTGACCGTCAAGGCGGGGTCCTGCGCGGCCACACCGGCAGAGAACCCGTCGACGTACAGCTTCGCATCGCCGACCTCGATCGGCCCGATCACGCCGAGCACACCCGACTCGCTGAGCTGCGCTGCCATCACACCGTTGACGTAGCCGCCCTGGTCGGCATTGACGCTGTAGGCGCTGACGTTCGGGAGATCGAATGTGTCGATCGCGGTACCCCACGCGAACGCGGTGTCCGGGAAGTCGGGCGCGATCTCCTGCAAGGGACCGCCGTACTGCGATCCGTGAGCGATGACGAGGTCCATCCCATCCTCGGCATAGCCGCGGATGGCGGCGGCCGCGTCCTCCACGACGAAGGTGCCGTCGGTGATGGCGACCTCGATGTCACGCGTCTCCGCGAGCCGGTCGACCGAGTCGACGATGCTCTGGGTGAACGCGAGGTCATTGCTCGCGCTCGGTGCCACGATGCCGATCTGCAATGCCTCGCCCGAGCCACTTTCGGCGGCTGCGTCGCTGGCGGCTGCGGCATCGGTCGTCGGCGCCTCGGTCGAGTCGGATGCCTCGGTGGACGGGGCCTCGGTGGAATCGGAGCTGTCGTCGCTGCCGCACGCCGCTGCTACCAGCGCGAGTGCGATGATCGCGGCGACGACGACTGATCGTCTGCGTCGGGTTGTCATTTCGGTGTCTCCCCTTGTAGTTGGTTGGTGCCACGACGACCGGAGCCGGCGAGGAATGTGCGGGCGGCGTTCACGCCGTCCGATCGAATGGTTTCGTCAATGCCGACGGGGCAGAAATCTTGCGGCTCACGATCACGAGCACCACGATCGTAAGGATCGCCGGCGCCATCGAGGTGAGACTGGCCGCTGCGCCGCTGACGATTCCCAGAGTCTTCCACTGCAGGACCGTCGCCGACACCACCCCGAACAACAGCGCGCCGGACATGACGCCGACCGCGCGCCACGCGCCGAAGTAGACGAGCGCGACGGCGATGAAGCCCTGACCGGCCGTGAGGTTCTGCTGGAACACGCCGACCTCGAGGGCGAGCGCACCACCGGCCAGTCCGGCAAACATGTTGCCGATCACGATCGCTGCCAGCCGCGTGCCGTTCACACTCACGCCCAACGTGTCGGCCGCCTCAGGTGTCTCGCCGACAGCGCGGATGTTGAGGCCGAACGTCGAACGGTTGATGACGAACCAGACGACAGGGACCGCCAGGAATGCGGTGTACACGAGGACGTTGTGCTGGAACAAGATTTCGCCGATCCACGGGATGTCGCCAAGAATCGGGATCTTCACTTCATCGAGCCCATCGATGGGGATCGGAGTGCCAACCTGCTTCTGGAACAACAGATCGGTGAACCCGAGCCCGAACAGAAATATGCCGATCCCGCTGATCCCCTGCTCGGACTGCATCACCAGTGTGATGAACGCATAGATGAGGCCCATCACCGCGCCCGCTGCGAGCGCGCCGACGACGCCGAGTACCAGATTGTCCGTCTCGAGCGCGACGTAGTACGCCGTGAATGCGCCGATGAGCATCACCCCCTCGACGCCGAGGTTGAGCACGCCGCTGCGCTGGCCGATCGTCTCTCCGAGGCCGGCGAGGAGAAACGGTGTCGCCAGCCGCACACCGGAGGCGAGCGTCGCGACGATCACGCTGACCGTGAAGAAATCACTCACGGTTCAGCCGCCTTCGACGAGACCGACTCGACCCACGCGTTGAGCCTCGTGCGCAGTTTGATGCTGCTCACCACGAACAGGACAACCACACCGTTCAGGGCGACGATGAGGGCGGCCGGCACCTGCAGTTCCTGTTGGAGCGAGATCCCGCCGATGAGCATTCCGCCGAAGAAGAAGGCCGCCGGAATCGTGAACAGCGGATGCAGTGCACCGAAGAGCGCAGCGACGATGCCATTGAATCCGGCACTCTGCGTGAATGCGGCGGCCCCGCCCTCACCGATCAGTCGATGCGATTCGGAACCGAAGACGAGCACCGCGCCGGCGACTCCTGCGCATGCACCGCTGAGGGTCATCGCCTGAACGATGCTGCGCTGGACGCCCATTCCGGCGTAGCGCGAGGCGTGCGGATTGTGCCCGACCGCGCGCAGCCGCACACCCATCGCACTGCGGAACAGCAGCATGTAGCCGAGGACCGCGACGAGGAGCGCGACCGTGACACCGAGGTGTAAACGGGTGCCGCCGGGAAGCAACGGCAGGTCGGCATTCTCGGAGAGACGCCTCGTCTGCTGGATCCTGATCGCGCCCTCTTCGATCAGCAGGTCCTGGAGCAGGAAGCTCAAGAACTGTGCTGCAACGATGTTCAGCATGATCGTGCTGAGGATCTCGTTCACCCGCGCGTAGGCCTTCAATGCACCCGGAATCGCTCCCCAGGCACCGCCACCGAGAGCGCCGGCGAGCAGCACGACAGGGACGAGCAGCACACGTGGCAAGCCCGGGAACCAGAGAGCGGCAGACGTCGCGAAGATCGCCCCCATGATGATCTGGCCCTCACCACCGATATTGATGACGCCGGCGCGAAACGCGATGCAGATACCGACACCGACGAGGAGGAGTGGCATCGCCTTGATCGCCGTGTCGGCGAGTTGATCCCAGCCGCCGAAGGCCCCGTCGAGGAGCGCCGCGTACCCGGCGATCGGGTCGGCACCGAGCGCGAGGAGCATGACCGCTCCGACGAGGAATGCTGCGAGCACGGCACACACCGGCACTGCGAGAGCAGCAACAACCTTCAACAAGCCGTACCGGAACCGACGGCCGCGACCCGCTTCGTCCGGCAACGGATCCGGCGTCTCGGTGATCTCATCGAGCAGACTCACGACGGCCCCAGAGCCTAGATGTTCTCATACAAAACGTAAAAGCTGTGGGACCGGGCCGCCGGCCCTCAATGTCGCGACCGCGCGGCCAACGCGCTGGTGGCAGCTGTCGGGCAACTTGGACGCCGTCGATTCCTGTAGACATGGACATCGAGAACGGAGCCACGATGACGACAACCGAGTATGAGCCCGACGGGACCCCGGAGGCGAACGCATCGTGAGCGGCGGTCCTGCGGTCAAGCTGAAGCGCAAGGCCTACGAGGCCGAGCTGGCCAGGCTCGAGATCGAGCTGGTCAAACTCCAGGAGTGGGTGCGCTCACAGGGTTTGCGCGTCGTGGTCATCTTCGAGGGTCGGGACTCCGCGGGCAAGGGCGGCACGATCAAGAGGATCACGAGGCGGCTCAGTCCTCGGGTCGTGCGTGTCGCCGCACTGCCGACTCCCACCGAGCGAGAGCAATCGCAGTACTACCTCCAGCGGTACATTGCGCATCTGCCGGCGGCAGGTGAGATGGTGCTGTTCGACCGCAGTTGGTACAACCGGCTCGGCGTCGAGAAGGTGATGGGGTTCTGCACCGACGAGCAGTACGACCAGTTTCTCACCCAGTGTCCAGCGTTCGAATTCAGTCTCGTCAATGACGGGATCATCCTCGTCAAATACTGGCTACACATCACCGACGACGTGCAGGAGACCCGCTTTCGGCGACGGGCGACCGACCCGCGTCGGCAGTGGAAACTCAGCCCGATGGACCTCGCCTCGTGGAACAAGTGGGTCGACTACTCCCGCGCACGCGACGTGATGTTCCAACACACCGACACCCACTACGCACCGTGGTTCGTCGTCGACGCGAACATCAAGCGCAACGCGCGCCTCAACGTGATTCGACACCTGCTCGACCAGATCGACTATCAGGACGTCGAGCACGATGCGATCGAGTTCCCGCCCCGTCCCAGTGTCGGGGACTACCAGCCGCCGGAAGGGCAGACCTACCGCGTCATCCCCGACCACTACGGCTGAGGGTCACTCGCTGGCGCGCCCCATCCGTCCGATCGCCGCGACCGCGATCGTCGCCTTCATCGCGGAACGCGCCTTCGAGCGCTCGCTCAGCCAAGCAAACATGAAGAAGGCGATGCCGACGATCTGACCGCCGATGATCACCTTGTTCAGGTCGAAGACGCCCTTCCATTTGACCGTGCCACCCGGCTCGATGACGAAGGCGCCGGCCGGTCGGGCCGAGACACCGAACCCTCCTCCTCCGCCTCCGTCGTCGGATTCGTCGCCACCTCCCCCGCCGCCACCCGCAATCTTCGCTGCGGGAATCACGATCACACCGTCTCGCTCGATCGGTGTACCGAACACTCGATCTGCGGCCAGCACCGATCGTGCCTTCTCCAAGATCTCCTCGACCTCCATGACGACTCCTCCTCTGCCTCACACACGACAGTATCGGAGGCGAGCCCGACCTCAGATGGCGAAGCTCGTCGGGCTCGGAGGACGGAAGAGGTCGAACACCACCTTGGCAGTCGCATCGTCTGTCGCCTCGAGCGCCACGATCCACTCGACGAACAGGATCGTGTCCCGCTCCTCGAGGCGGTCGGCCTCCGCCGAGATCTTGAGTGCGTCCTCGCTCAGCGCTGCGGCGGAGTCCGAGCGATGGAACCGTTCTCGCACCCACTCGGCACTCTGGTAACCAGACCACGCGTACGCAAGCGTTGCGACCGCTGCGATCAGCGCCAGGACCGATTCACTCCGCCGGGTCCGAGCCGCCTCAACACGGGCGTCCTCAGCAGTCGGCAGCACCCGAACGATGATCGAGATTGGTCAAGTGAGTTCGGACTATTCCGACCACGTCAACCGAATGCGGTATCGAACATCGCCAGCATCCTGGTCCAGCTTCCCTCCGCTGCCGCGTCGTCGTATGTCGGGTATCCCGGCCATGTGTATCCATGGTCCGCGTCAGGCCAGATCGCAACGTCGACATGGTCCAGATCGTCGACGGCATCGAGGAACCGTTGATGCATGGCGATCGACTGGACCTGATCCTCCTCGCCGATCCCCAGGTAGAGCGGGCTGTCGATCGAGCCAGCGCTGAGGTGCGGCGAATCCGGTTCGTCGTCGGCCAGGAACGACGGATGCCAGCCGGCGCCTGCGACGACACGCTCGGGAAACCGGGTCATCGACCGGACCACAGCTCGCGCACCGAGACAGAACCCGATCACAGCAAACCGCTCGTCGCCCGCGAGGTCGCACGCGGCGAGCGCTGCATCGAGGTCCGCTTGGATCTGGTCATCGGTCATCGATGCGATCCAGCCCATCATGGTCGGGCGCGCCTCGGGATCGGCGAAATCCTTCGGCTCGAAGTGCAACAACCGGCCGCAGCGATGGTGCAGATCGGGCGTGATGACGCGATAACCGTGCCCCGCGAGACGCTCCGTGAACTCGATCGTCGCCGGGCGAAGACCAGGTGCATCGATGAACACCACCACGACCGGGTGCGGACCGTCGCCTCTGGGCTCGGAGACAACGATCGCCATCTCTCCGTCACGCGTCGGAACATCGAGTGTCGAGGTTGTCGTTTCCATGCGGCCGGAAGCTAGCGCCGCAACCGGGAGTCCGACGACCGGACCCGCGGCGCCGCTCGTCGTGGGGCGGCCGGGGCTCGAACCCGGGACCGACGGATTATGAGTCGGCCTACGACCGTCCGTCTGGTGCCGAATAGTGCCATCTAACTGCACTTTGTTCACCCGCTCTTCCGCCTGGTGTCATCCTGTGACGGCCCGTATCGGTGAATATGTTGGATGAAATGTTGGACGGATCGGTGTTGGTGTCGTCCATTCCGCCGCGATCGATCTCGGAAGATGTGCGACAACGTCGGCGGGGAGTGACTGCCACTCTGCAGCGCGGGCCGGAGTACCTCACAACCCGTCGTGAGATCCGAGCCGACCTGACAACAGAGGGTCTCATCATCTCCGAGCGACGACCGCTCCATGGCCTAGGGCAGGAGTCCGTGGTAACTACCGAACTCTGATTTGTAGACTCCGGTTGGGTGCAGGATTTGAACTCCGGATCAACGAGATCGCGTCTTGTGCCATTTGGTGGCGTTTAGCCTGCTCAAAGTGTGTTTTCGGCGGTCGCCCGTGTT
>JASJHI010000165.1:0-10368 GCA_033791105.1 Acidimicrobiia bacterium | reverse complement strand
ACGGGCGGCGACCACCCGTTCGTGGGGTAGGTCGTCGAGCATGCGCTCGATCTCGGTGTCGGTGGCGCTTGCAAGCGCGTCGTCGGTGCTGACGAGTACCACCGACGAGTCGGTGCCGTGTTCGGCCTCGATCAGCAGGTCGGCAGCCAGCCGGACCGGGTCGGCGTCGTCGTCGGTAACTACGACGCTCTCGGTAGGCCCGAGCAACATCATCGTCGCCACACCGTGTCGCTGCATCTCGACCTGCGCTATCGTCACCGCGGGTGAGCCCGGCCCGACGATCTTGCGCACCCGCGGGATCGACTCGGTGCCGAAGCCGAGCGCGGCGATCCCGGCGGGACCGTTGACGCGGTGCACGTCCCGGATCCCCAGCTTGCGACACACGACGAGTACGGCCGGGTCGACCTGGCCAGACCCTCCCGGGACCGGCGGCACGACGAGCGTGATCGCTGGCACGCCGGCGACCACTGCCGGTGTGGCGAGCTGATACGCCACGCTCGGGTAACTCGCCTTGCCGCTCGGTGTGAACAGCCCGGCCGAGGAGATCGGCGTGATCTTCTCGCCGACGGTGAGGCCCGGCTCGCTCTCGATCGACCAGTCGGCAGACCGCTCGCGTTGTGCCTCGTTGAATGTTCGGAGGTGGGCGATCGCGTCGTCGATCGCGTCGTCGACAGCTCGATCCACACGCGCCGAATCGAGTTCGTCGTCGGTCACGCGGAGTCCGGCGGGGTCGGTCTCGATGCCGTCGAACCGCGCGAGCGCCTCGCAGACTGCGGCATCGCCGCGCTCGCGCACATCGTCGATCAGCGCGCAGATCGACGACCGCAGTCCAGGGTCGAAGATGTCGTCGAGCCCGCGGCCGAGCAGTGCGCCGCGCGCGGCGGCGTCCCTCTCGGTCCAGCGCTGGCGTCGCATCACCGCGACGACGCTACTGCGACGACGCTCGACTGGCGTCGAGCGATGACGTGCCGCGTTCAGACGCCGGGCGCGCGATACGACGGAGTCTTCGCGGCCGCTGCGTCGAGTTCTTCGGCGGTGATCAACGGGGTCAACGTCACCGAGATCGCGCCCGACGCGTTGATGAGGAGTGAGACTGCAGCCGCGCCGGCGGCATCCGGGAAGTCGCAGATCCCGAGCACGTCGGTGTCGCCGTAGGCGAAATAGAGGCTCTCGACGGTGCCGCCTGCGGACTCGACCGCAGCCGTGCCGGCCGCAAGCCGGGCAGAACCTCCCTCGGCCATCAGGCCCTTGACACCCTCAGGCGTGTAGCTGCCCTGCAAGAGGAACTTCGGCATGATCAACTCACTTTCGGTCGCATCCCCGCGAACCACCCGGCCCACGGTGGTGGCGCCGCCCTCCAGCAGCACATCGCGACGGTAGCACTGGCGATGAGAACGCCGGTCCCGATGGAATGGCTCGAATGCGCGGCGCACAGTAGGATCACGCCACGTTCACCCGTTGAGAGGGAGCGTGCATGCCCGTCACCGTCGTCGTCGGAGCCCAATGGGGTGACGAGGGCAAAGCCAAGGTCATCGACCTGCTCTCGAAGGAGCACGCCTATGTCGTGCGATATCAGGGTGGCCACAATGCCGGGCACACCGTGGTCGTGGACGGTGAGCGATACGCACTCCAGTTGATCCCGTCGGGCATCCTCTACGATCATGTCATCCCGGTGATCGCGAACGGTGTTGTCGTCGATCTACCGACGCTGTTCGCCGAGATCGACACGCTCGAGCAGCGCGGTATCCGCTGCGCCGACCTCAAGGTGTCGAGCCGCGCGCACCTCATCTTTCCCTGGCACCAGGCCCACGACGCGATCGCCGAGGCGATGCGTGGTGACGACAAGATCGGCACCACGCTCAAAGGGATCGGGCCTGCCTACGCCGACAAAGCGCGCCGCGTGGGTCTGCGGGCGGGCGATGTACTCGACGCGGACCGGTTCGCCACGCTGGTCCGCGAGCGGGCGGTCGCCGAGAACTCCTTGATCGAGCAGGCCGGCGGCGACCCGCTCGACGTCGACGAAGTCGTGGAGACGTTCGTCGCGTTCGGTCGCCGTCTCGCTCCGCACGTCGCCGACACCGTCGGGCTCCTACACAACGCGCTCGCCCGCGGCGAACACGTCCTGCTCGAGGGCGCGCAGGCCACGTTCCTCGACCTCGACCACGGCACCTATCCCTACGTCACGTCGTCGAACCCCACGGCGGGCGGCGCCTGCGCCGGGACCGGGCTCGGGCCACGCGACATCGATCGGGTGGTCGGCATCACCAAGGCGTACACAACGCGGGTCGGCGCCGGTCCCTTCCCGACCGAGTTGTCGGATGACGACGGTGAGACGCTCGTCGAGGTCGGCCGCGAGTTCGGAACGGTGACCGGCCGTCGCCGACGCGCCGGCTGGCTCGACTGCGTCATGCTGCGGCACGCGGTCAGGCTGAACAGCCTGAGCGAACTGGCCCTGACCAAGCTCGACATCCTCGACGGGTTCGAACAGATCAAGATCTGCACGGGCTATCGGCTCGACGGTGTGCTGCTCGACGACTACCCCGATCGTTCCGATCTGCTCTCCGGGGTGGAGCCCGTATACGAGACCCTCGAGGGCTGGGGCAGTGAGTTGAGCGACACGCGCGAGCCAGGCCAATTGCCCGACCGAGCCCGTGAGTTCATCGAGATCGTCGAACGCGAGGTCGGCCTGCCGGTCAGGGTCGTGGGCGTCGGCGCAGAACGTGACGACTACCTGCTCTGGGTCTCGTGAGGAGACATCGATGATTCCCCGCTATTCGACACCGGAGATGGACGCTGTGTGGTCGGACCCCGTGCGCTTCGGACGGTGGCTCGAGGTCGAGCTGCTCGCCACCGAGGCACACGCCGAACTCGGGATCGTCCCGGCCGACGATGCCGTGGCCTGCCGCGCGAAGGCACCGCCGACCGACGACGACTTCGTCCGACGTGTCCTCGAACGTGAGGCGGTCACCGATCACGACGTCGCCGCGTTCGTCGACGTCGTCCAGGAGGCCATCGGCGGCCCGGCCGCGTCGTGGATCCACTACGGACTCACCTCGTCCGATGTCGTCGACACCGCGCTGTGCTGGGCGATGCGCGACGCTGCCGACCTCCTCATCGGCGCGGCATCCGAACTGGTCGATGGGCTCGTCGGGCTCGCCCGGACACATCGCGACACGGTGATGATCGGCCGTACGCACGGCGTCCATGCCGAGCCGACCACGTTCGGCGCCAAGGTCGCGCTCTGGGCTCTCCAGGTCGACCGCGACCGCGATCGTCTGCGCGCCGCGCGAGATGCGGTCGCGGTGATGAAGTTGAGCGGCGCCGTCGGCACATATTCGAACATCCCGCCCGAGGTGGAGGCAGCGGTCGGCGACGCGCTCGGCTTGCGGCCGATCGCGGCGACACAGGTCGTGGCGCGCGATCGTCATGCCGAGTTTCTCTACGCCTGCGCGTCGGTCGGTGCGACGTGCGAACTCGTCGCGGTCGAACTCCGCCACCTGCAGCGCACCGAGGTGCGCGAAGTACAGGAAGGTTTCAAGCCGGGGCAGAAGGGCTCGAGCGCAATGCCCCACAAACGCAACCCGATCTCAGCGGAGACGATCTCGGGGCTGTCCCGCGTCCTACGTTCGAATCTGCTCGCCGGACTCCAGAATGTTGCGCTCTGGCACGAGCGCGATATCTCCCACTCGTCGGTGGAACGAGTCGTGCTTCCCGATTCAGCGCAACTGGCGTTCTACGTGATGCGCCGGCTATGCCGACTGGTCGACGGACTGCTCGTCTTTCCAGACCGGATGAGAGCCAATCTCGACTCCAGCCACGGCCTCGTCTTCAGCCAACCCGTCCTGCTCAAGCTGATCGAGACGGGAATGTCGCGCGACGACGCCTATCGGATCGTGCAACGCAGCGCGCTGCGGTCCTGGGACGAGGATCTCGACTTCAGGACCCTGCTCGAGGCGGAGGAAGACATCGAGAACGCACTGCTCGACGATGCGTTCGATCTGTCCCGTTCGCTGCGCAATCTCGACCGGGTGTTCGCGCAGCTGGACGCGATCGATTCGGCCCGCTGACCGCGAGAACGAGCGGCGCGGACTACTTGGCGCGGCTGATGCCGGCGCGTTTGAGGACCGCTGGCTGCACACCGACGTCGCGCCACGCAGCGTAGGAGAGGCTCTTGCTCTCGCTGTAGCTCTTGGCGACCTCGATGAAGCCCTCCTCGAGGGCGCTGATGTCGATCTGTTCGGACATCGTCGCGAGTTCGTCTTCGAGGTCGCGACGTTCCTGAGAGAGCAGGAGTTCGTCGACGGCGCCGGCCACAGGGAGCTCCGCGTCGATCGTGTCGAGGCGCTTCTGGATCGACTCGGGAGTGCGCTTGCGGCCGCGCTTGGGCTTCGTCGCACGCAGTGCCTCGAGGTACTCGCGCACGATCCGGCCTTCGGCCCGGCCTTTCGCGAGCGCCGCCTTGTGCTCGTCGGTCATTGGTGTCTTCGATCCACGCTTTGCTGCCATGCCGCGAGTCTATGAACCGGAGATCTGGATGCAATAGGTTTGGCCAAATGTTCGAATTGTCCACACACGGGGCCGACGTGCACGTCGGAACCGGCCCGCAGTACCCGTGGGGTGGCCTCTATGGCGGACAGATCGTCGCGCAGGCATTGCGAGCTGCGACATTGTCGGTTGAACCGACACTTGAACCGCACTCCATTCGTGCCTATTTCATCCGTCGTGGTGACCACACCGAACCGATTCGCTACGAGGTCGACCGCATTCGCAACGGGCGGAGTTTCGCGACGCGGCGTGTTGTCGCACGCCAGGCGATCGGCGCGATCCTCAATGCGGAGAGCTCCTTCCAGCGTCCGGAGGAGACGATCACGCTTCAGACGGTCGCGATGCCTGACGTTCCCACGGCTGACCACCTCGAGCCGGACTCGTGGACCGCGACGTTCGACCGGGCGAAGGTCCCCGACGATCTCGTGCCGACCGCCGGCCGCGATGGCGCCGGCCGCTCGATCTGCTGGATGAAGGTCGATGCTGATCTGGGGGATCCAGCCGACCCCGCTGCGCAGTTGCTCCATCGCTGCTGGCTCGCCTATCTCTCCGACGACATGCCCACCGAATCGGTCGTGCGTGCGCATCCCGATGGTGCGGTCCTCCAGCAGATCGAGGCCCTTTTCTGCGCCAGTCTCGACCACACGATCTGGTTCCATCGGCCGGTGCGGGCCGACCGGTGGCATCTCTACGACTTCAGTTGTCACTCGTTCGTCGGCTCTCGGGGACTCTCCGTCGGCCACGTGTTCGCGTCCGACGGAGCGCATGTCGCGACGGTCGCACAGGAAGTGCTGGTCCGCGATGTCCGCGGCCACGCTTCGTCGTGAGACTCGCCGCCCCACGACCGGGTACGGTCAAGCGTGATGGCTGACCGTGAGCCGACGCCCGATCTTCCACTGCTCGATCCGGTCCGCGATCGCCTCCGCGAGCATGTCCTCGAGCACTCCCTGAGGCAGGGCGACTTCACGCTGAAGTCCGGGGCGCGTAGCTCATGGTTCCTCGACTCGAAGCAGACCGCGTGCACGCCGGACGGCATCATCGCCGTGACCGACGCCGTGCTGGCCACCTTCAGTGACGTGCTCGACGACATCGATGCCATCGGTGGCCTCACGATGGGCGGCGATCCCGTCGCATACGGCGTCGCCGCGGTGGCTGCCACCCGCGGTCATCGGCTGCGCAGCTTCAGCGTTCGCAAGGAGGCCAAACAGGGTGGCATCATCGGCCGCATCGCCGGCGCGCTGAAGCCAGGCGACCGGGTGCTGGTCACCGAGGATGCGACCACGCGCGGCACGTCGCTGATGGAGGCGGCCAAGGAGATCGCAGCGTTCGGCGCCGAGCCGGTCTGGATGACCGTGATCGTCGATCGCGGCGGCACCTGCGCGGCGATGGCCGACGAACGCGGCATCGACTACCGCCCGCTGCTGACGGCGCCCGACCTCGGTCGCGACTACGGAACCTGACGAACAAGCTGAGAGGGAGTCAAACGATGATGGAGCAGTTCTGGAGAGCGACCGGGGTGGCGCTCGGCAAGTACTGGAAGATAGTCGCCGCGGTCGTCGTTGTACTCACGATCCTGTTCGGATTCGGACTCCGCAACCTCGAGTTCGCGACAGGGCAGGACAGTTACCTCAACCCGGAGTCACAAATAGCGGAAGACAACGTGATCTTCCAGGAGGCGTTCGGCGGCGAGACGGTGATCCTTCTCTTCACCGCGACCGGCGATGCCGAGGTGCCCGACCTGTTCGAGGGCGAGAACCTCGTCACGCTGACGGAGATCACCGAGGAACTCGCCGCGATCGATGAGGCGTACGCGGTCGTGACGCCGCTCGTCTCTTTGGAGTTCGCTGACAACCTGCTCTCAGGCGGGGTCGGTACGCGCGCGCTCACGTCGGCCGCGTCGCGCGACGACGCGCATGCTGCGGAACGCAACGCCGATCTGGGCATTGCGCTCGGCCGACTCCAGGCCGTGCCGGCCGACGATCGCGAGATCGGCGTGGCGGCGTGGAACGAGGTGCTGATCTTCGGCAACGACGGCTACGCGGAGGTCGACGGCGAAATCGTCGCACCGACCGGCGACGACCGGGCGATCAGATTGTCGCTGGCGTCGACGTTCCCGGAGACCCAGGATGGCTCGAAGTTCACGACCGCTGTCGGCGGAGTCGTGCTGCAGGGCAACGCGACGCTCGACGAGCAGACAATCGGCACCGAGAAGGTGCTCGATGTCCTCGACGGCGTCAGCTTCGAGGGGTTCGATGTGACGGTCACCGGCTCGCCGGTCTACCTCGCCGAGATCAACGACTACCTCAAGGGTGGAATGCTCACGCTCGGGCTGGCAGCACTCGTGGTCATGGCGGTCATCCTGGCCCTGATCTTCCGGGTGCGCTGGCGCCTGTTGCCGCTGCTGGCGGTGATCATCGGCGTCGTCTGGGCGTTCTCGATCGTCGGTCTCGTCGGCATCGACCTCTCGCTCGTGACGATCGCCGGGCTCCCGATCCTCATCGGATTGGGCATCGACTTCGCGATTCAGATCCACAACCGCGTCGAGGAGGAGGTCGTCCTCGACCGCGCCGACCATCCGATCTCAGAGACCGTTGCCAACCTGGCGCCGCCGCTGATCGCCGCCACGATCACCGGGGTGCTGGCGTTTCTCGCACTGCAGATCTCGAAGGTCCCGATGATCCGCGACTTCGGTGTGCTGCTGGCGATCGGCGTGGTCGTGCTGGTCGTCGTCGGCATCGTCGTACCGGCCTCCGCGCTCGGCATCCGGGAGTGGACGAAGCCGACGACCGAGCGCGGCCCTTCGGTCGTGGAGCGCGTCGTCGTATGGCTCGGCGGCCTTCCGACCGCTACCGGTCCGTTCCTGATCGGGTTGGCGGTCGCCGTGTTCGTGGGCGGCGTGCTCACCGAGGGGCAAGCGAAGATCGAGTCCGATCCGATCAAGTGGATCGACCAGGACAGCCAGGTCGTCAAGGACATCAACAAGCTCGAGGACGAGACGGGGTTCTCCTCGACACTCGGCGTGCTCGTTCAGACGAACAACATCTACGACCAGGACGTGGTCGACCTCCTGTTCTTCTTCACCGAAGACGCCGAGGGGCTGATCGACGACGACGGCAACGCGGTGGTGGTGTCGACGTCGAGCCTCGTCAACACGATGGGCAAGATCATCGAGGTGCCCGACGCCGCGGCGATTCCGCCGGACAGTGACGACATCAGTGGCGCGGCCGAGGTGATGCCGAGTGCCATCGGCAACGCGCTCGTCGGTTCGGAAGTGGCGCCCATCGCCCCGACACAGACGCAGGTCAACCTCCGGTTGGCGCCGTCGAGTCTCGACGAGCGAGCGGTGTTCGTCGACGAACTCCAAGACATGCTCGACGCCCGGATCGCGGAACTCGACCTCGACCCCGACAGTGTTCTGCTCGTCGATCTTCCCGAGGGGCAGGACCCTGTCCGGGCTACGCCTGCCGGACTGGCGACCGTCGGCATCGGCTTGCTCGACAACCTGTCGGCCAACCGCGCCAACCTGACGTACCTCGCGCTGTGCCTCGCCGGGTTGTATCTCGTGCTCCGGCTACGCAGTCTGTCGCGGGCGCTGTTGGCCCTCGTGCCGGTAGCGATGGCGGTCGGTCTGTCGTCGATGGTCGTCGGATTGGCCGGTCTCACGCTGAGCCCGTTGACCACTGTGAGCGGACCGCTGGTGATCGCGACCTGTGCCGAGTTCTCGGTGCTGATCCTCGGCCGTTACCTCGAGGAACGACAGCGTGGGCTCGATCCGCGCGCCTCGTCCGACAAGGCTGCGGCGCGCACGGGCCGGGCGTTCTTCACCTCGGCGCTGACGACGATCGGCGGCTTCGCCGTGCTGATCGGCTCCGCGCTTCCGCTCCTCAGCGACTTCGGGATCATCGTCACCCTCAATGTGGCGATCGCGCTGCTCGCCGCGCTCGTGGTGATGCCGCCGCTGTCGGTGTGGGTCGATCGGCGCGGATGGCTCGGCACCCAGGAGCAGACCGCCCCGGCGACTGCGTCTGTGCGCCTCGCCGCGGTGTTCCCCGGCGCCCAGACGATCGGAATGGCGGTCGGTGTCGTCGCCGCGGTCGTCGGCGCAGTCGTTGTCTATTCGACCGCGGATACCGGCGATGGCGAGGCGGTCGAGGTGGCGTACGCAGCCGTGCCGCTGCCGACCACAACGACGACGACCACCACCACGACGATGCCGCCGCCCACGACCACGATTGCAGGCGAGACGGTCCCGGACGGTCCGCTGATCGATCCGAGCGGATTCCCGACCGAGCGTCCGGAATCGTTCGTGTCCGGTGTGCTGTTCGACCTCCTCACCGACAACGGTGTCGAGCCCAACGTCGCCAACTGCGCGATCACAACGCTGTTCACCCGGATCACCGAAGAGGAGCTGCTCACGATGGTCGGTCCACCACTCGAGCAGGCCGCTGTCGACCTCGTGACCCAGGCCAGTCTCGACTGCGGGATCGATCAGGAGACGATCGACGCCGCAATCGCCGATTTCAACGGCGAGTGAGCCGATCGCTGTCGGCGTCGAGTCAGCGTCGTTCGGGGAGCGGAGCGCTGTAATCCGCGCCGGAGTCGAGTCCGAACGCGGTGTGCAACGCGCGGGCGGCGCGTTCCATGTTGCCGGCTTCGGTCACGACCGAGACTCGGATCGTCGACGTCGAGATCATCTCGATGTTGACGTCTTCCTCGGCGAGCACGCGGAACATCTTGGCGGCGATGCCCGGCGACGACTTCATGCCGGCGCCGACGAGTGACACCTTGGCGATGTCGTTGTCGTGTGTGACGCCGGTGGCACCGACCTCATCGGCCACGCGTCGGACCAGGTCCTCCGCGATCGCCATGTCGGCCATCGGCATCGTGAAGCTGATGTCGGTCGTGCCCTCGGTCGACGTGTTCTGCACGATCATGTCGACGTTGACGTTGGCGTCCGCGAGCGGCTCGAACAGTGCCGCCGAGATGCCGGGACGGTCGGGTACCCCGAGCACCGTGAGCTTGGCTTCGGTCATGTCGGTGACGACACCGGAGATGATCGGATCCTCCATCGAGGCCTCCTCGTTGCTGACCCACGTGCCCGGCTCCCAGGTGAAGGCCGAGCGGACGTGGAGTGGGACGTCGTGATTGCGGGCGAACTCGACCGACCGCAGCGCCAACACTTTCGAGCCGGCCCCCGCCATCTCGAGCATCTCGTCGAAGTGCACCTTGGCGAGCTTGCGGGCTTGCGGGACGATGCGCGGGTCGGCGGTGAATACGCCGGTGACGTCGGTGTAGATCTCGCAAGCTTCCGCGTTCATCGCCTGTGCCAAGGCGGATGCGGTGAGGTCGGAGGCGCCGCGGCCCATCGTGGTGATCTCCTTGTCGGTGCTCACCCCCTGGAAGCCGGCGATGACCGTGACCTTGCCCGCGGCGAGCGCGTTGCGCACGCGATCGCCCCTGACCTCGACGATCTTCGCCTTGCGGTGCTCGGTGTCGGTGATGATGCCGACCTGGCTGCCCGTGAAGCTGACCGCGTCGATGCCGCGGTCGGCGAGCGCCATCGTGGTGAGTGCCGCGGTCTGCCGCTCGCCGGTGGTGAGCAGCATGTCCATCTCGCGTCCGGGCTGAATGTTCGAGACGCGGTCGGCGAGTGCGATCAGGTTGTCGGTCGCCTTGCCCATCGCGGACACGACGACGATGACGTCATTGCCGCGCCGCTTGGTGATCGCGATGTTGTCGGCGACCGCGCGGATGCGGTCAGGGTCGGCGACGGACGTGCCGCCGTACTTCTGGACGATCAGAGCCACGGGCTGTGAACCTACC
>JASJHI010000164.1:0-3153 GCA_033791105.1 Acidimicrobiia bacterium | reverse complement strand
AGGACCTCCGCAAGGCCAACGTCGGCTTCACCAGCGACGACACGGCGATGAGCTACGAGCGCATGAAGGACAAGGTCAACGAGTCGCTGAAGAACCACTTCCGGCCGGAGTTCCTCAACCGCATCGACGAGACCATCGTCTTCCACGAGCTGTCGCGGCTCGAGGTCATCGAGATGGTCGATCTGATGACCGCCCGCCTCGTCAGCCAGTTGGAGGGCCAGGGTCTCGGCATCGAGATCACCCAGCCCGCGAAGGAGGAGTTGGCCGAGCTCGGTTACGACCCACAGCTCGGTGCACGTCCCCTGCGTCGGGCGATCCAGCGTCAGGTGGAGGACCCGCTCTCGGAGAAGATCCTCTACAAGGAGTTCTCGGCCGGCGAGATCATCGTCGTCGACCTCGAAGACGATCCGGACAACGAGGGCAAGAAGCGATTCATGTTCACCGCCGTCGAGGGCTTCGTTCCGCCGGCGTCGGTCGAGCTGGCCACCACGGCCACCGAGAGCCCGGCAACCCCGGGCGACGAGCTCCCGCCGCCGGACGCCGAGTGAGCGTGGCAGGCCCGGCGCCTGCCACGGTTGCACCCGCCCACCCGGTCATACTGGCGTCGTGATGCGCCGGCTGCTGCTGTTCTGCGTCGGTGTGTTGGCGCTGTCGTCGTGTCAGCTCGACATCGCCGTCGACGTCCTCGTCGAACCCGACGGAACCGGGACGATCACCGTCGTGACGACGGCCGACTCCGAGGTGCTCGAACAGGTCCCGACAATCGCCGACGAACTGGTGCTCGACGACGTCGTCGCTGCCGGTTGGACCGTCGACGGCCCCAATCCGACACCAGACGGTGGCCTGATCATCACGATGTCGCACGGCTTCGCATCGGCCGCCGAGGCGACCAACCTGCTCCGGAGCCTCGGACCGCCGTTCAACGAGATCGAGCTCGGCCGCGGCACGAACGGCGACATCACGACCAATCAGCTCGGCGGTCGCGCGGGGCTTCCCGACGGTTTCGAGTCCTTCGCCGATGACGACCTCCTCGCAGCCGTGGGTTCGGTTCCCTTCGCCGCCGAGATCGCTGCCAGCGGCGCCACTCCGGAGACCTCGATGTCGGCCACGGTCCGCGCTCACCTGCCCGGCGAATTGGTGGTGGCGGAGACCAATGCCGAGGTCCTCGACGACGGAAGGCTGGAGTGGGCGATGCCGATGGACGGCAGTGTCCTGGAGTGGTCGGCACGGACCGAGCAGGCCCCCTCGGAGGGCGGCGTGTGGGCCAAGCCGGTGTCGATCGTCGCGCTGGTAGCCCTCATCGCCTGGGCGGCCTGCATGGGGCTGTTCATCGTGTACGTGACCTTCGCGAGATGGCGCAAGGCGCGCGCCTACAAGCGCCGCCCCCGTCCACCCCAGCCGCAGAGACCAACCGCCGACGTGGGCTGACGTCGAGCGGTGTGACATCGTGGGCTGATGGCCGAGACAGCCCGAGCGACCCCGACCGTGGTCGACTACCACTTCGACGTGATGTGCCCCTTCGCGTACCAGACCTCGAAGTGGATTCGCGACGTCCGCGATCAGAACGGCATCCAGATCAACTGGAAGTTCTTCAGCCTCGAGGAGATCAACCGGCGCGAAGGCAAGAAGCATCCGTGGGAGCGCGAGTGGTCGTACGGCTGGTCGATGATGCGCATCGGGGCGCTGCTTCGACGATCGAGCATGGACGACCTCGATCGGTGGTACCAGGCGGCGGCGTGCGCGCTGCACGAGAAGGGCCGCAAGCCGCACGAGCCGGACGTGGCACGCCGCCTGCTGGAACACCTCGGACTCGATCCGGCGACGGTCGACGAGGCGATCGCCGACCAGACGACGCACGACGAGGTGAAGGCCGAGCACGACCGCGTCGTCGCAGCCGGCGGGTACGGCGTGCCGACCCTCTTCTTCCCCGAGTACCTCAGCGACGACGGTGATCCCGAGTGCCTGTTCGGACCGGTCGTGATGGACCCGCCGAGTGGTGACCGGGCGATGCGACTCTGGGAAATGACCGTGTCGTGGCTGGAATACCCGTACCTCTTCGAGATCCAGCGCCCGAAGAACGCAACCCACTCGGCCGTGATCACCGACCGCCTCCGGCCGTATCTCGGAGCACGCGACTGGGTGTCGATCAATCGCGGCAAGGTCGTGTCGTTCGTCGAATCATGAGCGAACCGCACGATGTCGCCGCTGCCATGAACCGCGCCGATCGGGTCGCGCATCATTACTCGATGTCGGTCGACGAGGTCGCCGATGGCCGGGCGACGGTCAGCATGACGGTGACCGAGGTGATGACGAACGGCCTCGGAGTCTGCCACGGTGGGTTGATCTTCACCCTCGCCGACACGGCGATGGCCTATGGCTCGAACAGCGACGACATCCCCACGTTCTCGACGACGGCGACGATCGAGTGGCTGCGCCCCGCTCAGGCCGGCACGCGCCTCTCGGCGACGAGCACGCGGATCGCCGGCCGTGGTCGTAACCACATCCACGACGTGACGGTCACCGACGAGTTGGGGGAGACTGTCGCGCTCGTTCGCGGTCACACACTGACCACCGAGGGAAGTGTGGTCGAGCGGGCGGCCGGTGAGGTGGAAAGCTCTCGCTGATGCCGACAACCGGATTCCACAACTTCGAGTTGGAGACGTTGCCGCGACCCCAGCTCGAGCAGCTGCAACTCGACCGGCTCCGGGCCACCATCCGGCGTTTACGAAGCAACGTTCCCGTGATCGCCGAACGGCTGGCCGACATCCCAGACCCCGACACTCTCGCCGACATCACGTCGTTCCCCTTCCTCCGCAAGCAGGATCTCCGCGACAACTACCCGTTCGGGCTGTTCGCCGAACCCCGGGAAGGACTTGCCCGCGTTCACGCCAGCTCCGGCACGACCGGCAAACCGACGGTGGTCGGGTACACCGCTGACGACCTGCATGTCTGGGCCGAGTGCGCAGCGCGGTGTTTCCGCGGTGCAGGTGTCGAGCCCGGTCAGCTGCTCCACAACGCCTACGGCTACGGCCTTTTCACCGGCGGCCTCGGAATGCACGCGGGGGCCGAAGCGGCCGGGATCGGAGTCGTTCCTGTGTCGGGGGGGAACACCCAGCGCCAGCGGATGCTGCGCGAGGACTTCGCCCCAGAGTC
>JASJHI010000163.1:0-21068 GCA_033791105.1 Acidimicrobiia bacterium | reverse complement strand
CCCCACACAGCACCCGCCCGCCCCCTGTTGCGGTAACCCCCCGCGGGTACTCCCTCCCCCCCATCGACCGGCTCAGCACCACCCCGCGCCCCGAGCCACGGTCGCACCGCACCCGGGTGCTCTACATCTCGCCGCTGCGGGCGCTCGCCTTCGACATCGAGAAGAACCTGCGGGCCCCGCTGAAGGGCATCGAGCTCGCTGGCGAGCGACTGGGCCAGATCGTCACGCCACCCATCGTCGGCATGCGCACGGGCGACACCCCGTCCAACGAGCGTCAGAAACTCATCCGCCGCCCGCCCGACCTGCTCATCACGACACCCGAGTCGTTGTACCTGATGCTCACCTCGTCGGCGCGCGAGACGTTGGCCGGTGTGGAGACGGTCATCGTCGACGAGATCCATGCCATGGCCACCACCAAACGCGGCGCCCATCTCGCGCTCTCCCACGAGCGGCTCGAGGAGGTCACCGACCGTCCGGCGCAACGCATCGGGCTCTCGGCCACGCAACGGCCGCTCGAGGAGATCGCCGAGTTTCTCGGCGGCTTCAGCGAACCAGGCATGCGGCGTCCGGTCAGCATCGTCGACGCCGGCATCGGCAAGCCGCTCGAGATCGAGGTCGTCATCCCGATCGAAGACATGGCCGGCATCGGTCAGGCCACCGTCGAGTTGCGCCCCGGTCCGGCCGATGCGGCGCTCACCGAGCGGCGAACCTCGATCTGGCCGAGCATCTATCCCGAGATCCTCGACCGCATCCTCGACAACCGCTCGACGATCATCTTCTGCAACGCGCGCCGGGCTGCCGAGCGGATCGCCGCGAAGCTCAACGAGCTGGCGGTCGAGCGGGCGGTGCCCGGCGTTGTCGATCCCGAGACCGGCGAGATGATCGAGGATCTGGTCAAGGCGCACCACGGTTCGCTCGCCCGCGAGCAGCGGGTGGTCATCGAAGACCAGCTCAAGCGCGGCGAGCTGCGGGCGATCGTGGCCACTTCGTCACTCGAGCTGGGCATCGACATGGGCGCAGTCGACCTGGTCGTACAGGTCGAGTCCCCCGGAGCCGTCAGCCGGGGGCTCCAGCGCATCGGTAGGGCCGGCCACCAGGTCGGCGAGCCGTCGAGGGGTTCGATCTTCCCCAAACACCGGGCTGACCTCCTCGAGGCGGCGGTCGTCACACGGCGGATGATCGACGGCGAGATCGAGACCTCGCGGTATCTGCGGAACCCGCTCGACGTGCTCGCCCAGCAGATCGTCGCGCACGTCGCCGCCGTCGACGAATGCGATGTGGCCGAGCTGAGCGCGCTCGTTCGCCGATGCGCCAACTTTGCGGAAATCTCCGACGAGTTGCTCTTCAACACGCTCGACCTCCTCGCCGGGCGTTACCCCAGCGAGGAGTTCTCCGAGTTGCGTCCCCGGCTCGTGTGGGACCGCGTCAACGACCGCGTCCGCGCCCGCGATGGCTCCAAGCGGCTGGCGGTCACATCGGGTGGCACGATTCCCGATCGCGGGCTGTTCGGCGTGTTCCTGCCCGACGGCACGCGGGTCGGCGAACTCGACGAAGAGATGGTCTACGAGAGCCGACCCGGCGAGACATTTGTGCTCGGGGCGTCGACGTGGCGCATCGAGGACATCACGTTCGAGCGGGTGACCGTCTCGCCGGCGCCCGGTCAGCCGGGCAAGATGCCGTTCTGGCACGGTGACCGGCCCGGACGACCACTCGAACTCGGCCGCGCGCTCGGCGGCTTCGTGCGTGAGATGCGCGACCTGTCACACAAGTCGGCGCACGAGCGGCTGCGAACCCACTACTCGCTCGACACCCTCGCCGCCGACAACTTGCTCCAGTATCTCGACGAGCAGGTCGAGTCGACCGGTGCGGTCCCAGACGACCGCACGATGATCGTCGAACGCTTCCGCGACGAGATCGGCGATTGGCGGGTGTGTCTGCTCACGCCGTTCGGAACGCCGGTCCATGCGCCCTGGGCGATGGCGATCGAACGGCGACTCGGCGAACGTTACGACCTCCCCGTCGAGACGATGTGGGGCGACGATGGCATCGTGATCCGCCTGCCCGAGTCCGCTGACGAGCTCCCGCTCGACGCACTGCTCATCGACCCCGATGACATCGAAGAGCTGGTCGTGTCCACACTGCCGCAGACAGCCCTGTTCTCGGCCCGGTTCCGCGAGTGTGCGGGGCGCGCGCTCCTGCTGCCGCGTCGCCGACCCGACCGCCGCACGCCGTTGTGGCAGCAACGCCAGCGCGCGGCCGACTTGTTGTCGGTGGCAGCCAAGTTCCCGACGTTCCCGATCCTCCTCGAGGCTTCCCGCGAATGCCTCCAGGACGTGTTCGACGTGCCGGCGCTGCGCGAGGTGCTCGGGCAGGTGCGATCGCGCGCGGTGCGCGTGGTCAGCGTCGACACACAAAAGGCGAGCCCGATGGCGTCGAGCCTCCTGTTCAATTGGATCGCTGCATACATGTACGAGGGTGATGCGCCGATCGCCGAGCGTCGCGCCGCCGCGCTGGCGCTCGATCGTGACCTGCTGCGTGACCTGCTCGGCGCGGAAGAGCTGCGCGAGCTGCTCGATCCCGATGTGCTCGCCGACGTCGAACTCGAGTTGCAGTGCGTGGCGGACGGCCGTCGCGCCCGGTCCGCTGACGAGCTGCACGATGTGCTGCGCAAGGTCGGCGACCTCTCCGCGGCCGAGATCGATCTGCGGTGCACCTCGGGCGCGATCGGCGATTGGCTCGCGGGTCTGGTCGCGGAGAAGCGCGTCATCGAGATCGCGGTGGGCGGCGAGCCGCGATTCGCCGCCGCCGACGATGCCGCTCGATACCGCGACGCCCTCGGGTCGTCGCTCCCGTTGGGCCTCCCGCTGGCGTTCACCGAGCCGGTCGCCCGACCGCTCGAAGAGCTCCTCGGCCGCTATGCGCGTACACATGGTCCGTTCGTCGTCGGCGACGCGGCACACCGGTTCGGCACCCCGGTCGAGCGCATCATGGGTGCGTTGGCAGCGCTCGAGGACGATGGTCGGTTGGTCGTCGGCGAGTTCCGTCCCGGTGGCGTCACGCGAGAATTTTGTGACGTCGAGGTGCTCCGCCAGCTCAGGCGGCGGTCGTTGGCCACGCTTCGGCGCGAGGTCGAGGCGGTCGATCAGCGGGCGCTCGCCCGCTTCCTCCCGGCGTGGCACGACATCCCGTCCGACCGGCGGGGCCAGGATGCCCTTGTCGAGGCACTCGGCGTCCTGTCAGGCTCGGCGGTGGTCGCCTCGGCGATCGACATCGACGTCCTGCCGGCCCGCGTCCGTGCCTACCGCCCTGCGATGCTCGACGAGTTGTGTACGTCCGGCGAGGTGGTGTGGGTCGGGGCTGGTGCGGTCGGCGCCCGCGATGGTCGGATTCGGCTGTGCTTCGCCGATCAGCTTCCGCTGCTCGCACCGGGTTGGGAACACCGCGATCCGCCGGTCGGTGTGCTGCACGACGCGGTCCGTTCGATGCTTGCCGAGACCGGAGCGAGCTTCTGGGGACAGTTGCGCGGTGCGTCAGTAGGCGCCGGCGACACCGAACTGCTCGCCGCGCTCTGGGATCTCGTGTGGGCCGGGGAGGTCACGAACGATTCGCTGGCGCCGCTCCGGGCGGTCATCGGCGGCGCGGGGGCCAAAGCGCCCACCCGCGCTGCGGCGCGGGTGCGCGGCCGTCCACGACCCGGGCGGCTCAGTCGGCTCGGTCCGCCGGCCGGGCAGGGACGCTGGAGCCTCGTGGCGCCGCTGCTCGAACCGACACCGTCGCCGACCGAGATCGCCCATGCGCAGGCGCTGCAGCTCGTCGAGCGGTACGGCGTGCTGACGCGCGAGGCGGTGATGGCCGAGGGGGTGATCGGTGGCTTCGCGTCGGTGTACGGAGTTCTGAAGGTGCTCGAAGAGCGTGGTCAGGTACGTCGCGGCTACTTCGTCGACGGGCTGGGCGCAGCACAGTTCGCGCTGCCCGGTGCGGTCTACCGCCTGCGCGCTGCACGCGAATCACCTGACGATGCCCTCGGCGCTGAGTCGCTCGTCGAACCGATCGCGCTGGCATCAACCGATGTCGCTCAGCCGTTCGGCGCCGCATTGTCGTGGCCCGCCACCGACGGTCGACCGACTCGCAGCGTCTCGTCGCTCGTCGTGCTCCGCGACGGCAATGCACTCGCATGGTTCGATCGCCGGGGACACCACCTCGTCACCTTTCCGGCGACCACCGTCGACACCTCCTGGATCGAGGCGTTGCAACTGCTCGTCAAGAACGGCCGGGCGACCGCGATCGAGGTTCGCAAGGTCGACGGTGAGCCGGTCGCGAGTGCGCCCGCAGATGTCGTCGACGCGCTCCGTGCGGCTGGGTTCGTCGACGGATATCGCGGCCTCACGTACCGCGCCTGATGCCCGCGGGTGCAGCCGGGTTCTGCGCGGGGCTCAGTCCGGTTCGACCGAGCTGTCCGGCACCCAATTGCCGTGGAACCCGAACGGCACTCTCTGGGGGAGCCTGATGCGAGCCACCTCTGGCCCGCGCATGTCCTCGGCATCGAGAATGCACAGTTCACTCGAGTCGTCGGTGGCGTCGTAGACGACGGTGAGGATCCACGCCGCATCCTCCTCGTCCCGTCCCTCCTTGGGCACGATGATCGGCTCGGCACCGCCGCGCCCGAAGCCGAACGCGTGCGACTCCACAGTCCCGGCCTCGACGTCATGCTTGAGGATGTCGCCATGGACGTTGGGGCCCGAGACGACCTCCGCGGTGTAGCCGAACCGATGGGGTCGTAGCGCGACGCGGGGATCGTGACGCGGGAACTCCTGGGGCCGGTCGTCGATGCGCGTCTCGTGGACGCGACGTGCGACCGGATCGATCACCCAGCGATCGAACGTTGGCATCGCATCTCCGAACGGCCCGTTGAGGTCGTGTTCGAACAGCCGCTCGTAGCGACAGAGGTCGACGACCACCTTGCCGTCGTCGGTGTCGTATGCGTTCAGCGGATGGAACACATAGCAGGGGTCGACTTCGCACCACAGGATGTCAGCGGCGTCGCCCGAGCGAGGCAGGAGTCCGACGTGGGCTGGGCGTCCGGGCGCCCAGGCAAACGGGAATGCGTAGCCGCGGGACATCACGTCGAGGTTCACCGTGACCGGGAGGTCGTAGACGACCGCGTACTTCTCGGTCAGTGACATGTCGTGGATCATCGGCATGTCGGTCACGGGAATCTCAACGGTTCGACGAACGAGGCCATCGCCCCCGACGACGACGTAGTGGATGCGGTCGATGAGATCAGGCCAGTGGTATGCCATCGCATGCAGCTCAGCGGTCGCCGGGTCGTATTTCGGGTGGGCGGTGAACGGACCGGCCAGCGTGTCGGAGAATCGGTTCGGTCCGCGCGGCGTGAGCTCGTAGTCGAGCTCGACCGGCGGGCCGCCCCCCTCGACGAGTGCCCATGTCGTCCCCGCGAACCCTCCTACGCTCGTGTTCGCGCCGAACTCTCCGCTGCGATCGACGAACCGGTTGCGGTACCACTCCGCACGGCCCCCGCGGAGCCGCACGCCGTGCACCATGCCGGTACCGAGGAACCAATGGTGTGTCGCGCCGTCGAAATCGGTGGCCGGATTCGGGCCGTTGCGCAGCCAGCGGCCCTCGAGTTCGGCAGGTATCTGGCCGACCACCGTCAGATCGTGGGACGTCAATTCGCGCTCGACGGGCGCGAAATTGCCCCCGACGTACCGGTTCGCCGCGGGGCGACGCTCTGGCAGCTCGACGTTCGGTACGGCCGTGTCGACCATGGGACCCCCTCGTGTGTGGCGCCGCCCGGTCGCGGGTGGTGCAGGACAAACCCAATCAGGCGGGCACCGCGGCCGTCAATGATGGTTCGCAGGTCATCCGTCACGTCTCGCCTCGCGATCATCGGTCGGGAGCCGCAATCAGCGCCTGTCGGCGGGGTCCACGATCAGCGTTCGTCGAGCGGCTGGACGGCGCGCAATCCAGCCCACGCCAATGCCGACACCTCGGTGGCGATGACGTCGGGATCGAAGTCGTCACCCATCTCCACCAGGCGCCGGCTCGCGCCCTCGGCGAGTCCGACCAGCGCGTGGGCGAGCGTTTGACGATGGTCTTCGGGGATGTCGACATCGATCATCGGGGCGACCGCTCGTGCCGCCTGTTCGGTGATTTCGCGCACCGCGACCGTGAACTCCTCGTCGCGCAGCGCGCCGGAGCCGAAGAGGAGCCGGAACGCATCGTGATCGTCGGCAACCCACCGGAAGTACGAGCGGTACGCGAGTTCTGTGCGGCTTTTGCCGTCGCTCGCGTCGGCCGCCGCCTTGGCGATCGAGTTCAACAGTCTCGTGCCGACATCGTCGAGCAGCGCGGCGTAGAGGTCGCGCTTGGAGTCGAAATGCTGATAGAGCACCGGCTTGGTGACGCCAGCGGCTTCGGCGACGTCGTTCATCGAGGCGCCATGGAACCCCGATCGAGCGAACACGACGAGTGCGACGGCGAGGATCTGTTCTCGGCGAGCGCTGGCGGGGAGGCGTTGCGACATGGGTTACCGCATAGTAACCACGCATCCCCACGACCATGCCGGTGCGCCGATCACACGGTCGGTCGAACGGCCACGCTGCGACAGCGTGGCGGCGAGATCAGAAGCCGCGTTCGAGATCGTCGCGCTCGGCAGCCTTCACGGCGTAGCCGAGAATGATCGACGGGGCGAGTAATGCGCAGCCGATGATGAACGACACGATCACCAGGGTGGCCATCGTCGACGTGAACCCGAACGCGAATGCGATGAAAAACAAGGCGATCGCGAGGGCCACGAACAGGTAGCCGACCCGGTTCGCGAGCAGCGTCCACTTGGCGATCTGCTCGCGGCGCTCTCGAATCGGATCGGTCGACATATGGTCTCGCCATGCTACGAGTCGATCCCACGATCCGATCGGTCCGACGATGACGGTACACGTCGAGTTCGGCGATCGCGTGGCGGTCATCACACTGGATCGACCGGAACGTCGCAACGCCGTCGATCACGCCACGATTCTCGAACTGCTCGCCGCCCAGCGCGCGATCGCGGAGGCGTGTACCGACGAGGCCCGTGTTGGTGCGGCCGGTGACGGCGCAGGAGCGGTGGACTCGTCCGTTCGCGCGGTGGTGCTCACCGGAGCCCCGCCCGCGTTCAGCGCCGGCGCGGATCTCACCGGTGTCGAGGAGGGCAGATTCGCCGCCGACCTCTCGGCGGTGCTGCGCGGTTTCGCAGCGCTGCCGTTGCCTGTCATCGCGGCAATCGATGGTCCGGCGCTCGGCGCGGGAGCGCAGTTGGCGGTCGCTGCAGATTTGCGCGTGGCGACACCGGAGAGCGTCATTGGCGTGCCCGCGGCGAAGCTCGGTTTGGTCGTCGACCACTGGACGGTCCGTCGGCTCGCCGATGAGTTCACGCCGCCGGTCGCGCGGGCGATGCTCGTCGCCGCGGAGACCTACACCGGTGAACGTCTGCACGCGCTGGGCGGCGTCCACCGCCTCGGCACTCGATCGGACGCGCTCGGGTGGGCGGCGGCTCTCTCCGGGCTGGCGCCGCTCACCATGCGCGGCCACAAGCTGGCGCTCGAGCATGCTCGCCCGGAGCCACCGATCGACGAACGCTTCGAGGAGGCTCGGCGCACCGCGTGGGCGAGTGCCGACGCCGAGGAGGGACGCAGCGCGTTCCTCGAAAAGCGCCCCGCTCGCTTCAGCGGCGTATAGGCGCCGGCGGATTTACCGTCAGAGGTTGGGCGGAAGCAGCCGGTTGACGTTCTGATAGAAGAAGTAGAGCGCCACGATGAACGGTAGGACACCGATCGCGATGCCGAGCCACAGCCGTCGGAACCGACGGGCCAGCGCGTAACCGGACAGGCAGATCAGAGTCAGGATCGCGGCCCACATCGCGACATCCCACAGTGCGGCAGGATCGCTGAACCAACCCTCGCCGAACGCATCGGCGATGCCCTCGTCGGTGACCCCGCTGTTGAGGGCATCGACCCCTACGAGTTCGTCGTCGACGGTCGAGGTGTCGAGCAGAGCGCCGCTGTCGCTGCTGCCGTCGCTGTCGGTGGCGAACGTCGGGTCGTCGTCGGGTGACGCCGTGGTGTCGACGGTCGACAATTCGGCTTCGGCGGAGTCGGTGGCGGGCGATCTGCCGTAGTTGAGGACCGGTTCACCGACGCGGTCGGATCGTTCGAGGTCGAGCTCGCTGTAGATGATGATGCGCTCGCGGGCCGTCCACTTGGGGTGACAGGACGTGAGCGTCAGGTTGGCGACGGTGGGGTCGACCGTGGTGACCACTTGGTAGTCGCTCGGCGACACGATCTCCTGGCCGCTGACGAGGTACACGTACCGGCCGGTGAGCGTCGTGACGATGATCTCGTCGCCCGGTTCGAGGTTGTCGACGTTGTGGAAGGGCTGGCCATAGGTGGTGCGGTGTCCGGCGATCGCAGCATTTCCGAGCTGGCCGGGGAGTGGTGTCTCGGGGAAGTGGCCAGGGCCTTTCTTGAGATCGGATGTCTGAACCCCGGCGACGATGATGTTGTCGACGCCGATCGCAGGAATCTCGAGTCGGGCGAGTGCATCACCGCCCGCGACCTCGGGGATGTTCTGGCTCTCGACGGGGAGCGGGGCGAGGCTCCCATCGCCGCCGATGGGCGAGTCCGGGGTGCCGGAGTCGTCAGCGAGACCACCACCGGTTGACGGGACGCTTCCATCCGTCGACTCCTCGTCGGCAACGGGGATGTCGCTCGTCGCGGTGTCGCTGCCGAGGGTGTCGCCATCGAGGGTGTCGCCGGTCTCCTCGACTGCTGGTGCGATCGCGAGGAGCTCGTCGAAGTCGTTCTCGAGCGCCTCCTGAGCGCGCGCTGTCTCGATTCCGGTGCCCCAGAGTTGATACGCGACGAACCCGAGGAGCAGGAGTCCGGTCGCGATCATCACTTTGCCGACCCCGCCGACCCACCATCGCCAGTCCTTCGGTGGCGGCGGACGGTCCCACTTGTTCAGGGGTGCTGACGGCGCGGACTGGCCGTGGTCGGCGGCAACGTCGGTCTCCGGATCGTCGCGATCAGGGCTTGCTTCCGCGACGTCGACATGCGCACGGGCACGGGACGACTCCGGTGTTTCCGCGGGTGCGTCCGGGCTGGGTGCGTCGGTGTCGAGTTGGTCGAGTTCCGCCACCACAGCCACGCTACAAGCGTCGCTGCGGTGGTTGGCATCGTCGGCACATGGTTGTGTGGGTGTTTCGTGCCGTAGCGTTGCTCGGGTCCATGGAAGCCGAGCAACCCCCCGACGATCACGGCGCCCCCGACAGCGTGGTGCGGTTTCGTGATGTGGTCGCGGTACTCGGCGGTTTCCCCGCTCTCGCCGGCGCGACGATCGACATCTCGGCGGGCGAGATCGTGCTGCTCGAGGGGCCGAATGGTGCGGGCAAGACGACGGTGCTGCGGACGTGTGCCGGACTCGTCCCGGTGGCCCGCGGGTCGGCGACCGTGCTCGGGTTCGATCTGGCCGCCGACCGCGACGAAGTTCGCCGCCACGTCGGCCTGCTCGGCCATCAGAACGGCCTGTACGTCGATCTCACCGTCCGCGACAACGTCCGATTCTGGGGTGCGACGGTCGACGCCACCGGTGCTGAGGTCGCGTCGGCGATGGCCCGTCTCGGCGTCGACGACCGACTCGCCGATGTTCCCGTGCGGAAGCTCTCCGCCGGCCAGAAGCGGCGCACCGCGCTCGCCTGCCTGGTCGCCCGTCGCGCTCGGCTCTGGCTGCTCGACGAGCCCCATGCCGGGCTCGATGCGGCCAGCCGCGACGAACTCGACCGAATTCTGCGCCAGGCCGCGGCTTCGGGCGCGACGGTCGTGGTCGCAAGCCACGAACTCGAGCGAGCGTCGGCGCTCGCGACCCGTGTCGTCGAGGTCGTCGCCGGCCAGATCCGACCGGTGGCGCGATGAGCCGGGTGGTGTGGGATCGGATGCCGCGGAATTCGGAGTCGGCATGAGCGTCTGGCGGATCGCCGTGCTCGTGGCCGCGAAGGATCTCCGGATCGAGCGGCGCAGCAGGGTCATCACGAACCAGGTGCTGCCGTTCGCCGGCGTCACGATGTTGATCTTCGCATTCGCGCTCGACGCCGACGCTGTGCTCCAGCGGGTCGCGCCGGGCCTCATCTGGCTGGCGACGATGTTCAGCTTGCTCGTCCTCGTCCAGCGCTCGTTCTCGCTCGAAACCGATGACGGCGCGCTCGACGCCATGCGCGTTGCGGGCGTCGATGCCCGGGCGATCTTTCTCGGCAAGACGATCGCGCTCGGCGCGGAACTCCTGGTGCTCGAACTGGTCCTGCTCGTGGCCGCCGTCATCCTCTATGCGCAGTCGGTGCCACTCGACGGTGTGGTGCTGCTCCTCACGACCTTGCTCACCGCGACCTGTGGCCTCGCATCCGTGGGTATCCTGTACGGAGGCCTTGCCGCAGGGATCAGGGGCCGCGAGACATTGCTCCCGCTGCTCACACTCCCCGCGGTGGCGCCCGTCCTGATCGGTGCAACTCGAGCGGTCGAAGCGGCACTCGGCACGGCAGGCGCGGTTGTGTCGGATGGCTGGCCCTGGGTGGGCCTGCTCACCGTCTTCGCCGTCGCCTTCGGTGTTGGAGGCTCGCTGGCGTTCGGGCCGCTCATCGACGAATAGAAACGACCCCCCACGAGACCACGAATGACCACGACCGATTCATCTGGCACCGGATCCGCGCCGACGCCCGCGACCCGCGCCGACCCAGGCGCGACCCAAGGGCCCACCTACGACGTCGGCACCGGTACGCGCGCCACACAGGTGCTCGGCATCCTCACGATCGTCTCGATGGGTTGGTTGGTGGCCTTCGGCCTCGGCTTCTCACCTGCCGACCGTGATCAGGACGAGGCGGTCCGCATCCTGTACGTGCACGTGCCGACGATCTGGCTCGCGTATCTCGCGTTCGTCGTCACCGCATTTGCGTCGGCGATGTATCTGTTCCGCAAACAGCACTCGCTCGCATGGGATCGCCTCGCCGGCGCGAGCGCCGAGATCGGTGTTTCGTTCGTGGCGGTCACGCTCGTGGTCGGAGCCCTGTGGGGCCGCCTCACCTGGGGTGTGTTCTGGCAATGGGATGCACGCTTGACGCTCACCGCGCTGCTCTTCGTGTCGTATGTCGGTTATCTCGCGGTCCGTCGTCTCGGCGGCAGCCACGAACAGCGCGCCAGGCGTAGCGCCGTGCTCGGCCTCTTGATCGTGCTCGAGATCCCGCTGCTGCACTTCAGTGTCAAGCTGTGGCGCAGCTTGCACCAGGGCTCGACGATCACCGATCCCGGCGGCGACGTGAAGATGGACGGCCTCATGTTGTTCAGCCTCTTCGTCGGCGTGATCGCGTTCACGTTGCTCTATCTCTGGCTGGTGATCCATCGCACCCGTGCGATGGCGATGGAGGACCTGCTCGACGACCACGACCTCGACCGGGCTCTCGCAGCCCGCCGATCCGAAGCGCCGCAACCGGCCGACGACATGCCGGCCGAGAACATGACTGGGGATCACTGATGGAGGACGCCGGATTCATCGTCGGCAGTTATGTGCTCACGTTCGGTGCGGTGGTGTTGTTCTCGTGGAGGGTGCTGCGCAACGGTCGCAAGCTCGCCGCTCGGGTTCCCGACGACGAGAAGTACTGGGCATGAACATGGATCTCACCCCGCGTACGTCGCCGGACCCCGCCGCGTCGGACACTCGTCGCAAGCGCAACTGGCTGCCGATCATCGTGCTGGCACTGGTGCTCGTCGCCGGGGGCGTGATCGTCACCAAATTTCTCACGTCCGCCGTCGACTACTACTGCAACGTCGATGAGATCGGCGCTCGCGACGGCTGCGAGGACGACCGTCGGATCCGGCTCCAGGGCACCGTCGACGAGGGCTCCGTCGCCAGCGAGGGATCGGCGACCGTGTTCACGATCTCGTTCAACGGCGCGACGATACCGGTGCACTATGACGGCGAGCCGGGCGGCATCTTCAAGGAGTGCATCCCGGTGGTCGTTCACGGCGTGATCGCAGACGGCGTCCTCGAGGGTGACCGCGTCGAGGTCAAGCACTCCGACGAGTACGTCGCGGTCAACGACGAACGGGTCGAGGACGCGCAGGACGCGGGCTGCCCGACGACGACATGACCGGTTCGACATGACCGGCTCCGCATGACCGGCTCGACATGATGGTCGCCGCATGATCGCTGCGAGTCTCAACGCCGCGCTCGGCCGGGCGGGGCTGATGCTGATGCTCGCCGCGTGCACCTTCGGTGCGCTCTCGATCCTGTACGGCATCCGCCGTGGCGACCGCACGCTGCTCCGGCAGGCGCCGCGGTACGCGTGGCTGGCGTGCGGTGGCGCCGTACTCGCCGTTGCGATGATGCAGCGGGCGCTCATCACCCGCGACTTCTCGATGGCGTACATCCAGCAGGTCGGTTCCGCGGACACGCCGGCGCTGTACAACGTCGCCGCCATGTGGTCGGCACTCGAGGGCTCGATCCTGCTCTGGACGCTGCTGCTCGCGATCTTCACCGCGGCTGTCGCCTGGCGATTCCGGAAGCGTTCGAGCGACGTCCTGGTCGGGTGGGCCCTCGTCGTGATGTTCGCGATCAGCGCCTTCTTCGCGATGTTGAGCTTCGGACCTGCGGACCCGTTCTCGACCGGCGCGGTCGGCGTCACCTCCGGGCCGGGTCCGAATCCGCTCCTCCAGAACCACGTGCTCGTGCTGTTCCACCCACCGATCCTCTACCTCGGCTACGTCGGGTTCGCAGTGCCGTTCGCCTTCGCGATCGCAGCGCTCGTGACCGGCCGCCTCGGCGAGGGGTGGCTGCTCGAGACACGCAGGTGGGCGCTGCTGTCGTGGGTGTTCCTCACGCTCGGCATCCTGCTCGGCGGTTGGTGGAGCTACGAGGTGCTCGGATGGTCGGGCGTCTGGGCGTGGGATCCCGTCGAGAACGCATCGCTGCTGCCGTGGCTCACCGGCACCGCATACATTCATTCGGTGCTCGTCCAGGAGCGACGCGGAATGCTGCGCGTCTGGAACCTGTCGCTGCTCATCGCCACGTTCGCGCTCACGATCCTCGGAACGTTTCTCACCCGGTCAGGTGTCCTCAACTCCGTGCACGCGTTCGGCGACGGACCCGTCGGTGCGTGGCTGCTCACGTTCTTCGGTGTCATCGTGGTCGTCTCGCTCGGTCTGATCGCCTGGCGCGGTGACCGGCTTCGATCGCCCGGCTCGATCGACTCACCGTTTTCACGTGAGGGTGCGTTCCTCGCCAACAACGTGTTGTTCACCGTGTTCGCGTTCATCGTGCTGCTCGGAACGGTGTTTCCACTCCTCGTCGAGGCGCTGCAGGACCGCCGCACGGTGGTCGGCGCACCGTACTTCGACCGCCTGACCACGCCCATCGGTCTCGTGTTGCTCTTCCTGATGGCGGTTGCGCCGGCGCTGCCGTGGCGCAAAGCGTCGACCGAACTGCTCCGCGAGCGCCTCTTCTGGCCGGCCTGTCTCGGCGCGGCATCACTCGCCTTCGCAGTGTTCGTCGGCGCCGACGGATGGGCACCGCTGCTCGCCTTCGGTCTCGCTGGGTTCGCCTCGGGCGCGGCGATCCGGCAGCTCGCCTTGGCGACGCGGCGCCAGGGCTGGAGAGGGTTCGTCGGTCGTGCCAACGGTGGCATGGTCGTCCACCTCGGCGTCATCATGGTCGCCGTCGCGCTCGCCGCATCGAACAGCTTCACGCACTCGGCCACGATCGAGGTTGCGCGCGGTGAGGTGGTCGAATGGGGCGGGCACACCCTCGAGTTGATCGAGGTGACCGAGACCACGAACTCCCGCGGCAGCGAGCGGGTCCTCGCCGCGGCCGTCGCCCTCGACGGGGGAGGTGTGTACAGCCCGGCGATCACCACCTACCTTGCGATCGGACAGGATGTCGGGACGCCTTCGGTGCGTGCCGGTCTGACCAAGGATGTCTACCTGACACTCGAACCTGGCGCCGCGCCGGGTGATTCCGTCGCCACGATTCGTGTCTTCGTCAAACCCATGATCATGTGGCTCTGGATCGGTGGTCTGGTCATGGCGCTCGGCACCGTGCTGTCCGCGTTTCCAGGACGCCGACGCCGCGCCATCGACCCGGTGTCAGCGCCGATTGAACTCGGGTCGGAGCGGGTCAACCTCGGGTCTGAGCCGGTCGAACTGGAGTCCGAGCCGGTCGACCTGGGGCCCGAGCCGGTCGAGCTCGGGCCGGAGCCGGTCGCCGAGTCGGGGAGTATTCCGTGAGCGAAGATGGCGCCGGAACGTCCCGCGGAGACGCTGCGCAGGATGCGATGGTGACCGATGAGCACGACGACGCCACCGGCCCGCCGCGCCGGGTCGCCCCCTGGATCGCGCTCGGCGTGGCGATCGTGCTCGCGGGCCTTTTCGTCGTCCTCGTCACCGCGAGCGGCGACGACAACGCCACCGCCGATTCGCCGCTGCTCGGCCGTGCCGCACCCGAAGCGGTCGGCGAGTTCGAGGACGGCAGCACGTTCGATCTGGCCCGGCGGAAGGGGAGCTGGGTCGTACTCAACTTCTTCACCGCGGACTGCGTGCCGTGCATCCAGGAGCATCCCGACCTGGTGGCGTTCTCCGAGCAGCAAGCGCAGCTCGGGACCGATGGAGCCGAGCTGTATTCGGTCGTCGTCAACGACAGCCGGGACGATGTCGAGGAGTTCTTCGCCGAGCGCGGCGGAGACTGGCCGGTGATCTACTCCGAACTCGGGGAGATGTCGGTCGCGTTCGGCGTGTCGGCAGTTCCCGAGACGTGGATCATCGATCCCGCCGGTGTCGTGCGCGTCAGGATGATCTCCAAGGTCACCGCCGAGCAGCTCAACGTGACGTTGCAACAGCTTCGGGAGGGCGCGTGAACTCCGCCCGTCGCATCAACCGGTCGATCAAGGGCTGGGCGGGTTGGCTCACCCTCGGCCTGATCGTGCTCGCCTTCCTCGTTGTCGGGGCGACGAGAAGTACGGGGCCCGAGACACCACAGGAGCGGGTCGAGGACATCACCAAACGGGTCGCCTGTCCGATCTGTGATGGCGAGAGCGTGTTCGAGTCGCGCAACAACGCCTCCCGTGACATCCGCAACCAAGTGACCGTGTTGGTCGACTCGAACGAACTCGGCGACGACGAGATCATCGGATTCATCGAGACGCGCTACGGGGCGGACGTGCTGCTCGTCCCGAAGGCCTCTGGCTTCGACGCGTTGATCTGGGTGCTGCCGGCCGTCGGGTTCGCGGCAGGGGTGATCGGCCTGACGATCGCCTTCCTCCGCTGGCGCCGGGAGGCGGAGAACACGCTCGACCCCACCGATGAGGACCGCGAACTCGTCGAGGCGGCGCTGCGCGATGCGGCAGGCGAGGACCTCGAATGACAACGGAGGCCTCCGCCGACGAACAGGCCGGCGCGAGTGGACAACCGGGTGGCGGCGCGGGCACGTCGGCGCGACCGGCGCGGGGTCACGGCGCCGAGATCGATCGCCTGGCGGCCCTCGAGGACGAACGTCGTTTCCTCCTCCGGTCGCTGGCCGACCTCGACCGTGAACACGACGCGGGTGATGTCGACGACTCGGACTACGAAACACTGAAAGACGGATATACGACGCGGGCCGCCGTCGTGCTTCGCAACATCGAGGCCGGGCGATCCGGTCTTGCGCAGCGGACACCCCGCCGATGGGGTCGCACCCTCTTGGTTGCCGCCGGCGTCATCGCCGCCGCGGTGGCCATCGGCCTCGCGCTCGGCGCGGCGTGGGGAGAGCGCGACGCCGGCCAGGAGATCTCCGGCTTCACCCCCGGAGACGATGCCCGCACGCTGCTCGCGAGTGCGCGTTCGGCGATGAACCAGGGCGATTTCCAAGTCGCCAACGAACTTCTGCGCCGAGTCGACGAGATGGAGCGCGAACGCGGCGTCGAGAACGCAGAGGCGCGCGCCTATTACGGCTGGACCCTCGCGCTCTTGACGCTCGCCGACACCGACGAGGCGCGCGCCGCAGCGCTGCTCGACGCGTCGGTGCTGGCTCTCGGCCAGGCGATCGACATCGACCCCGAGTACGCGGATCCGCACTGTTTCATGGCGATCGTCGAGTTCCAGTTCCGGGGCGATGCCGACGCCGCGCTGCCGTTCATCCTCGTGTGCGAGGAGAGCGATCCGCCGGCCGACGTGGCATCGATGGTGGGGTCGTTTGCCGATGAGATCCGCGCCGCGGCGAGCTGAGACCACGGCGTAGCCGCCTGGCGGCGGATCCGTCTACGAGCGGCAGCTCATTTGCCCAGTGTGGGCGGTGGCCAGACCTTGCCCTTGATGACCCGTGAGCCCTTTCGCCGCAGCACCCAGACCGACGCCTTGCGCCAGTCCGCCGGCGTCTGCACCTCCATCCCGCGTCGGTGGAGCGCTTGGATCACGACGGGGATGATGTCGCCATGGCTGCACAGGACGGCGCCATCGTCGACTTCGGCGATGAGATCGAGCACGGGTTCGAACGGCTCACCTTCGAGCAGGCGCGGTTCGATCTGCACCTTCTCGTCGAGGAGGTCACCGAGCGGCTCGAGTGTCTGCACACACCGCACGTAGGGGCTCGCGTGGAGGGCGGACGCGTCGTGCTTGGCCAGGCGTTTCGCCACCGCCCTCGACTGCCTCCAGCCGGTCTTGCTGAGCGGCCGGTCGATGTCGTCGCCGGTCCAGGCGCGGCGCTCGCCCGCCTTTGCATGACGGACGAAATAGACGACCGACGGCGTGGCCACGTCAGCTCCTCACCAGCGAGCGCCCACGGGGCTCTGACCTCGCGGTGCGCGAGGTCTCCCGAGCTGACATCACCCGACGTGACATCATGAGTGGGAATTCAGGCCTCGCGGGTGAGTTCGGCATGGCGTTCGGTCAACTGTCGGACGATGATGATCCAGCAGACCGCGGCGATGACACTGACCACCGACACGAGCGCGGTGCCGACGCCGAACCCTTCGAGGCTGTCGGCGACTGCCTCCAGGTCGGTGTTGGGGAGCCCGTCGGTCGCCAGCGTGCTCGCTTGCGCGAAGACGAGGACGGTCGGGATGATGCCGAACAGGGCGAACCACACCCACAGTGCCGGATTCTCACCGGATCTGCGCCAGCCCGTCGGCCCCTCGGAGTCGGCGTCCGCCGTGTGGTCCGAGGCCATCCAGAGTTCGCGCAACATGAGGAACGGGATGATGTAGAGGACGAGCGGTGGGAGGAACCAACCGAACACCGCGAAGAGCGGGTTCCAGGTCGTGCGGCGGCCCAGGTTGCGCAGGTTCGTGGCGAGGCGGTACATCCAGATCATCGTGAGGATGCCGGTGGCGAGCGTGGCGAGGCCGGCGAGCAGCTGGAACAGACTGAGGGGGCCGAGCGAATCGCGGAAGTCGTCCTCGGCCAGGCGTCCGGCGAGGAAGTCCTCTGCGTCCGCGCTGATCGACCACTGGATCACGGCGGTGAGAACCGTCGCCGCGGCGACGATCGTGGTCATCACGACGATCACCTTCGCGAGCGGCCGGACCCTGCTGGTCGGCGTGACCGATCCCGGCTGGCCGTATGCCACGTAGCCCGGCGGAGAGCCGCTGTTGCTCGTCGGCGGGGCCAGGCCGGGTGGTGGCGGTGGAGGGGTGGCGCCCGGTGGTGGAGGCGGCGGGTTCGATGGCGTCGGATGGCCGCTGTCGGACGGCGGTGGGACGTCGGTCACGGCGAGAAAGTGTATCGACCAGCTCCGCCGACCCTGCGACCTGTCGGTGCCGGCGCCGGCCGAGTCATTTGGCGTCCGACCATCGTTCGATCACGCTGGTGTCGGCCACGAAACGCACAGCCGGGTGGCGGGGTGGCGCCCAGCGGGAAGCTGCTTCCTCGAGTGCGTCATCCACAGCGGCAGCGGTCCGGTCGCCGACCGCGGCGGGAGTGTGCACGAGCAACTCGTCGTGCAGACACAGCACGATCCGGGCGCCGAGGGACTCCGTGCGCGCCCGGACGATCACGGCCCACGTCTTGAACAACTCGGCGGCTGCACCCTGGACCATGGCGTTGCGGCCGTACCGTCCGCGGGCGGCAGCGCGTGTCCGGCCGTCCCGATCGCTGGATCCGGGATCGATCGACCCGCTCATCCGAACGCATCGCCCCCCGTACGTCCGCAGGTCGTGCCCGCCCTGCGCGGACTCCGCAGCGGCCCGCAGGTATCCCATCGCGACCGGATAGCCGCGTTCGAGACCGGCCAACGCCTCTGCCCCCTTGCCGGTGGTCTGGCCGTACATCGCGCCGAGCACCGCGACCTTGGCGATCTCGCGCTCGACGCGGAGGCGCTCGGCGACCGGCTGGTACATGTCGTTGTCGCGACTCGCCCTCGCGAGCGCTTCGTCGCCCGAGACCGCGGCGAGGACGCGTGGCTCGATCTGGCCGAGATCGGCGCGGACGAAGACGTGGTCCGTGCCGGCGATGATCGCGGGCCGCAGGTCGGCCGGCATGTTGTGCAGCCCGGCGGTCGCCGTCATCCGTCCGGCCGCGCCATCCGATCCCGCCCACGACCCGCGCAGTCGCCCGTCGGGACCGACGTGTTCGTCGAGCCAGCCATAGCCGAAGGTGGTCGCGATGCGCTCGGCCTTCCGCCAGGTGAGCAGCGCTGGGACGATCGGATGGGCTTTGAGTTCCCCCTCCAGCCGCGATGCCCTCGTGTCGGGTACCTCGACGCCGACACGGCGCAGCAGCGACTTCACCTGACCGGGGTTGCGGAGGTCGAAGTCGGACCCGGCGGGAGCGTGGCGGAGAACGAGATGGTCGCGCTCGAGTTCGAGTTGCTCGGCGTGTCGTGCGTCGGTGGGTCGTGGCCCGATGTAGCTCGAGATCACGGTCTCGGCAGCCGGCCGATCGATCGGCAAGCCGTCGGTCTCGAGCTCCGCACACAGCACGCCGGCGGCCGACTCGGAACGGGCAGTCGCCGCGTGTGCGGGCTCGTTCCCGAGGCGATCGGCCTGCATCGAGTGAACGCGGAGGGCCAGGTCCACCCAGACGGCGAGCCGCTCGATGGTGTCGGCGCGCTTGCCGGCCACCCATTCGGGGTCGAGATGTCCGTCGGCGCGGACCGGTCGATCGTCCTCCCCCGTCGGCTGGTGGAAGAGATCGACGGGGGAACGCTCAGGGATCGTGTCGGCGTCGAGTCCGTTCGCGTCGGCCCAGACCCGGCCCGGGCCGGCGCGCCAACCACCGGCGAGCAATCGATACACCACCTCGAGGTCCCAGCAACGAGCGGGTCGGATGCCGTTCGCCACGAAGGTCCGAGCGGTCTCTCCCGACCACCACAGCCAGCGCGGACCGACCTCCTTCTCCAGGTCGCGGAGCGTCTCGATCGCTTCGTTCCACGTCGCCGTGCGTACGTCGCCGTCGAGGGGCTTCCATGCAGCGCCGACACCGACGGTCAAGGCGACCGCCAGAACGGCGCCGCGTTCGAACCCGGCGCCGGAGTCGATCGAGCCTGGCATCTCCGATCAGGCCCAGCCGAGCTGGTGCAGCCGCTCGTCGTCGATGCCGGCGGCGTGTGCAATCTCGTGGATCACGGTGACGTACACCTCGTCCGCGAGATCGTCCTCGTCCTCGCACATCTCGCACAGCGCGAGGCGATAGATCGAGACGATGTCGGGCCCCTCCATACCGGTGCGCTCCGTGTGCGGCACGCCGTCGTACAGCCCGAGAAGTGTCGGTTCGGCTCGATTGCGATCGTGGATCTGCACGACCACGTTGTCGAGCACGGGCAGCAGATCCTCGGGCAGGTCGTCCAGCGCATCGACCACCATCCGTTCGAATCGATACTTCGGAACCGGCTCCATCCGACGCCGACGATACGTCCAACCGGCCGTGCCGAGCACGGCCGACTGCGTGCGCATCGTGCGCGCGCGGCGGCGCAGCAGGCTCACGTTGTGTCCGGTCGCGAGGGAGGGTTTGGGTTCAGATGACCTTGAGCGCGTCGGAGTAGATCTTGTTCGGCTTGAGGTCGACGGCGATCTGGCGGGCGATCTCCTGGAAGACCGCGGCCGCCTCGGACTCCGGGTCGACGGCGGCGATGGGGCGGCCGTCGTCGCCGCCCTCGCGCAGTGCGGGCACGAGCGGAAGCTGTCCGAGGAGTGGAACCGAGAGATCGTCGGCCAGGTTGCGGCCACCGCCCGAGCCGAAGATCTCATAACGCTTGCCATCGTCGCCGGTGAACCACGACATGTTCTCGATCACGCCGCGCACCGGCAGATTGACCTTCTCCGCCATCGCTGCCGAGAGCGCGGCGACCTTCTGCGCCGCAGGTTGTGGTGTGGTGACGACGAACACTTCACCGCGCGGCAGATACTGGGCCAGCGAGAGTGCGATGTCACCCGTGCCCGGGGGCATGTCGATCAGCAGGAAATCGGGCTCGTCCCAGAACACGTCGGTGAGGAACTGCTCGAGCGCCTTGTGCAGCATCGGGCCGCGCCAGATGACCGCCTGGCCCTCTGGCACGAAGTAGCCGATCGAGATGCAGCGCACACCCCACATCTCCGGCGGGATCAGCATCTCGTCGATCACCGTCGGTTCGCGATCGGTTCCCAACATGCGCGGGATCGAGTAGCCGTAGATGTCGGCGTCGACCACGCCGACCGAGTACCCCTGCGAGGCGAGCGCGACCGCGACGTTGGTGGTGACGCTCGACTTGCCGACGCCGCCCTTGCCCGAGGAGATCAGGAGCGGCCTGGTCTTGGACGAGTTCTTGGCGAATGGGATCTCGCGGCCCTCGGCGTGGCCGTGGGCGTGCTCGCTACCGCTCGACGCCCCCGCGTCGCCGTGCAGGTCGCGACGCAGTTGCTCGCGCTCGTCGTCGGTCATCACGGTGAACTCGAGGTCGATCGACTCGACACCGTCGAGTTCGGTTGCCGCCTCGGAGACCCGGCGGGTGATCTCACCCTTGAGCGGGCAGCCCGGAACCGTGAGCGCAACGAGCACTCCGACGATCCCGTCCTCGCGGATCTGGACGGCCTT
>JASJHI010000162.1:0-8459 GCA_033791105.1 Acidimicrobiia bacterium | reverse complement strand
GGGGTACTTCAAGTTCCGGCACTACACGATCGACCAGGTCTTCTCCGGTTTCAGTGATCTTCCGAGTTACGAGGATGCGCGCAAGATTGGCGAACACGTCGTCCATCTGTACGCATCGGGCGCGGTCGACCGCGTCGAACTCGTGTACACCCGATTCATCACACCCGGCAACCAGGAAGTCGTCCTGCGTCCACTCGTTCCGCTGTCCTCCGAAACGATCGCGGGCGGTGACGGCAAGGCGGGTTCCAGTGACGGCTCCGGCGGCAGCTACGACTTCGAACCCGACCCGGAGACGATCCTCGAGACACTTCTGCCGCGCTACGTCGAGGCTCGCGTCTACGCCGCCCTGCTCAACGCCGCTGCCTCCGAGCACGCGTTCCGACAGCGGGCGATGAAGTCCGCAACCGACAATGCCGAGGATCTCATCAAGAGCCTCAGCATCGTGATGAATCGGGCCCGCCAGGACTCGATCACCGCCGAGATCATGGAGATCGTCGGCGGTGCCGAGGCGCTCGGCGGCGACGCCGATGCTCACCTCCACATCCCAGCGGACGACGACTTCTCGATCGATGCGCTCGTCAGCGCTGGGGTGCCAACACCCTCCACATCCAATTCAGGAGAACCGTCATGACCATGACAGAGAACCAGCTGCAGGAAGGCCGCGTCGTCGGAATCGCCGGACCGGTGATCGACGTCGAGTTCCCCCGCGGCGCGCTGCCCGAACTCAACACGGCCGTCGAGTTCGACATCGTCATCGACGGCGAGTCGACCCAGGTGCTCGCCGAGGTCGCCCAGCAGCTCGGCGACGGTCGCGTCCGCGCGATCTGCATGAAGCCGACCGACGGGCTCGTCCGCGGCACCGCCGTCCGCAATACGGGTCATGGCATCACGGTGCCGGTCGGCGACAAGGTGCTCGGAAACGTCTGGAACGTGTGGGGTGAGCCGCTCGACACGGTGCCAGAGGACTTCGACAAGATGGAGCGGTGGGAGATTCACCGTGAGGCCCCGGCCTTCGACACGCTCGAGCCATCGGCGCGCATGTTCGAGACCGGCATCAAGGTCATCGACCTGCTCACCCCGTACGTCGCGGGCGGCAAGATCGGCCTGTTCGGTGGTGCCGGCGTCGGCAAGACCGTGTTGATCACCGAGATGATCAACCGCGTCGCCTCCCAGCACGGCGGTGTGTCGGTGTTCGCCGGAGTCGGAGAACGCACCCGCGAAGGCACCGACCTCCGCCTCGAGATGATGGAGTCCGGCGTCTTCGAGAAGGCTGCCCTCGTGTTCGGCCAGATGGACGAGCCGCCGGGCGTACGCCTCCGTGTGGCGCTGTCCGCGCTGACGATGGCCGAGTACTTCCGCGACGTGCAGGGCCAGGACGTGCTGCTCTTCGTCGACAACATCTTCCGCTTCGTGCAGGCCGGTTCCGAGGTGTCGACCCTGCTCGGCCGCATGCCCTCCGCCGTGGGCTATCAGCCGACGCTCGCCGACGAGATGGGTCAGCTGCAGGAGCGCATCACCTCGACGAAGGGACGTTCGATCACGTCGCTGCAGGCCGTGTACGTTCCCGCCGACGACTACACCGATCCGGCGCCGTTCACGACGTTCACCCACCTCGACGCGACCACCGAGTTGTCCCGTCAGGTCGCGGCGCTCGGCATCTACCCAGCGGTCGATCCGCTGGCATCGACGTCGACGATCCTCAGCCCCGAGGTGGTCGGTGACCGGCACTACAACATCGCTCGTCGGGTGCAGGAGACCCTGCAGCGCTACAAGGAGCTCCAGGACATCATTGCCATCCTCGGTCTCGACGAGCTGTCCGAGGAGGACCGCCTCACCGTCAACCGTGCACGCAAGGTCGAGCGCTTCCTCTCGCAGCCGTTCTTCGTCGCGGAGGTCTTCACCTCGGTGCCGGGTGAGTACGTCTCGGTCGATGAGACGATCGACTCGTTCGAGGCGCTGATCGGCGGAGAACTCGACGAGGTGCCCGAGCAGGCATTTCTCAACGTCGGCGGCATCGAGCAGGTTCTCGCCAAGGCGAAGAGCCTCCAGGAGTCCTGATCATGGTCGACGCCCTCAGAGTCGAGGTCGTCTCACCCGAGAAGGTTCTCTACTCGGGTGAGGCCGACATGGTCATCACCCGCACCGCCGGTGGCGGCGAGATCGCCTTTCAGGCCGGCCACGCGGCCTTCCTCGGCGTACTCGTCGAGAACCACACGCGGATCTTCCAGACCGATGGCAGCTTGCAGGACATCGCAGTCCACCGCGGCTTCGTCGAGGTGAGCGGGAATCCGTCCGTCGTATCGATTCTCTCCGACACCGCCGAACTGGCCGACGACATCGACGTCGACCGCGCGAAGCAGGCCCTCGAGCGGCACGAGAACACGATCCGACACGAGGACGGTGAACTCGAGATCGCTGACGCGGTCGCCGGCAAAGCCCGGGCCGAGGCGCGCTTGCGGGCCTCGGGTTACGGCTTCACCGCCTGACGGTTCGGCCGCGCGCCATCGGCGCTCTCGGGATCCCTGATCGGCGCATCGCACCGACCTAGCGTGGAATCGTCGTCGAGAACCGTCGTCGACAGACCCGAGGAGGGGTGATCCATGTTCGAGTTCGACGTCAAGGCACTCGCGGCGGAGTTCATCGGCACGTTCTGGCTCGTGCTCGGCGGTTGCGGCGCTGCCGTTTTGGCCTCGGACTTCGGGGTGGGCGCAAACGGCAGCAGTCTGGGAATCGGTTTCCTCGGTGTCAGCTTCGCGTTCGGCCTCACCGTGTTGACCGGGGTCTACGCGCTCGGCCACATCTCCGGCGGCCACTTCAATCCCGCCGTCACGCTCGGCCTGGTCGCGGCCGGCCGAGCGAAGCCGGGTATCGCCATCGGATACATCGTCGTACAAGTGCTCGGGGGCATCCTGGGCGCCACGGTGCTGTTCGCAGTCGCCAGCGGACAGCCGGCTTGGGACCCGGGAACGTTCGCCGCGAACGGCTACGACGAATGGTCGCCGGGCGGCTTCAACCTCGGCGCTGCCTTCCTCATCGAGGTCGTCATGACGGCGATGTTCCTGATGGTGATCATGGGGGTCACGTCCAAACGCGGCACGCCCGCCACCGCCGGCCTCGCCATCGGACTCGCCCTCACACTCATCCACCTCATCTCGATCCCCGTCACCAACACCAGTGTGAACCCCGCGCGGTCAACCTCGCAGGCCATCTTCGCCGGGAGCGATCAACTCGCGCAGCTGTGGCTCTTCTGGGTGGCGCCGATCCTCGGTGGCGTGCTCGGCGCGTTGCTCTACCGGTTCGTCGTGAGCGTGCGCGCTGACGACGAGAGCGAGGTGGGCGAGGAAGCGCCTGCGAGCGCCTGACCATCCGGTCAGTAATCGATCGCCGCGAACTCGCGGAGCTTCGAGAAGCGGTGCTGTGCGTCGATCATTCGGACGGTGCCGCTGCGTGAGCGCATCACAAGGCTCTGCGTACGAGCGCCCGTCGAGTCGAATCGGACGCCGCGGAGCAGCGCCCCGTCCGTGAGGCCGGTCGCAGCGAAGAAGCAGTTGTCGGATCGAATCAGCTCGTCCTGGGTGAGAACTTGGTCGAGGTCGTAGCCGGCATCGACCATTGCTTCGTGCTCGGCGGCGCCCTGCGGTGCGAGCTGGGCTTGGATCTCGCCGCCCATCGCCTTCATCGCGGCGGCCGAGACCACACCTTCTGGTGTGCCGCCGACTCCCATCAGCACATCGGCGCCGGCGTCGCGCCAACAGGTCGCGACCGAGCCGTAGACATCGCCGTCGGTGATCAGCCGGATCCGGCAACCCGACGCGCGCACCTCGCCGATCAGGTCTTCATGGCGCGGTCGGTCGAGGATGATGCAGGTGAGGTCGCGCACGTCCTTGCCGGTCGACTTGGCGATCCAGCGCAGATTCTGCGTGGGGCTGGCGGTGATGTCGATCGAGCCGACCGCTTCGGGGCCGACGGCGATCTTGCGCATGTAATACGAAGGACCGGGATCGAACATCGCGCCGCGATCCGCGACGGCGATGACCGACAGGGCGTTCGTCTTGCCCATCGCCGTGAGGGTGGTGCCGTCGATTGGATCGACCGCAACGTCGACCTCGGGCGCACTGCCGTCACCGACGCGTTCGCCGTTGAACAGCATCGGTGCCTCGTCCTTCTCGCCCTCACCGATGATGACGAGTCCGTCCATCGCCACGGTCGACAGTGAGAGTCGCATCGCCTCTACCGCGGCGCCGTCGGCTCCGATCTTGTCGCCCCGGCCGACCCATCGGGCTGCGGCCAGACACGCCGACTCGGTGGCCCGAACCAGGTCCATCGCGAGGTTGCGGTCGGGTTGCTGGGGTGACGTCGATGTCATGTTCCCACCGTACCGGGCGGCCCGGACGCGATCTGCGGCCGTGCGGACGGTGAGAATCGACGTGGGTCGTCAGGGGTGCTCGCCGACGAGCTCCGCGAGGGCAGCGTGCGTGTCGGCGTCCGCTGGGAGGAGGGTCTCGAGTCGGAGCTCGGACACCGTGATGTCGACCGCGTCGGACAGCAACATGATCGCCGTGTAGAAACGCAGCCGCCGGCCGTCGAGCGCGATGTCGATCTCGGTGAGCAGATCGCTCGCCACCGGATAGCCGACATCCGTCGGCAGCTCTGCGATCCCCTCGTAGTCGAGGACGTCCTCGAGCACGTCGCGCAGTTCGAGGTCGGTGGGGTCGTGATCGCACTCGCTGCGCAATCGGCCGAGCAGCACCGCCGCGACGCGGTCCCAATTCTCGACGAGCGGCCGTAGCCCGCTCGGGTGCAGCAGCAGCTTGAGCACGTTCCCGCCCACCTCCGCCAACGCATCGTCGTCGAGCAGCATCGACATCAGGGTGAGCGCGGCCGGGTTGGCCAGTTCGAGGTCCCACCGGCGGTTGACGACGTACGCCGGGAACGGGTGGTGCGCGTCGAGCATCCGTTCGAGCGAGCTGCGGAGCTCGGCCATTCGCTCACCGTCGAGCGCCTCGTCGGTGTAGCTGGGCGCGAACCCAGCTGCCGTGAGCAGCCCGTTGCGCGCTCGCAGCGGGATGTCGAGGGCGATCGCCAGATGCGTGACCATCTCGCTGCTCGGCCGTGACCGACCGTTCTCGAGGAAACTCAAGTGCCGCTGCGACACATCGCTGCGCAGCGCGAGCTCCTCCTGGGAAAAGCGGCGGATCGTTCTCCACCGGCGGAGTTCGGATCCGAAGATCGACGGGTTGGTGCGCGTGGCCATCGACAAACGAGCCTACGGAACGCCGCGGATCACACCATGACGTGTGAGGTCATGGTGTCGACTACGTCGCGGCGGCATCGTGTTGGGTGCCGCCGCGCCGATCGGCGCGACCGGCACATCATCTCCGGAAAGGACCACTGCCATGACCACGACCGCCGACATGCCAGAGCTCACGGCGACGCAGGCACCGCCCGTGGCGCACGATCGCGATGGCGCCCGAGTGCGCGCCGTCCATCGCGCCGCGCGACCGCTGCGAGCCGTGCTGCGGGCGAACGCTGTGTTCAGTGCGACGTGTGGTGTCGTCGCGCTCCTTGCGGCGGATCGTCTCGCCGAGTGGATCGGCGCCGATGTGGTCTGGGCCGTGCGTCTCGTCGGCGTGGGCCTGGTCGCCTACTCCCCGCTACTCCTGGCGATCGCGGCGAGCCGGCCGGCTCGGCTGACCACGCTCAGCGTCCTCGTGTCGATCGCCGACTTCGGGTGGGTGGCCGCGACGGTCGCCCTACTCGCCTCTGGTGCCGTCGAGACGACGGGCACGTGGATCATGGCCGGCACCGCAGCGGTGGTGTTCGTCTTCGGCGTCCAGCAACTCATCACCCGCCGAGCCCTCACCCGAACGCTGGCCCGCACGACCGGGTGATCCGGCCACGCCGGGCCCGGGTCGTCCCAGCGTGCAGCGACGCTGCACGACCTCGCGGGCGCGACCTTCAGGCCGTCGAGGCAGGCCCACTCGAGGTTCCAGGTGGCGATCCGCACGCGTCGAGTCTCGCGTGGTGAGCCGCGATCGGAGGCCCCGGAGAGCTCTGCCCGATCGAGGAAGTTGAGAACGGTCGAGATCGGCGTCGATCCGATGACCTCACGCTGCGGAGACGCTGACCCGGTGGGAGGTGCGGAGAGTGGCACGTATGGTCTGGCGCATGTCAGATCCCGGCGACGACCCCGGACAGCGGCCGGTTCCGCTCGAGCTGGTGATCGGTGGGCGTGATCTCACCGAGCCCCGGCTGTCACCGGATGGCCGGACGGTCGCCTTCGTGCAACGGTGGGGCGGATCGTCGGCGATCGCAGTGGTCCCGGCCTCGGGAGGGCCGGAACGTCTCCTCACCAGCTCGCCCGATCCGGCGCCGGGCCGCGGGATGGGCGGTGGTTGTTTCGACTGGCTGGTCAACTCGTCGGGAGTCGTGTACGCGGCCGCAGACGGCGAACTCTGGGTGCAGCCGATTGGTGGCGCGCCGGTCCAGCTGACCGCGCTCGAGCGCAGCTGCCGGGCACCGGCCTGCTCGTCTGACGGTGCCTTCGTCGCGGTCACGATCGACGAGGCCGAGGTTGCCCTCGTCGATCTCGCGTCCCGGCTCGTCACACGACTCGACGACGGGTCGGACGACTTCTGCTTCGATCCGGTGTTCGCGCCCGACTCGACCTCGGTGACATGGCAGGCATGGAATCCGCCCGGGATGCCGTGGGATGCATCGCACCAGGTCACGGCTACTCTCCCGACATCGGCAGACACCCGCGAATTGTCGGTCACACGTTTGGCGGATGCCGCGATCCAACAGGCCCGTTTCATGCCGGACGGAACGTCGTTGCGCGTCGACGACACCACCGGCTGGGCGAACGTCGCAATCGCGGGCCGGCCGATCCGCGAACACGCCGAGCACGCGAGCCCGACGTGGGGGATGGGACAGCGCTCGTTCGTTTCCTCTCCGGACGGATCCCGGGTGGCATTCGCCCGCAACGAGGGCGGCTTCGGCCGGTTGTGTGTGTTGGATGTCCGCCGCGATGATGCCGGCGGCGTGGCGTTCGGCGAGGTGCGCGACGTCGGCCGGGGCGTACACGGACAACTGTCGTGGGTCGGACAACAATTGGTGGCGCTCCGCTCCGGGGCGCGGACTCCGACCCAAGTGGTGCGCTACACCACCGACGAGTGGGACCGGACCGAACTCGCGGTCGGTCCTGCGGCCGGGTGGGAGTCGTATGACCTCCCCGAACCCGAGCTGATGACGATCGAACACGACAACACGACCCTGCACGCGAGACGGTACGCCGCACACCGCGGTCGGATGCTGTGTTGGGTCCACGGCGGCCCGACCGATCAGTGGCAGGTCGACTTCCGCCCGCGGATCGCGTACTGGTGGAGCCGCGGCTGGGACATCCTCGTCGTCGACCCGCGCGGGAGCACCGGTCACGGCCGCGAGTACCAGCGGGCGCTCAACGGCTGCTGGGGGCGCACCGATGTCGCCGATACCGCTGCTCTGGTGGCCGAGGCGCACCGTCGCGGCTGGACCGAACCGCAGGCGACGGTCGTCATCGGCGGTTCGTCGGGCGGACTCACCGCGCTGGGCATGCTCGCGAACCACTCCGATCTCGTCGCCGGTGGAGTCGCGTCGTACCCGGTCAGCGACCTCATCGCACTCGCGCAGGCCACGCACCGTTTCGAGGCGCACTACACCGAGTCGCTCGTCGGGCCGGTCGGCGACGTCGAGCGGTACCGCGATCTCTCACCGATCACGAAGGCCGGCTCGATCGCCGGGCCGCTCCTCGTGTTCCACGGGACGGACGATCCAGTCGTGCCGATCGGACAGAGTCGGCTTCTGGTCGATCGCATCCGAGCCGGTGGCGGCGAGGTCGAACTCGTCGTGTACGAGGGGGAGGGGCACGGAGTCCGGGATCCGGTCAACCAACGCGACGAGTACGTGCGGACGGAGCGGTTCCTCGACGCCGTGGTGGGCTGAGCCCAATCCTGACGGGTCCATCGGCGACGGACCGGTGAGCCGCAGCAGCGGTAGCGTGCCGACGTGGCTTTCGTGAACAAGCAGGGCGGCGAGGAACGTCGAAACGAGATCGCCGGCGCCGACGACATCAACGACTTCGATCCCAACGACCCCACCATCGTCAAGGTCCACTATGACCTGGCCGCGTGGTCCTTCGATCACCGTGCCCTGCTTGCCGAGGCGCTCGCCGACGCCGGCCTCCCGCATGCTTGGGAGGGCGATGAACTCCTCGTCCCCGAGATCACCGAATCGCGGATCGACGCGATGTTCGACCGCCTCGAAGCCGAACTCGGCCCGTTCCCGGTCACCCTCGAACCCGGCGCCGAGTCGACCGAGTTCGGGCTCGACGAGTGGTCCGATGCCGACCGGGCACTGCTGACAGAGTCGCTCATCGAGTCCGAGATTCCATTCCGCTGGGAAGGCGCGACGGTCGTTGTCGC
>JASJHI010000161.1:0-16876 GCA_033791105.1 Acidimicrobiia bacterium | reverse complement strand
CTGTTATAGCGCTGCTCCTCGCTCCGGCCGCTGTGGTCGCTCTGCCTTCGCTGGTCGGTGCCGGCGACCAGGGAACAGGCCAGGTGCCGCCACCGGTCACGGTCGATGATGGCACGGACACGATCGGCGTCGATGTGGGTGACGGGGGGTCCTCCGGCGGTGGCGGTGGTGGAAGCGGCGGAACGGGCGGGCCGCGCTGCTCGTACACGAAGGCGTACATCCGGGAATTGCCGGACGGCCATCTGTCGCTCGACAACGACCATCCGGTCACGGTCGAGATCAACGGCAAACTGATGACCGGCTACTGGAAGACCTGCCCCGGCAGCGCGCGGGTCCTCATCCTGATCGACGAGGGCGTGACTGTTCAGGACATGATCGACGAGGTCCGGGCGAGCATCAGGCGACGCGTCCCGCAGCCCGTGGCCAACATCAATCCCGCTCCCGAGCACGGTGGCTTCGTCAACCTCGGTCTCTGGCTGGCGATCGACGACCCCGGCCCGATCTCAGCGCACGCTGCGGCCGGCTTCGTCTCGGCGACCGCGACCGCACAGCATGTCTCGACGCAGTTCGACTTCGGCAACGGCGACAGCGTCACCTGCCAAGGCCTCGGCACACCGATCGAGGCGGTGCACCCCGACCTCGACACGACCGACGAGGGGCCGTGCGGGTACACCTACCGTCAGTCGTCTCCCGACGAGTCGCCGTACCAGGTCACGATCTCGAGTACGTACGCGGTGTCGTACACATCCAGCGGTGGCTCCGGCAACCTCGGCACCATCACGACCAGTCGCACGTACCCCTACGACGTCGACGAGATCCAGACGATCGGCACCCGCGGCTGACCCCGACGCGCTCGGCGTCTGTGTGAGCGATTACCTCGGATCTCGGCGTTTCCGATCACGCTGCGTTCCGGTTCCCGAAGCTGTGTAACCGAATACCCCGGAACTGCGCGTTCGGCGTAACGCTGCTTCTGGAGGTCCCGGCCGCCTGAGGCCACAGGATGTGACAGGCCTTCATCATGCTGGGGTCCATGACCAACACCACCCGTCGAATCGTGGCGGCAGCGAGTGGTCAGCTGGGCTTGCTGTCGCGGCGGCAGGCACATGACATCGGTGTGTCCGATGTCCAGCTTCGAAGCCGAGTCTCGAGCGGCTTCCTCGTCCAGGTCGGGATCAACACGTTCCGGCTCCCTGGCGCTCCCGACGATACGTTGGCAGACCTCCGAGCCCTCGTCATGGATCTCGGCCCAGGAGCGTTCGCCAGCAGCCGTAGTGCGGCCGCGCTGCACGGCTTCGACGGATTCGAGCTGGCGCCACCATTCGACGTGACGATCGTGCGTGGGCGCAACATGCGCCGCATCGGACACCGGATCCACACCACCACGTCACTCGATCTCGCCGACCGCACGCGGATTGGCGACATCCCCTCGACCAGTGCCGCGCGCACCCTCATCGAACTGGCCCGGTCGGAGTCGGTCGAGCGCCTCACGATCGCGCTCGATTCCGGTCTCCGCGACCGCAAGCTGAGCGAGGAACTCGTGCACCGCCGGATCGTCGCGCTCCGCGCGCCGGGCCGATTCGGGATTCCCCGGCTGCTCGAGGCGATCGAAGGCGTGGAGGCAATCCGCGGTGGGCACAGCTATCTCGAGCGCCGGTTCCTTCGCCTCCTCGCCGACGCCGGGATGCAACTACCGCAGACCCAGCCGGTGCTCGCTCGGGCGGGCGGCCGGCTCGTCCGCGTTGATTTCCGCTTCGGCGGAACGCCCGTTGTCGTCGAGGTGCTCGGCTATCGGTATCACCGGTCCACGCAGCAGATGAGCCGCGACGCGGAGCGGATGAATGCACTCCTGGCAGAAGGTCTTCGGCCTTACCAGTTCACCTATGAACAGGTCACGGGTTCACCAGGAGACGTACTGCGTGACGTCCGACGGGCGCTCGCCATCCCGGCAGCAGCGTGAGCTGCGACGTCGAGATCCGCGGTAATCGCGTACACAGACTCGGGGCAGGTCGGGAGCGTGAGCTGCGACGTCGAGATCCGCGGTAATCGCTTACACAGACTCGGTGCGGTGGGTCTGGGTGAGGGTGGCGATGTCGCGCATGATTTTCGCCAGCTCGAAGTCCTTGGGGGTGTAGATCCTCGCGACGCCGGCGGCGACCAGGCGGGGGCGGTCGGCTTCGGGGCTGATGCCGCCGACGACGACCGGCGCAGCGACACCCATCGAGCGGAGGTGTTCGAGCACGTCGGGCACGAGGTCGAGATGCGAGCCCGACAGGATCGACAGCCCGATCACGTCGGGATCCTCGTCGCGCGCCGATGCGGCGATCTGCTCGGGCGTCAACCGGATGCCGGAGTACACCACCTCCATGCCCGAGTCGCGAGCGGCTACCGCGATCTGCTCGGCGCCGTTGGAGTGGCCGTCCAAACCAGGCTTCGCGACCAGCAGCTTCGGTGGCCCACCGGCGATGGTCCGAACGAACGAAGCGACCTCACCGAGCGCGGACCCGGCCACGCCCCCAGACGCCCCACCGACGCCGGTCGGAGCACGGAACTCGCCGAACACGTCGCGCATCACGTCGCCCCACTCGCCGGTCGTGCCGCCGGCCCTGGCCAACACGATCGATGGCGGCATGACGTTGTCACCGTCGACGGCGGCACGCCGCAGCGCGGCCAAGGCAGCCGCGACATCGGACTCCGAGCGGTCAGCGCGCCACGACTCGACATCCGCGACCATCGCCTGCTCGACCGTGGGATCGACGCGCAGAATCGCCCCCTCGCCACCCAATGGCGATTCTGTCGTCTCGACGAAGTCGTTGACGCCGACGACCACCTGCTCGCCGGCCTCGATCCGCCGCGTGCGTTGGGCCATCGAGGCCACCAGCCGTGCCTTCAACGTCTCGACCGCCTCGAATGCCCCGCCCATCGACAGCACATCGTCCAACTCGGCCGAGGCCGCCGAACGCAAGGCAGTTGTCCGCGACTCGATCACGATCGATCCGTCGAAGATGTCCTCGTATTCGAGCAGATCGGTTTCGAATGCCAATACCTGCTGCATCCGCAGCGACCATTGCTGATCCCATGGCCGCGGCAACCCCAGAGCTTCGTTCCATGCGGGCAGCTGCACCGACCGCGCCCGGGCATTCTTCGACAACGTCACCGCGAGCATCTCCAGCACGATCCGTTGCACGTTGTTCTCGGGCTGCGCCTCGGTGAGCCCCAACGAGTTCACCTGCACGCCGTACCGAAAGCGCAGCGCCTTCTCGTCGGTGACCCCGTAGCGCGTGCGGCCGATGTGCTCCCACATCTCGGTCATCGCCCGCAGCTTGCAGACCTCCTCGACGAACCGGATGCCGGCATTGACGAAGAATGAGATGGAGCCGAACACTTGGGTGAAGCGCTCGGACGGGACCTGACCCGACGAGCGCACCGCGTCGAGCACACCGATCGCCGTGGCCATCGAGTAGGCGATCTCCTGCTCGGGTGTGGCCCCCGCCTCCTGGAGGTGGTACGAGCAGACATTCATCGGGTTCCACTTCGGTGCGTGCTCGGAGCACCATGCGACCATGTCGACGATCAGCCGCCGGGATGGTTCGGGCGGGAAGATGTAAGTACCCCGCGAGAGGTACTCCTTGACGATGTCGTTCTGCGTCGTGCCGCGCAGCGCGGTCGAATCGATCCCCTGCTCCTCGGCGTTCGCCACGTACAGCGCCAGCAGCCAGGCGGCGGTGGCGTTGATCGTCATCGACGTGTTCATCCGGTCGGGTGGGATTTGGTCGAGCAGCGACCGCATGTGCCCGAGGTGTGCCACCGGTACGCCGACCTTGCCGACCTCCCCGCGCGACATCGGCGAGTCTGGGTCGTAGCCGGTCTGGGTGGGCAGGTCGAACGCGATCGACAGCCCGGTCTGACCCTTGGCCAAGTTGGTGCGGTACAACTCGTTCGACGCCTCGGCGGTCGAGTGGCCCGAGTATGTCCGCATCATCCACGGACGATCCGGTTCTGGCCGGGCCGACGCCACCCTGTGCTCGCTCATCGCACGATTCTCGCCGGTTCGGAAGAAATTACTCAACTCCCCACGCGAGGGTGACGATGCATTAGTTGTCCGGCCGCAATGGTCGGCCGCAAATGAGCGATTCCCGTCCGTCTCCCCCCAGGATCGGGTCTCGCTCCAGCGGTTCCTTCAGGCGGGAACCAAAGCCAACTGGGTCCGGCGGACCCGGTTGACCCTGAGTCGGATGGTGGATCCGACTCAAGAACTGCGGTGTGGAGAGGTGGCGAACTCTCCGCACCGCAGTTCGCGTTTTCCCACAGGTTTCTTGCGGCGGTCGTCGTCGTGTTCAGCCGCATGAGTGCAACAGTTCGAAGTACCGGGCTCGTGTGACCTCGACAGCCCCCAGCGAGGCGAGGTGCGGCGTCAACCACTGCACATCGAACAGCTGGACACCCTCCGCACGCAGGCCCTGGACGAGGTGGAGCAGGGCCACTTTCGACGCATCGGTCGCCAGATGGAACATCGATTCGCCCGCGAAGAACTGGCCGATCCTCACCCCGTACACACCACCGACCAGGTCATCACCCAGCCATACCTCGACCGATTCGGCCCAACCGAGCTCGAACAGTTCCTCGTAGGCCGCGATCACCGCGTCGGAGATCCAGAACCCGTCTCGATCCGGTTCACCGCACGCCCGGACGACCGCGCCGAACGAGCGGTTGAACGAACACTCGAATCGAGGCACGGCGCGGCGCAGGCTGCGGCCGGCGTGAAACCCGTCGAGCGGGATGATCGCTCGGGGATCCGGCGAGTACCAGGCGATCTGCGACCGCCGCTTGCGCGGCTCGACAGGCATCGGGAACAGTCCGGCTCGGTAGGCCGCGAGCAGCGTGCCGGGCGCCAGATCGGCTCCGACCGCGATCAAGTCCGCACCAGCGTCGGCGACCGACGCATCGGGCATCGCGAACCGGGATGGTTCGGGTTCGACGCAGGGCGACCGTCCGTCCATGACCGAAGCATCCTGCCAGGCGTGCGCCGGACGCGTGGTCGGATCGGTGAGAGCCGCGATCAGTAGCTGCGGAAGCCCTGTTTGGTCTTGCGACCGAGATGGCCTGCCGCCACCATCCGGCGCAACGTCGGCACCGCGGCATAGTTCGGGTCACGGAATTCGTCGTAGAGCGCGTCGAGAATGGCGAGCGACGTGTCGAGCCCGACCAGGTCGAGTAGCGCGAACGGACCCATCGGGAAGTTGCAGCCGCCCATCATCGCCGTGTCGATGTCGTCCATCGACGCGGTACCCAGCTCGAGCATCCGCACCGCGTTGTTGAGATACGGGAACAGCAGCGCATTGACGACGAAGCCGGCGCGATCTTCGACCTGCACCGGATCCTTTCCGCACGTCTCCGCGAAGTCGACTGCCGCCGAGATCGTCTTCTTGCTCGCCGTGAGCGGCTTGACGACCTCGACCAGCTTCATCGCCGGTGCCGGGTTGAAGAAGTGGATGCCGACCACCTTGTCGGGACGCTGGGTCACCATCGCCAACTCGACGACAGGCAGTGTGGACGTGTTGGTGGCGAGAATCCCGGACGGCTTCACGATCTGCTCGAGTTCGGCGAACAGCTCGCGCTTGACCTCGAGATCCTCGACGACGATCTCGATGACCAGGTCACAGTCCGCCAGTCGACCGAGGTGGTCGGTCACCGTGATGCGATCGAGGATCGCCGTGCGTTCGTCGTCGGTCATTCGTTCCTTGGCGACCTGACGCGCCAAACCACCGGCCACCTGTTCGTGCACGCCGTCGGCCCCCGCCTGGCTGCGTGACCGGACCACCACGTCGAACCCGGCCCGCGCCGCGACCTCGGCCAGTCCCGCCCCCATGATCCCTGACCCCACCACACCGACGCATGAAATCTTGCTCATGCCACGACCGTAGTTACCGGTCAGTAACCTCGCCAAAGCCTCATGGGGACTGCTGAGTAGTCGCGTCGGCTGTCGTCGCGTATCGTCCGTCCCGGCGCACCGCGCCCGCTCCGATCCATGTTCGCCCTCCTTCTGCTCCACCTCGTCCTCGGTGTCGGCATCGTCGCCGCCGGAAAGCTGCTCGGCCGGCGCGGGTTTGCGGTGGCCGCGCTGGCACCGCTCGCCACGGTCATCTGGGCAGTCGCCCGCTCGGGTGAGGTCATCGACGGCGAACCGGTCACAGAGTCGTTCACGTGGGTCGCCGGCCTCGATCTCACGATCGATCTCCGGCTCGACGCATTCGGGCTCGTCATGGTCGCCCTGATCTCGGGGATCGGGCTCCTGATCTGCCTGTACTCGCTCAGCTACTTCGCCGCGGACAAGCCCGGGGTCGCACGCCTCGCGGGCGTGATGACCATCTTCGCGGGGGCGATGCTCGGTGTCGTTCTCTCCGACCATCTCATCGCGATGTTCATCGCCTGGGAGCTGACATCGGTCACGTCGTACCTACTCATCGGCAACGACGACACCAACCCCCGAGCGCGCGCTGCGGCCCTCCAGGCACTGCTGATCACCGGCGCCGGTGGCCTCGTATTGCTCGCCGGATTGATCATCATCGGCCAGGAGGGCGGTACCTATCTCATCTCCGAGTTGCTCGCCGATCCGCCGTCCGGCTCACTCGTCAACGCTGCGCTGATCTGCGTACTCATCGGCGCGTTCACCAAGTCGGCGCAAGTGCCGTTCAGCTCGTGGCTCCCGGGCGCGATGGTCGCCCCGACGCCGATCAGCGCGTACCTGCACAGCGCGACGATGGTCAAGGCGGGTGTGTATCTCGTCGCCCGGTTCTCGCCGATGTTCGCCCTCGATGGTGGATGGCGCGGCATCGTGCTCGCCGTCGGTGCGGTCACGATGGTGATGGGCGGGGTCCGCGCGCTTCGCCAGCACGACCTCAAGCTGTTGCTCGCGCACGGCACGGTGAGTCAGCTCGGATTCCTGATGTTGCTCTTCGGCACCGGGAACGACCACATCGCGCAGGCCGGCATCGTGCTGCTCATCGCGCACGGCTGTTTCAAGGCGGCGCTCTTCATGGTCGTCGGGATCGTCGACCACGGCGCAGGCACGCGCGACATCCGCCGCCTCCACCGTTTCGGCCCGGGATGGACTCCGCTGCGCATCGTCGGACTCATCAGCGCAGCCTCGATGGCCGGACTTCCGCCGCTGCTCGGCTTCATTGCCAAGGAGAAGGCGCTCGGGGCGTACGTCGACTACGGCGACTTCGCCGGCGGCACCCTCGTGCTGGTCGTGATCGTTGTCGCGTCGATCTTCACGTTCGCCTACTCGGCTCGGTTCGTGCTCGGCCTGTGGGGTGTCTTCTGCGAAGACGGTGACCCGGTCGACGACGCCGGCGAAGTGATCGCCCCCACCCATCCCGAACCGCACGCACCTTCGTTCGGATTCCTCGCCCCGGCCGGGGTGCTCACACTCTGCACGATCCTGTTCGGCGTGTTTCCGAGCCTGCTCGACGATCTCGTGGCGGCGGCGACGAGGGCGCTCGATCCCGGCGCCGAGCCCTCGCACCTGCACCTCTGGGCGGGTGTCAATACAGCGCTCCTCTTGTCAGGACTGATCATCGTCTGCGGTCTCGTCCTCACCGTGCTGCGGACGCCGATCGAAGTGGGCCAACGTCGCATCTCGCGGTCGACGGCATTCATCCCCAGCTCCGAGGACGTCTTCCTCGCCATCTTGCGCGGCGTCAACACGATCGCCCGCGTCGTCACCGCGACGCTCCAGAACGGCTCGCTGCCGATCTACGTCTCGATCATCATCCTCTCGATCACGCTGGTTCCGCTCGGCGCGTTCGCGGACGACATCGGCGAACTCCCCGAGTTCGTCGAGAGCCCGATCTACATCGTGCTCGTCGCCCTGATCGTCAGCGCCGCGATCGGTGCCAGCATCAGTCGACGACGCATCGCAGCGGCGCTCATGCTCGGCGGCGTCGGGTACTCGATGGCCGGGTTGTACGTCGCGCGCGGCGCTCCGGACCTCGCACTCACGCAGTTCGCGATCGAGACGCTGAGCACCGTGCTCTTCGTGCTCGTGCTGCGGTTCCTTCCCGCCAAGTGGGAGCACCAAACGCCGGCGATCGCCACGCCGATGCGCCTTGCTGTCGCCGGAGCGGTCGGTGTCGCGATCTTCGTCTTCGCCCTGTCCGCGAGCAATGCCCGTTCCGATGTCGACGAGCCGTCGATGTCCGCCGCGCAGATCGTCGCGGCGCTCCCGGAGGGCGGCGGCAAGAACCACGTCAACGTCATCCTGGTCGACTTCCGCGGCTGGGACACGATGGGTGAGATCACAGTGCTCGTCGTCGCTGCCGCGGGCGCAGTCAGTCTCGCTCGCACGGGACGGCGGCGCGGCGAACCTGGCCCCGAATTCGAGGAGGTCCTCGACGAGCCGATCGGCGACGAGCAGCTCGAGATGGCGGACGAGGGGAGCGTGACGTGAGCGCGCGCCGCCCACCACATCCTGACGTGCTGATGCCCGATCAAGGTCGCCCCCTGATTCTCGTCACGACCGTCCGGCTGATCTACCAATCGATCATCGTGCTCGGCGTCTACTTCCTGTTCGCCGGACACAACCTTCCCGGCGGTGGCTTCGTCGGCGGGCTGATCATCGGTGCCGCGGTCTCGTTGCGCTACGTGACCGGCGGTCTCCCAGCGGTGCAGTCGACGTTCCCGGCTCGGCCCCACCTGATTCTCGGTTTCGGTCTCGTCACCGCTGCAACCACCGCGCTCGTACCGATCCTCCTCGGCGGCGCGGTGCTCGAGCACGGCTACTTCAAGCTTCATCCCCCGGGCATCGGCGAACTCAAGGTCACCAGCACGCTCGCGTTCGACATCGGCGTGTTCCTCGTCGTGATCGGCCTCGTGCTGCTGGCGTTCGAAGCCTTCGGTGACGACTTCGACGAGGTCATCGACGGAGGGAGCGCGTCGTGACCATCCTGCTCGCGTTCGCGGCGGCGGCGCTCTTCTCGACCGGCACGTACCTGTTGTTGCAACGCCGTCTCTCGCGGATCATCATCGGGATCAGCCTCCTCGGCCACGGCGCGAACATCCTCCTGATCACATCCGGCGGTGCGGGCGGCATCGCACCGATCGTCGGTCTCGGTGACTCCGAGAAGTTCTCCGATCCGCTGCCGCAGGCGCTTGCCCTGACCTCGATCGTGATCACGTTCGGTGTCACCGCGTTCCTGTTCGCCCTCGGCTACCGCAGCTGGAAGATCACCCACGATGACGTGGTCGAGGACGACGTCGAGGACCGCTTCGTGGCGCGCCGCCGACGTGACACCGAACTCGACGAGGGCGAGCGGGCCGCGCGTGAGCTCGCCGCGGAGGAGGATCGGCCGTGAACTCGCTGATCGCGCTCCCGGTCGTGGTCCCGCTCCTCGCGGCGGGGATCTCCATCCTCGTCGCGCCATGGCGGGCGGTGCAGCGGGCGATCAGCATGCTCGCGCTCAGCATTGTCGTGGGCATCAACATCGCGCTCCTGATCAGCGTCGACGACGACGGAATCCAGGTCAGCCAGGCCGGCGGCTGGCGGGTGCCGATCGGTATCACACTCGTCGTCGATCGCCTCGCCGCGATCATGCTGCTCGTCTCGTCGCTGATGCTCGTCGCCGTGCTGGTGTTCGCGATCGGTCAACGCACGGTCGAACGTAGATTCTCGTCGTACCACCCCGTCTACCTGGTGCTCGCCGCCGGCGTGTCGGCCAGTTTCATCACCGGCGACCTCTTCAACCTGTTCGTTGCCTTCGAGATGATGCTCGTCGCGAGCTACGTGCTGTTGACGCTCGGCGGTCGCGACGACCAGGTGCGGTCCGGCATGTCGTACGTGGTCATCTCGCTGCTCGCGTCGACGTTCTTCATCGTCGCGCTCGCGCTGATCTACGCCGCGACGGGCACGGTCAACATGGCCGAACTCTCCGAACGGATGCCCGAGCTGTCGAACGGGGTCGCCGTCGGGTTCTCGCTCCTCCTGATCGGCGTGTTCGGGATCAAGGCCGGGCTCTTCCCCCTGTTCTTCTGGCTCCCGGACAGCTATCCGACCGCACCCGGCGCGGTCACCGCGATCTTCGCCGGCCTGCTCACCAAAGTCGGCGTCTACGCGATCATCCGGACGCAGACACTGCTTTTCCCCGAGGATGCTCGGCAGGGAGCGCTGCTCCTCACCATCGCCGGGTTGACGATGTTGGTCGGAGTTCTCGGCGCGCTGGCCCAGGACGACATCAAGCGGATGTTGTCCTTCCACATCGTCAGCCACATCGGCTTCATGATCTTCGGGCTCGCGTTGTTCACGCTCGCCGGTGTGGCGGGTGCGGTGTTCTATGTCGTGCACCACATCATCGTGAAGACCGCGCTGTTCCTCGTCGCCGGCCTCGTCGAGCACCGCGCCGGTAGCGGACGACTGTCCAGGGTCGGCGGGCTCGTCCGCACCGCGCCGATGATCGCTGTGCTGTTCGCCCTCCCAGCGCTGAGCATCGCCGGCCTCCCACCCTTCTCCGGGTTCGTCGCCAAGTTCGCACTCGTCGACGCCGGAATCGAGTCGGCGGAGTGGGCGATCGTCGTCGTCAGCCTGGTCGTCAGCCTGCTCACGATGTATGTGATGGGCCGGATCTGGGCCAGCGTGTTCTGGGGTGCGTGCGAGGATCAAGAGCTCGCCGCGGACATCGCGATCGGAGTGAACCCCCGGGCGCCGCTGATGACGCTGGCCACGTCCGCGGTCGTGGCACTCTCCGTCGCGATCATGATCTGGGCCGGACCGTTGTATGCGTTCTCCGAGCGCGCGGCGATCGATCTCCTGAACCCCTCGACGTACGTCAACGCGGTCCTTGGAGCAAGCGGATGAGTGAGCCCGTGAGTGACGGCACCCGACCCTCGATGCGGATTCCCCTCGTCGTGCTGTGGCTGACGATCCTCTGGGTGACGCTGTGGGCAGACATCTCGATCGGCAACGTGGTCGGCGGCATTCTCGTCGGGCTCGTCGTCGCTCTCGTGGCCAAGCCGCCCGGCAACGTACCGGCGCAGCGGGCGAGCTTCCGGCCGTTGCATGTCCTCGTCTACGGCCTGTACTTCCTCTATCAACTCGTCGCATCGAGCCTCGTGGTGGCGTGGGAGATCCTCACGCCTGGTTCGGGGCTGTATCGAGCGATCATCGCCATGCAGATGCACACCACCGAGGAGGGTCTGATCACGCTGGTGGCGAACTCGATCACCCTCACCCCCGGCACCGCCATCGTCGACCTGCACGAGTCGGCCGACGGTGCGCCGCCGACGATCTACATCCATGTGCTGCATTCCCGCGATGTCGAGTCGGTCCGCCGTGACGTGCTGCGCCTCGAACGCCTGGCGATCAAGGCATTCGGATCTCGTCAGGCCATCGCCGCGGTCGACGAGGCGATGGAGCAACTGTCCACCGAAGGGAGCGCCGACCGATGATCAACGTCGCACTCGTGATGCTGTCGCTCGCTGCTTGTGCCTTCATGTACCGCCTGCTGCGCGGCCCAACGCTGCCCGATCGGGTCATCGCGCTCGACGGCCTGCTGGCCACGATCGTCATCGGAGCGATCCTCGCCGCCGCGAGTTCAGCAGCGCCGCTCCTGCTGTCGACGGTCCTGGTCGTCGCCGTCGCCGGCTTCGTCGGCACGAGCGCGCTCGCCCGCTTCATCGAACGGCGAGGTGGCTGATGTCCGAGAGAAAGGTGCCCCCATGGAGTATGTGAGCGGTGTCTGCTACGTGCTCGGCGCGGCATTCGTGCTGCTCGGGGCGATCGGCGTCCTGCGCTTCGGCGACTTCATGTCGCGCACCCATGCGGCGACCAAAGCGCCGACACTCGGCCTCATTCTCGTGGCGCTGGGTACGGCGATCGATCTCCACACACTGCTGGCCGTACTGACGATGGTTCTCGTCGTGCTCGCACAGCTCTTCACGACGCCGGTCGGCACGCACATGGTCGCCCGTGCCGCGCACGGTGAACTCGATATCGACCTCGACGGCGACGACGAACTGGCCCGCGACAAGCTGCTGTGGGCAGCAGAGGCAGAGGCAGACGCCGCAGGCGAGTCGTCGACCCGCGAATGATCGGGGGGATGCCCTGCGTCAGCGCTCGACGATGGTGACCGAGATGATCTCGACCGGTTCGGTGGGCTCGCCGCTCGAGCTGCCGGCAGCTTCCATCGCCAGGACCGTTGTGTCGAACCCGTCGATCACCTCACCGAACAGCGACCACGACGGCGGAAGCGCGGCACCCTGGTCGCCCGTGACGACGAAAAACTGGCTGCCGTTCGTGTCGGGGCCACTGTTCGCCATCGCCACCGACCCGATCTGATACTCGCCCTCGGCGGGCAGCTCGTCAGCGAACGTGTAGCCGGGCCCTCCCGTTCCTGTGCCGGTCGGGTCACCACACTGGACGACGAACTCGGGGATGATGCGATGGCATGTCGTGTCGTCGTAGTAGAGGTTGCGCGACAGGAACACGAAGTTGTTGGCCGTGTTCGGGGCCTGCTCCTGGTCGAGTGCGATCGTGAACTCACCCATGTTGGTCTCGACGATGGCGTCGTACTGCACGCCGGGCTCGAGACAGAACGGCGGGGGGCCGTCAAAGGTCTGTTGTGCGGTGTCGGTACCTTCGACCGGCGGGCAGTCGGCAGGATCGGCCGCGACGGTCGTGGCGACGGTCGTGGCAGCGGTGTCCGCGGTGTCAGTTGCGTCGGTCGCACCGTCGGCGGAGGCGTCGGCGTCGCCCTCGAGGTTGCTGGTATCGAGCGCAGCATCGTCGCCGCTGTCGTCGGTCACCCGAGATGCGATGAACACGAGTGCGATGACCGCGACGAGGGCACCGACGCCGATCAGGGCGTAACGGAGTCCCTTACGGCGGGTCTCCGCGCGGTTCTCCTCCTGCTGCCGCATCGCCTTGTTGGCCTTCTGTCGTTCGCGTTTGTCGGTTCCCACAGGTGCGGGAGGCTATCGGCGAGAGGCGACCAGGATCGTTCGGCCGTTCTTCCCATTTCGGGTCCGCCGGCGACGCGTCGCACCGCGTCGGACGGCGAACGAGCTGCACTAGATTGGGGACGTGGCAACCATGCGGCTCTTCGCGTCGGCCCGCGAAGCGGCGGGAACCGGTTCGGACGTCTTTGCTGTGCTCGACGGTGCGACAGTGGCCGATGTTCTCGCCGCCGCCGAAGCCCGCTACGGAGCCGCGTTCACCGCGGTCCTTCCGACGTGTCGCATCTGGGTGAACGGCGACGCAGTCGGCGACGACACCCTGGTGGCGGCCGACGACGAGGTCGCGGTGCTGCCGCCCGTGTCGGGAGGTGCGCAATGACCGGTGCCGCAATCGGTGATCCGCGCGAGCCGTCCGATCTGACGCTCGACGAGTTGCGTGCGTTGCGCGAGCGACTCCAAGCCGAGGACGACGCGGTGTCCTACGCTCGCCGCGTCGCTCAGGCCCGCCTCGATCTCGTGAAGGCCGCGCGATCGGGCGGGCAGCATGCGGCCGACTCGGATCTACGCGAGGACCTCAGTGAGGTGTTGTCGCAGCACCTCACGGGTGGTGCGGCACGGCCACCCCGACCGACCGACGACCTCAGCGAGACGGCGGTTGCTATCGAGCTCGACAAGATCTGCACCGAGCAGGGCTTCAGTCGCCTCGAGGAGCTCGACGGAGACGGCCTCGACACGCTCGGACACGCGCTGGACGAGTTCGAACAGCGGATCTCCTCGGATCGACGTGAGCTGTTCGAACGGATCGATGCGCTGACCGCGGAGCTCGTTCGGCGCTACCGCGACGGCGAGGCCGACATCGACTCGCTGCTCACCGAATCCGACTGACCACGCCCCGCTGCGTCGCCGATCGGGTGACGTCCGATCTGAGTACTGTTCATCGTCATCGGTGCCGTCGACGTGCGGTCGGACTTGCCCGCCGACCTGCCATCCGACCTGTCACCCGAGGGGAGGCGCTGCCCTGCGACGCCGTTATCGTGCTCGGGGTTGTGCAACGCGTCGCGGTGATCTCACTCCACACGTCGCCACTGCTCCAACCGGGTTCGGGGGACAGCGGTGGGATGAACGTCTATGTCCGTGAACTCGGCTCCGCCCTCTCGCAGGCCGGGCTCGAGTGCACGACCTATACGCGCGCTGATCGCGAGGGATTGCCCCGCGAAGTGCACGTGGAGCCGGGCCACACGGTGGTCCACATCGAAGCCGGCCCCCATCACCTCCCGAAGGCCGCACTCGCAGAGACGACCGACGATTTCCGCCGCGGCGTGCTCGACCACATGGCCCGCACCGAGGCGCCCGACGTGATTCATGGAAACTACTGGCTCAGCGGGGTCGTCGGTCACCAGCTGAAGCATGAGCTCGAGGTTCCGTTCGCCTCCACGTTCCACACGCTCGCCCGCGTGAAGGCCGAAGGCGGCGATCCCGAGCCGGGCTGGCGCGAGCACGCCGAGGCCGAGATCATCGGTTGCGCCGACGCGGTCTGTGTCAGCTGCGAGGAGGAGGCCCAGCAGTTCCGACGTCTCTACGGCGATGTACAGGGCCGCGTCGAGATCGTCGCGCCGGGCGTCGAACGTGCCTTCTTTGCACCCGGCGACCAGGCTGGTGCCCGCGCCGCGATCGGGCTGCCGACCGACGTTCCCGTCCTGCTCTTCGTCGGCCGCATCCAGCCGCTCAAAGGCCCGGACGTCGCGATCCGTACGTTGGCGGCACTCGATCGACGTGACGCGCAACTCGTGATCGTCGGCGGCGCCAGCGGTGAGCACGGCGACGTCGAGACCGATCGCGCACACGCGCTCGTCGACGAACTCGGCCTGCACGACCGTGTGCACTTCGTCGAGCCACAGCCGCATCACATCCTGTCGACCTACTACCGGGCTGCCGATGTCGTCCTCGTGCCGAGCCGCAGCGAGAGCTTCGGTTTGGTTGCGCTCGAAGCGGCCGCCTGCGGTACGCCCGTCGTCGCCAGCGCGGTCGGCGGCCTCCTGAGCCTGGTTCACGACCATCAGACGGGCCGCCTGATCGACGGTCGTGACCCGCACGATTACGCCCGCGCCGTCGCGTCGATCATCGACGATCCCGGTCGCCGCGCCGCGATGGGACATGCTGCGCTCGAACGGTCGAAGAACTACTCGTGGGGCTTCGCCGCCGCCCGGCTCCGTCGGCTGTACGGCGATCTGACGGTGCGCGAACTCGTGAACTGCAGTTGAGCCGGGAGCAGTCGATCAGATCGTGAGTGACGCACTCGGACGCGACGGCATCGAATCGGTCGAACGGCAACTCGACGGGTGGCTCGCCGAGCTCGCCGACACATACGACCACATCGCATCGGTCGACAAGGTCGACGACGACAGCGTCCGGTGGTTCGTTCGCATGCGCGGCGACGAGAAGGAATTCACGACCGTCTGGCTGACGCTCGGCCAGCGCACGCTGCGGTACGACACGTATGTAATGCCGGCGCCGGAGGAGAACGCCCGCGAGCTGTACGAACAGTTGCTGCGGCGCAACGACCGCCTCGTCGGTGCCCACTTCTCGATCGGCGCGGAGGACGGGATCTTCCTTCGCGGCGAGATCCTCACCGCGTCGCTGTCGTTCGACGAGATCGACCGTGTGCTCGGCACGCTCTATGCGCAGGTCGAGCAGTGCTTCGCCGGCCTGCTCCGCGTCGGCTTCGCCAGCAGATTCCAGAACTGACCGCCACGCGCGGTCGGCCCGACGGAGAATTCTCGAAGTGGCGTTTCCGCCACCGACAGCTCACCTCCCACTGTCCATTCGTCCGGGCGGGTGCACTCGGAGGAGTCGGTCCCACATCAGGCACCCGCCCGGACGGTCGCCACGGTCATCCAGAGCGACCCGCCCCGCCGTCATCCGAACGCTCCGGATCGATGGAACTATCGTGCGGACGATGACGAGACCGTTCGGGTTGGTGATCATCGGGGGCGGCAACATGGGTGCCGCGCTCGTCGGCGGGATGCTCGAGTCCGGCTCGTTCGAGGCCGACGATCTCGCCATCGTCGAGGTCGTCGAGCCGCGCCGTGAACAACTCGCCGAACTCTTCGCGGGCGTGGCGATCGAACCACGGGTTCCTCCGTGCCGTGCCGCGGTGCTGGCAGTCAAACCGCCGGGAGTACCCGAGGCCGCGGCTGCGGCGGTGGCCGCAGGAGCGAGCCGGCTGTTGTCGATCGCGGCTGGCGTTCGGCTCGCCACGCTCGAAGTGGCCGCCGGCGACACCGTCGCGGTTGTGCGGGCAATGCCGAACACACCGGCGCTCGTCGGGCTCGGCGCCAGCGCGATCGTCGCGGGTTCCAACGCGAACGACGATGACATCGCGTGGGCGCGCGAGATCCTGTCCGCTGTCGGCATCGTCGACGAATTGTCAGAGCATCTCCTCGACGCGTTCACCGGCGTCGCGGGTTCGGGCCCTGCCTATGTCTTCCTCGTTGCCGAAGCCCTGACCGAGGCCGCCGTCGCAGAGGGGCTCCCGCGCGACACCGCTGAACGTGTGGTCGCGCAACTGCTGCGCGGTGCGGCGACCCTCTTGCACCAGGAGGGAGATCCTGCAGCGCTGCGCACGATGGTCACCTCCCCCGGGGGTACGACCGAGGCCGGTCTGCGTGCACTCGACGAACGTGAAGTGCGTGCAGCGTTCGGCCATGCGGTGCGTGCGGCGACCGCTCGGAGTCGTGAGCTCGGATAGCGACGAGGCGTTGGAGCGGCAAGTTTTTTCTTGTGCATCTTTTCACATCTGGTTCGGTGACCTATGGTGAGCGATGTGGAGACGCGTTCACCCTTGTGGTGAACAGCGCCGACAGGGCCGGTGCCATCGGGGGGTTGGCACCGGCCCTCGTCGCGTCCCGGGGCTGAACCGCATCACTGGCCG
>JASJHI010000160.1:0-10270 GCA_033791105.1 Acidimicrobiia bacterium | reverse complement strand
TGAGCATCCGGCGGACTCGATCGCGCTGATCAGCAGGGGTCGCGCGACGACGTACGGCGAACTTCGCGACGATGTCGATCACCTGCGCGGTGGGTTTGCATCGCTTGGCCTGCAGCGTGGCGACCGCATCGCGTTGCTGTGCAGCAACGGACCGCACTTCGCGATCTGCTACCTGGCTGCACTCGGTCTCGGCGCGGTGGTCGTGCCGCTCAATCCGCTCAGCCCGTCGCCGGAACTCGAGCGCGAGATCGGTGACGTCGACGCGAAGGTCGTCGTGATCGAGAAACTGAGTGCTGCGACGTGGGCCAACGTCGACCGAGCGCTGACCCCGACCGTGACGACCGTCGTCACGGCGGATCACGACGCGGGTGCGGATGAAGTCGCGATCGCGGAACTGCTGCGGGTTGCGCCGGTCTCGCGGGTCGATGTTCACGACGATCATCTCGCGGCGCTGATGTTCACGAGTGGGACCGCCGGTGCGCCGCGGGCGGCGATGCTCAGTCATTGCAACCTCATGGCCAGCATCGAGCAGACACTGAATGTGCAGGACCGGCTGCGACCCGACGACATCGTCTACGGCGTCCTTCCGCTCTTCCACATTTTCGGGCTCAACGTGGTGCTCGGCATGAGCCTCTACGCCGGCAGTGCGGTCATGCTCGTGCAGCGCTTCGATCCGACGACCGCCGCCGACTCGATCCGCGAGCGTGGGGTCACCATCGTCCCCGGGGTGCCGGCGATGTGGACAGCGTTCGCCCACTTCGACGAACTCGCCGACAACAGTTTCGCATCGGTGCGACTGGCGCTCTCCGGGGCTTCGCGCCTGTCGGCCTCCGTCTTCGAGAAGATGCGCGACCGGTTCGACCTCGAGATCAGCGAGGGATACGGGCTCACCGAGGCATCCCCGACGGTCACCACCTCGTCGGGGATCCCGGTTCGCGCCGGATCGGTCGGTCGGGCGCTCGAAGGGGTCGAGGTGCGACTCGTCAACGTCAACGGCGAAGCACTCGTCGGTGACGTCGGCGAGGTGTGGGTCCGGGGCGACAATGTCTTTCTCGGTTACTTCGGCGATGCGGATGCGACCGACGCCGTACTCGACGCCGACGGATGGCTCCGCACCGGCGACATGGCGATCACCGACGACGACGGCTACCTCTACCTCGTCGATCGCTCGAAGGACCTGATCATCGTGTCGGGCTTCAATGTCTTTCCCGCCGAGGTCGAGGAGGTGCTGGCCCTGCATCCCGACGTCGTCGATGTCGGTGTGATCGGTGTGCCACACCCGCACACGGGTGAGGCGGTGAAGGCGTTCGTCGTGGCCGCAGACGGATCCGACGTCGACGAGGAGACGCTGATCGAGCACTCCCTCGATCAGCTCGCCCGCTACAAGTGTCCGTCGAAGATCCTGTTCGTGCGAGACCTACCGCGCAATGCGTCCGGCAAGCTCATCCGGCGCCAACTCGACGACATCATGGCGATCAGTTGACCTGACCGAGGCGATTGCCGGGCAGGTTTCGCCCGCCGGATCTGGGACGTTCGCCTCTTTGTGAAAACGTGCACGAGCGCCGTAACGTGGACGCTGAATGGCTGGCCAACGCTCACGTCGTCGCATCCCGGAGGCCACCGTCGCGCGCCTGCCCGTCTACCTGCGCATCCTTACCGAGCAGTTCGAGTTGGGCGCACACAACATGTCGTCGGAAGAACTCGCCGAACTCGCCGGCGTCAATGCCGCGAAGGTGCGCAAGGACCTCAGCTATCTCGGGAGCTACGGCACGCGCGGCGTCGGATACGACGTCGAGTTCCTCGTCTACCAGATCCGCCGCGAACTGGGTCTCACCCAGGACTGGCCGGTCATCATCGTCGGCGCCGGCCACCTCGGACAGGCGCTCGCGGGGTACGGCGGCTTCCACGAGCGTGGCTTCCCCGTCGGGGGCATCGTCGATGTCGACGACGCGAAGGTCGGCACCGTCGTCGCCGGCGTTCGGGTGCGTCATCTGTCAGACCTCGCGCAAGTCGTGCATTCACGCTCGATCTCGATCGGCGTCATCGCCACGCCGTCGGCCGCCAGCCAAGACGCCGCTGATGCCTTGGTCGCCGCGGGAGTCACCAGCATTCTCAACTTCGCATCGACCGTGCTGAGCGTGCCGCACGGCATCAGCGTCCGCAAGGTCGATCTCGCCGTCGAACTCCAGATTCTCAGCTACCACGAGCAGCGCCGGGCCAATGCGGCGCAGCAGACCAGTCTCCGCGCGGTGCCCGGCGAGCCAACCCGGGGCGCCAGCGCCTAGCTTGTTGGTGACATGTCCATCCTGGTCGTCGGCCTCAACCATCGCAGCAGTCCGCTGTCGTTGCTCGAGCGCGTCACGATCGCCGGCGACGACCTGCCCAAAGCGGTCACCCGACTCACCCAGCTCGACAACATCCGCGAGGCGGTCACCCTCTCCACCTGCAATCGCACCGAGGTCTACGTCGTCGCCGAACTGTTCCACGGTGCGTACGGCGATGTCCGCGATTTCTTCTGCGAACTCGGTGAACTCGGTGTCGATGAACTGACCCCACACCTCTACACCCAACACGACGGTGCCGCGGTCACGCACCTCTTCGAGGTCGCGGCCGGACTCGACTCGGCCGTGCTCGGCGAGAGCGAGATTCTCGGGCAGGTTCGCACCGCCTGGGCGGTCGCCCAGCAGGAGGGCGCCGCACGGTCGACGCTCAACCTTCTGTTCCGTCTCGCACTCGAGACCGGCAAGCGGGCGCGCAGCGAGACCTCGATCGGTCGCGGAACTGCTTCGGTCAGTCACGCCGCCGTCGAGATGTTGACCGATGTGGTCGGCCCGCTGACCGGCAGGCGCGTGCTGGTGGTCGGCGCCGGATCGATGGGCGAAGGGGTCGCGGTCGCGCTCCACCGGGCGGGCGGCTCCGAGATTCTCGTGGCGAACCGATCACGCGAACGCGGTGAGGCTCTCGCCGCTCGCGTCGGAGGTACGGCGGTGGGCTTCGATCGGCTGTCCGATGCGGTCGCGGCGGTCGATGTCGTCGTCGCCGGCACCGGCGCAGGCGCAGGCGAATCCGTGCTGACCGAGCAACTCGTCCGCGCCGCGCGCGTCGGACGCGGGCAGCCGCTGCACATCGTCGACATCGGTGTTCCGCGTGACGTCGAATCGAGCGTCAACGACCTCGATGGCGTGCGGGTGCTCGACCTCGACGACCTCCGCGACTGGGCGGATCGTGGACTCGCGCATCGTGCCGGCGAGGCCGACCGTGTTCGGTCGATCGTCGCGGAAGAGGTCGACAACTTCGCCGTCGACTTGACCGCTCGCCAGGCCGCGCCGCTGGTCGCCTCGATGCGCGACGCCGCCGAACAGATCCGACTCTCCGAAATCGACCGCTTCGCATCGCGCCTTGACGGTCTCGATCGGGCCGAGGCCGACGCGGTCGCAGCGCTGACGCGGTCGATCATCGCGAAGCTGCTCCACGAGCCATCGGTGCGTCTTCGCACCGAGGCCGGCACACCCCAGGGTGAGCGCAACGCAGCGGCTGTACGCGACCTCTTCGACATCGGCTGACGGCGCGATGCCCGCGCTCCGACTCGCGACGAGGGGGAGTCCCCAAGCAGCGGCCCAATCCACCGCGATCGCTGCGGCGATCACCGCGGAAACTGGCCGCGACGTCGAACTCGTCCTCGTCGAGACGACCGGCGACACCCGCGCCGACGTACCGCTGCACACGATCGGTGGGCAGGGAGTGTTCGTCAAGGAGGTGCAGGCAGCGGTGCTCGACGGCCGCGCCGACCTCGCGGTCCATTCGGCGAAGGATCTGCCGACCGATCCGGCCGACGGCTTGGTCATCGCCGCCTTCACCGAACGACGTGATCCGCGCGACGCACTCATCGGACGGCCGCTCGACTCCCTGGCCAACGGTGCGACCGTGGCGACCGGTTCCGTCCGTCGTCGAGCATTGCTCCGGCGTGTGCGACCCGACCTCGAGTTCGTCGAGTTGCGCGGCAACATCGGCACGCGCCTCGACAAGGTCCCCACCGACGGCGCGATCGTCATGGCGGTGGCCGCACTGCAGATCCTCGGGCTCACCGATCGCATTGCCGAAGCGCTACCGGTCGACGACTTCGTTCCGGCCGTCGGCCAGGGATGCGTCGCGGTCGAGTGCCGATCCGGCGACGACGACACCACTGCGGCGTTGGTGGCCATCGACCACGAGGAAACCCGGCGTGCGGTCGAGATCGAGCGGGCGTTTCTCGCCGAGCTGGGCTCCGGCTGCTCGCTCCCGATCGGTGCACACGTGGAGGGCGCGCGCCTGCTCACCTTTCTCGCCGATCCCGACTCGGGCGTCAGCGTGGCCGATGAGATCGTGCTCGAGGGTGACGACGGCGACCTCGATCGGGCGAGATCTGCCGCGCACTCAGCGCGCGAGGCGGTGGGGTGACCATCGTGGACGCGCCGCCGCGTTCGCTGTCGGGTCGTCGGGTCATCGTCACCCGTGAGGATCCGGGCGAACTCGCCGACCTGCTCATCACGCGCGGTGCGGAGGTGCTGCACATCCCGTTGATCGCCGTTGCCGACCCACCCGATGACGGAGTCGCGCTGGCCCGCGAGCTCGGAAGGATCGGTTCCTACGACTGGCTGGTTGTCACGTCGCCGGAGGGCGCCCGCCGCACTGGAGGCGCCGCCGCCTCGACCGACGTGCGGCTCGCCGCAGTCGGCGCGGCGACGGCACGGGTACTTCGGGCCGCGGCCGGCCGCGATGTCGATGTTGTCCCGTCGACGCAACTGGGCGACGAGCTGGCCGCCGCGATCTTGCTCGCGTGCGGGGGCTCGGCGGGGCTCCGGGTGCTGGTCGCTCAGGCAGATCTGGCCTCGTCCGATGTCGGTCGTGCACTACGCGCGGCCGGCGCCGATGTCGTCGAGGTCACGGCCTACGCAACGTCGATCGCGGACCGGTCCTCTGCCGCCCCTCTGATGAACTCGGCGCTCGCCGCCGACGCGGTGCTGTTCGCGAGTGGTTCCGCTGTACACGGATGGGTCAACTCGTTCGGTCGTCGGACACCCCCTGTTGCGATCGCGATCGGGCCCTCGACCGCAGCGGTGGCGCGCGAAATGGGACTGGACATCGGGGGTACTGCTGCCGATCACTCCTTGGAGGGGCTCGTGACGGAGCTGGAGCGCCACCTCGTCTGATCATCGGACGTGGGGGCGTAACCGGGGTCGCGTGCGGTCGAGACCCTCGATTTCTGACAGAATCGCGTCTCCGCACGACGACGACGCACAATCGGCGAGGCAACAACGTGGCTGGTCAGTGCCAGAGAGGACGGTACGCGCGCATTGCAGCGGGCGTGCTCGGTGCCGGGATCATCCTGAGCGCCGCATCCGCCTCCGTGTCCGCGCGCCCCCATCCTCTGGAATCCAGTCTGCCGGCGCAGCTCCCCCCGATCGCGTCGACCGGCGAAGGCGTCACGATCAGCGAGGGAATCGGATCGCACGCCACCGTGTCCGGCGACGGCCGGTTCGTCGTCTACGAGGGCGTCGTACCCCTCGACGATGCTGTCGATGCGCCGCTTCGCACGACCGTGTTCCTCGCCGACCGTACCGACGGCACGAACATCGAGCTTGCGCCGCTTTCTCAGGTCATGCGCTCGGGCGCCACGATCCGTCCCGTCGTCTCCCGTGACGGTTGCACCGTCGTGGCGCACTCCGAGATCGCGTTCGATGTCTTCCGCGACGACGATGTCGGTCACCGCTGGGACGTGTACCGCACGATCCTGCCCCACTGTGGTGGCACGCTCGGCGAGTGGGAACTGGTGTCGACCCGTCGCGGTGAGACCGCCGTAGCCCGCAATGACGTGGTCACGCAGCCCGCCGCTGTCTCGCGTGGCGGCACGATCATCGCCTACACACACGCGGTCGACCATCTGCCCGAGGCGGAAGGTTTGACGACGATCAGCGTTGTCGATCTCGAGATTCCGATCGACAGCGACATCCGGTCGCAACTTGCCTCGGGGATTCCGGTGGTCGCCCCGGACAGTGTGTTCGTGCATGCGGGTCTCGACCAGCCGGCGCTCTCTCATGACGGTCGATTCCTGGCTTTCAGGTCGGATGCCACCTCCAACGATGCGGTCCCACAGTGGGCCGTCGGCTCCGACGAGGGCGGACCGGCCACGGCGCAGGTGTATGTCTGGGATCGCCTCGAAGCCGACCCGTTCGCCGCCGTGATCTTGGCGTCGTCGTTGCGCGACGGCACTGGGGCCATCGCCGGGGCGTCGGAGCCGACCTTGTCGCGCGATGGCGGCGTGGTCGCGTTCGTGTCCGCCGACCCGAACATCATCGAGGCCACCTTCGACCGGTGTGACGGGGGCTGCCCTTCCCAGGTCTACCGGCTCGACCGCGACGCCGACGGCGACGCTGTCTTCGATGGGCTCGGCGACGGCGCGGTCGAGTTGTCGCTCGTCAGTCGCGACACGCGTGCGGCCTCGCCGATCGCCGGCACCGGTGACTCCACCTCGCCAAGCCTCAGCGCGGACGGCGAACAGATCGCCTTCGTCTCGCGCGCCGACAACCTCGATCTCATCTACGCAGCGGGAGGCGGCACCGCCGAGGACGGTGCGCTCTACCTTGCCGATGCACAGCTCGGCTCGGTCGACCGCGTGTCCGGCACGGTGATCGCAGATCGGCGCGGCAGCGCTTCGTTCGCTCGCCCACAGCTCAGCGACACATCCCGCACCCTCGTCTTCGACATGGTCGCCGACGCCGGCGTCGTGCCCCACGATCTCCCAGATGACAACTCCACCCGGCAGGTCGTAGCGGTGACGCAGCCGCCGACCTTGTCGCTCCCAGAGACCAATCTGGGGACCACGCTCGTCGGTCTGACCAGCGACCAGTGGTACGTCGCGGTGGTCAACGACGGCCCGTCGGGCTTCGTTCCGGCAACGGTCACGATCGACGATCCTCACTTCGAGATCGACATGGAGCGAAGTACCTGCGCGCTCGGTTCGGTGGTTCCCCCTGGTGGCGACTGCACGATCCGCGTCGGCTTCACGCCGTCGACGAACACTTCGTTCAGCGGTGTGCTCACGGTCGCCGAGCAGGGGTTCGGAGCCGTGTCGATCTCGTCCGCCGTGTCCGGATCGGGAGGGGAGCCGGCCCTGCGCGCCGATCCCGCGGGTGCCGACCTGGGTCGGGTCGTCGTCGGATCGGCGAGCGCCGAGTTCCATTTCGACGTGGCCAACATCTCGGTCTTCCCGACGTCGATCGCGTCGGTCCAAGTTTCCGGCGAGCATCGCTCCGACTTCGCGGTTTCCACGAACAACTGCGCTGATCGCCCGCTCAATCCCGGTGTGACGTGCAACGTGGGCATCACGTTCGCGCCGACTGCATCCGGTCGTCGTACGGCGCTGGTCGAGGTCCATACACCACAGGGGCAGTACACCTCGGTCGTCGCGGCCGGCGACGGCGCGTACGAGCCACAGGTCGCCCTGTTCGATGACGAGGTCGTCGCCGGGAGCGACCTGTTGGCCTTCGGCGAGGGTTATCCCGCCAACACCGAAGTGCAGGTCGACTTCGGCGCGGGCCGCGCGCTCACCGTCACCACCGACGAGCAGGGCGAGTTCATGGCGCTGGTTCCCGTTCCAGCCGCAGTCGGCGGGGGGAGCCAGACGGTGGTCGTCGAGTCGTCAGAAGGCGCCGCCGCGGCAGTCGACGTCGACGTGATCGAGCAGCCCGAGCAGTTGATCGGCATGCCCGGCTTCGGCCTCGGCTGACCCCACCCCTCACCACGCCACCCCACCCATTCTGCGTGCGGATCTTCCCGCTGAGCGGGATCTCGTGAACAAGTTTCGGGACCGCTGTCTCGCCGGCTCGGTTCTGCGTGCGGATCTTCCCGCTGAGCGGGATCTCGCGCACAAGTTTCGGGGGGAGGGGGAGCGGGAGGACGGGTCGGGGTCAGGGAGGGAGAGCGGGAGGGGAGAGGTGTCGGTCAGACTTCGTCGATGGGGATGGTGTTGCCGCCGATGTTGATCGCGTTGGTGCACGTCGGCCTGATCGCATCGGAGATCACGTCGCAACGCACGGCGAACGTGACGTTGTCGCCCGGCTGTAGCCGGACTTGAGTGATCCTCGGCTCGAAGTACTGCCCGCGGACGTTCTGCAGCGACCAGATGAAGACGGTCTCGCCGTTGACGAGCAGTGTTGCGACGCCACTGTCGTTGAACGGGTTCTCGATCCTGACATCGGTCATATCGAAGAGTTGACCATCGGGAATTGTCCGCGTGTCGTCGACGGTCTGCGTGATCGGGGCGTCGACACTGAGCCGGAAGAACGTCGGCTCGCCCACCGGCGCGAGGATGTCGGGGGTCGGCCCTTCGTCGGGTTCTTCACCGGTGACGGGTGAGGTGACCGGAGTGGTCGAACTCGGCGTTCCGTCAGCCGCTGCCTGCACCTCCGAGACGCGATCGTCGACCGCGCGGTCGGCCGCGTCCTGGATCGCGGGCTCGACGACGGCGAACCAGGCGAGTACTGCGGCGCCGATGAGCACGGCGATCGTGAGCAGCCGCCCGATCAGGGCGCCCGGAATCGTCGGTGGCTGCACGAGCGACAGCGCAGCGCTCGCGGGCTCGACGCCCTGCTGCTGCGCTTCGACCTCGAACTCGAGCCGACGGTTCGCGCGGCGGAACATGCCCCGCTTGGCCTTCGCCCGGAACCGGACGAGCGAGGCGCCACCTGGCGCGACGCCGACCGCAGGCGGATCGAACTTGCCGTCGACCCTGCCGCTGGTGTCGACCAGGAGGAGCCGGCAGCTGGCGAGTCCATTGCCGTGGTTCTCGACCATGAACTCGTACGTGGCGCGGCGTCTCGCCCGTTGCACGGGCTGGAGCGGCAGGATCGCGCGCTCCTCGAACGTCTGCACCAACACCGTCGTGTCGGCCAGAACGTCATCGATCGGGTCCGATGTCGGGATGATGCGGACCGCCACCCCGGTCGGTCCGGCAGTCGTGCTCGGCAGCGGCGGCGGGGTGATCCCGACATCGACGACCGTCTGGCCGCCGGCCGGGATCTCGACATGGGTCCTGCTGACGTGGAGCCAGCTCGCGGTGACGCCGGCAGGCACGATCGTGAACGACTCCTCGAGATCGCTCGAGTTGTGGATCATGAGCGGTGCCGTCAGCGTCTCGCCTGGATCGACCGCGACCTGATCGCCCGAGAACCACGCCTGCACCGACACGTCGGCGAACGATAGTGGCTGGATGCGATCGGGTAGCGGCGGACGAGAGGCCATAGGCTCCCGACGTGCCGTCTCGTCCGCTTCGACCTCGTCGTCTGCGCCGCACCGAGGCCGTGCGCGAGCTGGTCGCCGAGACGAGGCTTGGCGTCGACGATCTCATCGCCCCGCTCTTCGTGCGCGAAGGCATCGACGAGCCGCAGCCGATCCACTCGCTGCCGGGGGTCGTGCAGCACACGCGCGACTCGCTGCGCACAGAGGTTGCCGCGCTCGCCGCGCTGGGTGTGCGAGCGGTGATCCTCTTCGGTGTGCCGGCGCAGAAGGATGCGATCGGCAGCGGTGCGTTCGACCCGGCGGGCATTGTCCAGGTCGCACTTTCCGACCTGCGCGGCGATCTTGGTGACGACGTCGTGCTGATGGCTGATCTCTGTGTCGACGAGTACACCGATCACGGGCATTGCGGTGTGCTCGACGAGCGCGGTGAGGTCGACAACGACAAGACGGTCGACATCTACGTGCGCGCGGCTCTCGCACAGGCGAGGGCCGGTGCTCATGTCGTCGCGCCGAGCGGCATGATGGACGGCCAGGTTGGTGCAATCCGTGCTGCGCTCGACGCGGAGGGCTTCAGTGACGTCGCCATCCTCGCCTATGCGGCCAAGTACGCGAGTGCGTTGTACGGCCCATTCCGTGACGCGGTCGACGTATCGATCGTCGGCGGCGGCGACCGAAAGGGATATCAGCAGGATCTGCGCAATGCCCGCGAGGCGCGTCGTGAGGTCGACCTCGACATCGCTGAGGGTGCAGACATCGTGATGGTCAAGCCCGCGCTCGCCTACCTCGACGTCATCGCCGACACGCGTGCACGCGTCGACCTGCCGGTCGCCGCATATCACGTCAGTGGCGAATACGCGATGATTCACGCCGCAGCCGAACGCGGCTGGCTCGACGGTGACGCTGTTGCGGTCGAACACCTCACCGCGATCAAGCGCGCCGGCGCCGACATGATCCTCACGTACTTCGCCCGCTGGTTCGCCGAATCGGTACGGGG
>JASJHI010000159.1:0-6945 GCA_033791105.1 Acidimicrobiia bacterium | reverse complement strand
ACTGCCGAACGCGACCAGATCAGAGCGCGGATCAACGCGATCTCCAAGGAGGTCGGGCAGCTCCGGCGTGACGGCGACGTCGACGGTGCCACGCTCCTCCAGGACGAGAGCCGTGAGCTGGGAGGGACGGAGAAGGTGCTGGCGGCGGAGCACGACGAGGTGTCAGCTGCCCTGTCAGACCTGCTGCTCGGAATCCCGAACCTGCCGCACCCGGATGCCCCTGATGGCCCGAACGAGGACGCGAACCCGGTCGTGCGCGGCCCGATCGACGTCGATGTCACGTATCCGGAACACCAGCGTGTGCCGCACTGGGAGTCCGCAACCGAGCTCGGGATCCTCGACAACGAGCGTGCAGTGAAGATCTCGGGCGCGATGTTCACGATGCAGCGCGGGGCGGGCGCCACTCTTGCCAGGGGGCTCTGTCAGTTCGCACTCGATCTCAATGCGGACGCGCACGAGGAGATGCGCGTGCCGTCGCTCGTCAGCACGGCGACGCTCACGGCGACCGGCCAGCTTCCGAAGTTCGCCGACGACGCATACGCGATCGAGCGCGACGATCTGTGGGGAAGCCCGACGGCCGAGGCGCCGCTGACGTCGATCTACGCGGGCGAGACGCTCGACGACACCGAGCTGCCGATCCGGTTGATGGCCTACAGCTCGTCGTTCCGTCGCGAGGCCGGGTCGGCGGGGCGTGACACGCGCGGGATGCTGCGCGCACACGAATTCGACAAGGTCGAGCTGATGGCGTACGCCACACCCGAGCAGGCGCCCGGTCTACTCGACGACATGGTGGCCCGTGCCGAAAAGGCGATCGTCCTGCTCGAACTTCCCTATCGCATCATCGAGATCTGTACGGGCGACATGGGACAGAGTCACCACCGTTCGTACGACATCGAGGTCTACGCGCCGGGCGCCGACGCGTGGCTCGAGGTGTCGTCGATCAGTTGGCTCGGCGACTACCAGGCGCGGCGGGCCGGAATCCGCTTCCGCCGCCACGACGACGAGGGCCGCCCGACGAAGGGCACGGAATTCGTCCACACCTTGAACGGATCGGCGCTGGCGGTGCCGCGCGTGTGGGCGGCGATCATCGAGAACTATCGCAATGCCGACGGATCGGTCACGGTGCCGACGATGCTGCGGCCGTACATGCGCGGGATCGAGCGAATCGGGCCACCCCTCCCGTCGGACCGATGATCGACCATTCCGCGTCGTCTGTGCTGCGGGGCCGGCGCGTCGAGTACGAGGCGGCCGGCCTCGACATCGCGGATGTCGATCCTGATCCGATGCTGCAGTGGCGGCACTGGTTCGAGGAGGCGATCGACGCCGGTGCGACCGAACCGAGCGCGATGGTTCTCTCGACGATCGGGCTCGATGGTGGCCCTGACGCGCGGATCGTGCTGGCGCGGGCGGCGGATGACCGCGGGCTGGGCTTCTACACCAACTACGAGAGTGCGAAGAGCGGGCAACTCGATGCCGCTCCGACAGCGGCCGCCACGTTCTCGTGGCTCGAGTTGCACCGTCAGGTCAGACTCCGCGGCCGAATCGAGAGAATGACCGGCGCAGAGAGCGACGACTACTTCGCGTCGCGCCCGCGGGCCAGTCAGTTGGGCGCGTGGGCCTCGGCACAGAGCCAGGCGCTCGGGTCGAGAGGCGAACTCGAGACCGCTCTCGTCGGCTACGACGAGCAGTTCTCCGACGGCGCTGTCCCGCGGCCACCCCATTGGGGCGGCTGGCGCATCCGGCCGACCGAATGGGAGTTCTGGCAGGGACGACCCAACCGCCTCCACGACCGCATCCACTACCGACGCTCCGGTGAGAGCTGGGATCTCACCCGCCTCTCCCCCTGACTTTCCCCCTGAGTTCCCCCGAAACTTGTGCGGATTTTCCCGCTGAGCGGGATCTCACGCACATTTTTCGGGTGGGGAGGTGGGGGAACGAAACGAGAAACGTGAGGCCCGGGGGTTGATAGTCCGCCCGTGAACCGGCGAGGCTGTGGACATGAGCGGCTCAAAGGTCCTGGTCGTCGATGACGAACCAACTGTGCGCGAGGTGGTCGTCGGCTACCTGCGCCGCGATGGACACGACGTCTCCGAGGCGCCGGACGGTACCAAGGCGCTCGAACTGCTCGAGGCCGAGCCCCCCGACCTCGTCGTGCTCGACATGATGCTGCCCGGCGTCAACGGCCTCGACGTGCTGCGCCGCGTGCGCGCCGTCAGCGACATCCCGGTCATCATGCTGACCGCCAGGGCGGAGGAGAGTGATCGCGTCTCGGGTCTCGAACTCGGCGCAGACGACTATGTCGTCAAGCCGTTCTCCCCCCGGGAACTCGCAGCCCGCGTCAATGGAGTCCTGCGGCGCACCAGCGGCCGTCAGGCCACGTCGCCGTCGCCGCTCATATTCGACAATCTCCCGATCGATTCGCTGAGCCGCGAGGTCGTTCTCGACGGCGCGACGATCGAGTTGACTCCGAAGGAATTCGACCTGCTCGCCTTCCTCGCCGCGTCTCCGCGTCAAGTGTTCTCCCGCGCGCAGTTGCTCGAGTCGGTGTGGCAGTCGTCGCCCGACTGGCAGGACCCCGCGACGGTCACTGTGCACGTCCGCCGAATCCGCAACAAGATCGAGGCCGACCCTGAACACCCTCGGTGGATCTCCACCGTCTGGGGCGTGGGCTACCGGTTCGAGCCATGAGCATTCGGGCACCGCAATGACCCCCACCGCCACGTCCGGCCCCATCGGCCCGACCGAGCGGGAGTTCGCACACCGTCCGCACCGGATGAACCGACTCGGTCGTCGTTTCGTCGCGGCCACGCTCGTGGTGCTCGCGGTCGCGTTGATGATGATCGCCATGGCCGCGCAGGCGATGTTCATCAACGACCACGATCTGGGTCTCTTGATGTGGGTGTTGATCCCGGCGGTCCTCGGCGCGGCGATGGTGGCGATGCTGATGGCGCGGCCACTGGCGCGCGACGCCAAGCGGATCTGCGATGCGGCGATGCGCGTCGCCGACGGCGACCTCACGGCCCGCACCGGGGTGATGCGCAACGACGAGATCGGCGAGGCGGCCGAGATGTTCGACCGGATGGTCGATCGGCTCGATGCCGTCGAACAGGAGCGATCGTTGATGCTGTCGTCGATCTCGCATGACCTACGGACCCCACTTGCGGCGCTCCGGGCCGCCGTCGAGGCGATCCGCGACGGCGTTGCACCCGATCCTGAGATGTACCTGACCGGAATGGAGCGCCAGGTGCGTGCACTGTCCTCGCTGGTCGACGATCTGCAGCTCCACACGCGACTCGTCAGCGGCACGCTCACGCTCAATCGCACGGCGCTCGACCTGACCGAACTCGCCGATGAGTCGATGGAGATTCTGCGCCCACTGGCGGAGAGCCGCAACGTGAAGCTGCTGCTCGAGGCGTCGCAGCGGGTCACCATCGACGCCGACGGGTCGCAGCTCGCGCGGGTGATCCGCAATCTCCTCGACAACGCGATCCGACACGCCCCGTCCGAGTCGGTCGTTCTCATCCAGATCGAGCAGGACGGAGTCGACGCCACGCTCATGGTCATCGATCAGGGTCGGGGGTTTCCCGCCGACTTCCGCGAACGCGCGTTCGATCCATTCACGCGCGCGGACGAGGCCCGCAACATCAGTACCGGCACCGCGGGCCTCGGCCTCTCGATCGCCCGCGGCATCGTCACCGCCCACGACGGCACCGTCGGACTCGGCGACGGGCCGGGCGGCGTGGTCGTGATCAGTCTGCCGCTCTGAGCGGCCACGACTGGGCGGCGTCGACCAGTCCGTCGATCAATGCCTCGGTGTGCGGCACGAGAGCGGGCCCCTCCCAGTCCCACCACATCGGGCTCAGACCGCGGACACGAGGTGGCAACTCGATCTGGACGCCCGCGTCGCGAGGCCGGTTGACCGGGTTGTCGCCGTGCTGCCCGCGCAGCGGAGCGGGGATGTCCTCCAGATCGGTGAGGACGTCGTAGGCGGGAAGCCGTCCCTCCAGGGCCGACCCGACGTGGCTCGCCAACTCGCGATTGCGTCCGCCGAGCAGCAGTGAGCTGAACAATCCGCGACGCCCGAAGCCGTGGATCGTGATCACGACGTCGACATGGCCGAGGAATGCGGTCAGCTCCGTGGAATCGTCCGGACGTACCGAGATCGACGGGAAGTGCTCGCGCATCTCGCCCGGTTGGGTCACGCCGTAGTACGAGGCGCCCGACCGCTCTGCGCTCGTCGAGGCGATCACGTCGGTCATGACCTCGAGCGCTCCACCGTGGTACGCCATGAAGCCGATTCCTCCGCGGAGCACGCACGTCTCGGTGACTCCCGGCGTGGCGAGCACCTCGGCGAACGGCGACATCTGACCATTCTGCCCGTGTCCGGCCGGTGCGCGTCTCCTCGGGTGTTGTCGGCACGGACGATGTCTGTGGGTGTCGCCTACGATGACCCGATGCTCGTCTGGATGGATCTGGAGATGACCGGACTCGATCACACGAGCGACGTCATCGTCGAGATCGCCACCCTGATCACCGATGACGAGCTGCAGATCGTGGCCGAGGGGCCTGATCTGGTCGTCCACCAGCCGGACGATGCCCTCGCCGGGATGGATCCCTTCGTGGTCGAGATGCACACCAAGTCCGGTTTGCTCGATCAGATCAAGGCCTCGACGATCACCCTCGCCGAGGCGGGTGCAGCGACCCTCGAGTTCATCAAGGAACACGTTCCCGAGCCGATGTCGGTGCCGCTCTGCGGGAACTCGATCGGTACCGACCGGCGTTTCCTGGCCGCATACCTTCCCGAGATCGAGACCCACTTGCACTACCGCTCGGTCGACGTGTCGAGCGTCAAGGAACTCGTCAAGCGGTGGTATCCCGCCGTCGACGCGGCGCGGCAACACGGGGCTGGGGCGCATCGCGCGCTCGACGACATTCGCGAATCGGTCGCCGAGCTCGCCTACTACCGCGAGCACGTCTTCGTCGATGTGGCGGGATCCCGAACGGCCGATGACGAGCAGAGCCAGTCTGGCGAGGGGGCGTAGCCGATGCGTGCAGTGGTGTTGCGGTCCCACGGTGGGCCGGAGGTGCTCACGATCGAGGAGGTGGCCGATCCTGTTCCGGGGCCGGACCAGATCCTCGTCGATGTTGCGCACACGGCGCTCAACCGCGCCGACGTGCTCCAGCGGATGGGGTTGTACGCCGATCCCCGCGATCGTGCGATCGAGATTCCCGGCCTCGAGTACGCGGGTGTCGTCGCGGCGGTCGGCGACGATGTCGACACCGTCGCGGTGGGTGACCGGGTGATGGGCATCGAGGCCGGCGGTTGCTACGCGGAGAAGGTCGTCACCCACGCACGCCAGGCGATGCCGATCCCCGCTCCGATCGCGACGCGTGATGCAGCTGCCATCGCCGAGGTGTTCCTCACGGCGTGGGATGCACTGGTGGTGCAGGGCGGTCTCACGAGTGGCCGCTGGGCGCTCGTCCACGCCGGAGCGTCGGGTGTCGGCACGGCCGCGATCCAACTCGCGAAGGCGATCGGTGCCCGAATCGCGGTGACCTGTTCGGCGGGTAAGGCCGATGCCTGCAGCGCGCTCGGAGCGGACATCGTGCTCGAACGCAGCCCGGCAGACTGGCTGTCAACGCTGGGCGAGCAGCTCCCTGGCGGCGTCGACACCGTGCTCGACGTGGTCGGCGGCGATGAGGTCGAACGCAACCTGCGTGCCGTGCGCGTCGACGGGACGATCGTGCAGGTCGGGCTGATGGGTGGCGGGGCCGCCCAGGTCAACGCCGGACTCCTGCTCACCAAGCGCATCACTTGGGTCGGCACGACGCTGCGGTCACGGCCGCTCGAGCGCAAGCTCGCGCTCACGCAGCGGTTCATCGCCGAAGTGTTGCCGCTGTTCGATGCCGGTGTGCTCCGTCCGGTGATCGACTCGCGCTACGGGATTCACCGCATCGCCGAGGCGCATACCTATATGGAGTCAAACGCCAACGTCGGAAAGATTGTCATCGACCTCTGAGTCGATCGCGTCGTCCGTTGACAGGGCGCGATACCGCCGGAAGCTGAAGAACGCGCCGATCGACAGAATGGCGATCGCGCCAACGCACATCAGCACCCACTGGAGGGTGCTCGGTCCCGACGGCGGCGAGCCGTACGTGAACGAGATGGCGCCGACGAGGAGGTGCCCGTCGTCGATCGACGATGTGAGGTAGCGGGCGATGTAGTCACCCTCGACCTCGATCTCGTCGAACGTGACGACGGCGGCCGTCTCCGACACCAGCATCGTCTCGGAGTCGAGCTGCTCCTCGTTCGGGTCGAACACGGCGATCTCGGTGTCGTCGCCGATCGGTTCGTCGAACTCGAAGTGGATCTCGGTGATCGGCTCGTCGAGCTGGCTTCCGGATACTGGATCGGATTCGACGTGGGCATCGTGCGCGAGTACCCCACCGGAGGTGAGTGTGCACGCGGCGACGAGGAGACCGACGCCCGCGCAGACGCGCGTGGCGCGCTGGGCGATGCGGTTTCGGACGGTGGCCATCGCGGACATTCAATCTGCTGCTCATCCCGGACCCCACGGCCGAACGACTCTTCTCACCACCTACGCCGCCCGTGTGGTGACCATCCTGGAAACCCTCTTGACGGACGGCGGTGCGGCATGGTTGCCTAGTCAGTCACGCAACCGAGCCGCGCGCCCGCGGTATCCGATCACGGAAAGGACGAGTCATGAACGCACTGCTGCTTCCAACGGCACCTCATCGTGACGCGTCCCTGAACGAATCGGTTCGGTCGATGCCGATGTCGATGAAGCCGATGTCGAAGTGGTCCACGCCGCGCAATCTCACCGGCGCCACCGCGAACCACCGCACGTTCACCTCGAACCACTGCACGTTCACCGGCATCTACGGCGCCAAGCGAGTCGACACCGGCAGCCTCCCCGAGGGCCT
>JASJHI010000158.1:0-9808 GCA_033791105.1 Acidimicrobiia bacterium | reverse complement strand
AGTCGGAGCCGCAGTCGGCGGAGCCGTCGGAGCCGCAGTCGGAGCCGCAGTCGGCGGAGCCGTCGGAGCCGCAGTCGGCGGAGCCGTCGGAGCCGCAGTCGGAACCGCAGTCGGCGGAGCCGTCGGAACCGGTGCCGGGGTGGACTCGGGGATCGGTTGGCCACTCGTCGGCGGGGCGACTGGCTCGGAGGACGCCGAGGCGGTCTGGCCGGGCGCTCGCGGCGGGACCCTGCACCCCGCCGCCAACACCTGTGCACCGGTCAGACCGTCGTCGCGTATCGCGCCCAGATTGAGACCGCCGAAGTGGATCGAACGCCGGCCACGCTCGAAGGTGAACGCCGGAATGATGTCACGGCCGTGATGGCCGTGACCGGCGATCGCGGCGGAAGCGTTCGGACTGATGACCCTGTAGCTTCCGTTTCCGGTCGCGTGACAGATCGTGATGCGGGTCGCGCCCCCGGCAGCCTCGATCGGGCCCGGCGAGCCGCCGGCGAGAGCAAGGACGATTGTCGCAAGCGCGATCAATGTCATCCAGATGCGAGTCCCCCGTCTCACCCGGAAACCTCTGAGACACTGTGGAGGCGACGCACGCGTCGGGACCGTACTACAGCGCCCTGGACGCGGACCAGGTCATCACGCAGGAGGGTGCAGAAGCTCGTCGACACTCCATCGGAAGGTGCTACGCACCACTGCGGGGACGTTGGCGAGGGGGGCCTCGACCTCGAAGTCCGCATCGCCCGGCGACGACCTGCCGCACGTTCTCGGCCCGGCTGAACTTGCACTTCCCTCAGCGTTTGCATGCAATCACGCCGTCCTACTCCCCACCCAGATACGCGGGCATCGGGTAGGAGTTACGCCAACGGAACGCCCCAGCCTCTCCGCATTGGGATGGGTGCGGGCACGTTCAAGGGGCACGAAGGTGGGCTCGGGCCGATGCGGTTGCGCTGGCGTTCACCCCCCGACGCTGCGGCGATAGTCGCGGGGGTTCTGGCCGGTCCACCGTTTGAATGCGCGGGAGAACGAGCTCTGCTCGTCGAACCCGAGCAGGTACGCCACGTCGGTGAGTGAAAGGCGCTGGTTGAGCATCATGATCTTGGCCGCCTCGAGACGCACCTCGTCGACCAGTCCTGCGAACGTGCAATTCTCTTCGGCGAGACGGCGTTGGAGCGTGCGGCCTGACCTACCGAGCACACCGGCGATCGACTCGAGCCGCACGTCGCCGCCCGACAGCTCGCTCTCGATCGCGCCACGGATCTCGCTGATGAAGTCGTTCGACTCGGGCAGCTGAGCCATCAGATCGTGCGCCTGCTGTTCGAGCAATCGGACCAAATCCGGGATCGCTCGCACGCACCGGCATCTCCCACGTCTCACGTTCGAGCACGATCTCGGTCCGGGCCGCGCCGAAGCGGACTTCGCAGCCGAGCGCCACCGCGTGCTCACCAACCGGTTCCGGCGGTTCGGGTCGGGCGAACGCGAACTGCACCAGCATCGGCGAGAAGTCGAGCTGCCAGGTGCGGTGACCGAGTCCGACGACGAGCGCCGCGACGAACTCTGCACTCGCCCGAGGTGGCGGGGCGACGACGCCGTCGAGCCAGACCCGCCCGGTGTGTCGGTCGACTTCGGAGTCGCGACCGTGTTCCAGTACCCCTCCACACCGTCGATGTAGGCGGCCCTCGCCCCCGGATCGGCCAACTGCCAGGTTGTCGCCGACGGGCAAGTCGCTGTCCTGATCGGCCAAGAACGCGCTCACGATCCTCCGTACGGTGACATCAACGGCCACGACGGGTCGCGACAACACATCGAGGAGCACACGTCATGAACACGACCATGCAAGATCTGATCCGCGCCGAACTCGCAGCTTCCGACGACCTCGAGGTCGTGATGAGCGTGGTCGAGCTACCCGCAGGAGTCTCGTTGCCGGTCCACACCCATCCGGGCGAGGAGTTCGCCTATGTGATGGAGGGTTCCCTGGTGCTGTGGGAGGAGGGCAAGGGTGATCTCGTCGTCCGTGCCGGGGACAGTGCCAAGGTGCCCCTCGGAGTCGTGCACACGGTGCGCACCGAGCAAGAGGGCTGCAAGATCATCGTCTTCCGAGTGCACACCGCGGGTCAACCCGAGCGCACCCTGGTCGACGCATCAGGCTGACCGGGCGAGACAAGGGACCTGCAACACTGGTCTCCTGGTCATGAGGGGGCCCGTTGAACAGGTCGGAGGTGCGATACGCGCGGAGCGGGGACGGGATCGACATCGCGTTCCAGGTCATCGGTGAAGGCCCGGTCGATCTCGTCTTCGTTTCCGGCTTCATCACCCACCTCGATCTGGCGTGGGAGCTACCGCACTTCGCATGGCTCGAACAGCTCGACGGCTTCGCTCGGGTGATCACTTTCGACAAACGAGGAACCGGCCTGTCGGATCGTTCGCTCGGTTTCGGCAGCCTCGAAGAACGCACGAGCGACATCGACGCGGTGATGCGAGCCGCCGGATCCGAACGCGCGTATCTGGTCGGGATGTCGGAGGGCGGGCCGATGTCGATCCTCTTCGCAGCAACGAACCCCGAACGTGTCGCGGGGCTCGTGCTGTTCGGAACAACGCCTCGATTCAGTCGCGCCGACGATTGGCCGAGCGGGTTGCCGCGTGAGCAGACCGAGCGCTTCCTGGAGTTCATCGTCGCCAGGTGGGGCACGGGCGAGGTCTTCGAAGTGTTCCTCCAGAACTCGACAGACTCCGTCGCCGCCCGACCCAAGATCGCTCGCTTCGAGCGAAACGCATGCACACCCAAGATGGCCGGCGAGATCATGCGGAGGAATTTCGAGATCGACGTTCGGACTCTGCTGCCGACGATCTCGGTGCCCACGTTGGTGATTCATGCGACCGATGATCCCGTCGTGCCGGTCGCCGGGGCACGACACCTCGCCCGACAGATTCCCGACGCGAGGCTCACAGAACTTCCCGGGTCGTACCACGCATCGTGGGACGCCAAGGATGTGGCTGCCCTGCGAGACGCGGTCGTCGAGTTCATCGCCACCGATCGAGGGCCCGCCATCAACATCGACCGTGTGCTCAGCACGGTCTTGTTCACCGACATCGTGTCGTCCACCGAGGCGGCGGGCCGCGTCGGAGACAAAGCGTGGCGCTCCCTCCTCGATACCCACGACCGCATCAGCTCCACCGCCATCGAACGCCAGGGCGGGCACCTCGTGAAGAACACGGGAGATGGCCTGCTGGCCACCTTCGACGGGCCGAGCCGCGCCGTTGCATGTGCACAAGCGGTGATGACTGCGCTCCGCACTCACGATCTCCAGATCCGCGCCGGCGTCCACACCGGCGAGATCGAGCTTCGAAGCGGCGAACAGCAGGACGTGACCGGCGTCGGCGTGGTCATCGCGTCACGTATCTGCGACCTGGCCGCCGCCGGCGAGATCCTCGTCTCGCGCACCGTGAAGGACCTCGTTTCCGGATCGGTCGTCGAACTCGACGACCGGGGTGCGTATCCCCTCAAGGGGCTGAGCGAGCCGTGGCACCTGTACGCCGCCACCATCTCTTGACTCGTTCGCCCGCGTCGCGGTAGGACCGCACGAAAGCGCGGCGAGCCTGGTTGTCGTCCTCAGGCGCTTCGACCTCGGGTTGCTCGGCTCCGCTCTCATCGGGCGCCATTGTGGGCGTCGAACAGCTCGCCGGGTACCCGGAGGTCCAGGCCTCGAGTCGACCGACCGAGCACACCCTCGCCACGCTCCGCTGACGGTTGCGGCCGCGGTACGGTGACGCGTTCGAGATCGGGGAAATGTCGGGAGGGCAATGATGAAGACCGCAACGGGCACGACGGTGATCCAGGGTGGCCGATTGATCGATGGGACGGGCGCGCCGGCGGTCGACGACTCGACCGTCGTCATCGAGGACGGGCGGATCGCCTACGCCGGCCCGACCGCTGAAGCGCCGACGCTGCCGAATGGCGTCGCGTTGATCGACGCGACCGGGACCACCGTGATGCCCGGACTGGTCGAGGCTCACTGGCATGCGTCGTACTTCAACGTTGCTGTCCTCGAGGACCTCGACATCGCGCACCCACCCGAGGTGGTCGCCCTGCACTCCGCGGTCAACGCGCGAGCCGCGCTCGAGTCCGGGTACACGGCAGCCCGGTCGGCGGGCTGCCTCTTCAACACCGATGTCGCGCTCGCCGGGGCGATCGACGCGGATGTCGTCCCCGGTCCCCGGTTCGTCCCGAGCGGCCAGGAGATCTGCGGCGCCGGCGGGCTGATGGACTGGAATCCCGAGTTCCGCAAGATCGGGATGGAGGGCGTCATCCTGGTCGTGGACGGCGCCGATCAAGCTCGGTCGGCGGCACGACGTCTCGTCAAGAGCGGCGCCCAATGGCTCAAGACGTACCCGACCGGCGACGCCGCCGCGCCGGGCACGAACGACCAGCACACCCTCTCCATGACCTATGAGGAGATGGAAGCAGTCGTCCAGGTGGCACACAATCATCGGCGCAAGGTGTTCGGACACTGCCGCGCCACTGAAGGGATCAAGATGGCGCTGCAGGCCGGCTTCGACTCGATCGAGCACGGCACGTTCATGGACCAGGAGTGCCTCGACATGATGCTCGCGAACGACGTGCCATGCGTGCCGGCCCTCCAGTTCGAGCTGGCGTCGGTCGAGCACGGTCCGGAGTTCGACATGCCCCAGGAGGTTGTCGACGAGCACCAGGAGACGCTGGAGGCCGGCGCCGAGAGCGCGAGGATGATCCAGCAGGCCGGTGGCACCCTCGGCATGGGCGGCGACTACGGATTCGCCTGGAACCCGCACGGTCAGTACGCCAAAGAGCTGTCCTTCTTTGTCGACTACGTCGGGTTCTCACCGCTGGAGACCCTCGTGTGCGGGACGCGCAACGGCGCGAAGATCATGGGCATCGACAAGGAGACCGGCACGCTCGAAGCCGGCAAGCTCGCCGATCTCCTGATCGTCGAGGGCGACGTCCTCGCCGACATCGCGCTCCTCGAGGACCAGTCGAACCTGCGAGCCGTGATGCAGGGCGGGATCGTGAAGGCCGGAACGATGGCCGCCTTCCAGCCGACCACCATCCCGACGCCTTGACGTTCCGACTGCCTCAGCCGTGGCCGACGAATCCGTGGCCGACGAGTTTTCGCACCGTACGCGCCTCGGACCCTGCCCAACACCCCGGTGTGCCCAGAATGGTGACCGTGAACAGTCCCGCCCTCGGCGGACGCGGCGATCTGGCCGTCCACACGACCCACGGCATCGACATGCCGGAGAACGTCCCGGTTGTCGTGCTGCTCCACGGTGTCTACGGAAGCGTGTGGAACTGGTCGCTGCTCGGCGGGGCGCACACGACACTCGACCGACTGGTCGGCGCCGGCGTGATCGGACCGATGGTGCTCGTGATGCCGAGTGACGGGATGCGCGGGGAAGGCACCGGATACCTCCGTCACCCGAGCTTCGACGCCGAGGGCTGGATCGTGAACGACGTCGTCGATGCGGTCACCGAGATGATCGACGAAGTGACCGCGGGCTCGCCGTTGTTCTTCGGCGGGAACTCGATGGGTGGGTTCGGTGCCGCGCGGCTCGGCCTGCGCGACGACCGTGTCCGGGCGATCGCGATGCACTCGGCGATCACGCATCTCGATCAGCTCGCCCAATTCACCATCGACGACATCGGCACTGCTGCCGAGCTCGACCCGGCGGAGCGGGACCTGCTGTACCACGTCGACGAGCACGCCGACCGGCTGCCGCCCGTCTTCCTCGATTGTGGTCGCGCCGATCCGTTGGCCGCCGCAAACAGAGAGCTCCACGAACAGCTCGACGATCGAGGGGTCGACCACGAGTACGCCGAGTTCGACGGCGAGCACAACTGGGATTCGTGGTCGCGCCGCATCGAGAACAGCCTGCACTTCTTCGACCGCCATCTGGAGGCAACGCAATGAAACTCCGACGCACCGCCGAGGGGCCGGTCCTGCACCGCGACGGGCGGCACCTCCTGCTCGACGATGAGTGGGACGACATCTTCCGCCGGCACGATCCCGTCGACCACCTACGCGCGGTAGACGGACGGGCCGTCGATCCGGGCGATCCGCTCTCGCCGATCGTCGGACAGGAGGTCTGGGCCGCAGGGGTCACGTACTTCGTGAGCCGCGACGCGCGGATGGAGGAGTCCGAGGCGTCCGGCGCAGCCGATGTGTACGACCGGGTCTACGACGCGACACGCCCCGAGTTGTTCTTCAAGGCGACGGGCCACAGAGTGGTCGGACCCGACCAACCGGTGCGCGTGCGCGGCGACTCCGCCTGGAACATCCCCGAACCGGAACTCACGCTCGCGATCAGCGTCGAAGGGAGACTGTTCGGGTACACGATCGGCAACGACATGTGCAGTCGGGACATCGAGGGAGAGAACCCGCTCTATATCCCGCAGGCGAAGATCTACGACGGTTCAGCCGCCATGGGGCCGGAGATCCTGATCACGGACGAGCCGCTCGCCGGCGACACGGGGATCGCGATGGACGTCCGACGCGACGGTGCGGTGGTCGTCGAGGGGCAGACCGAGGTTTCCAGGATCAAGCGGTCCTTCGACGAACTCGTCGACTACCTGACCCGCGAACTCACTTTTCCCGCCGGTGTGTTCCTGATGACCGGTGCGGGCATCGTCCCACCACCCGAGTTCACGCTGCAATCCGGCGACGTGATCTCCATCACGATCGACGGGATCGGCACACTGACGAACCGCGTGGCCTGAGCGTCCGCTCGGCGCGACGACCACGGGAACACGGTCACAGGGAACTCACAGGCCGAGCCTCCACAATGGAGGGGTGCCCGAACAACCGACGCGCGCCTCCGCCGTGAGGGTCCTGATCGTCGAGGACGAGCCAGCGATCAGCGACGTCGTCGCGACGGCGCTGCGTTACCAGGGCTACTCGGTCACCCAGATCGACGACGGGCGGCAAGGGCCTGGCGGAGGGTCTTCGTTCGGCCTACGACCTCATCGTCCTCGACGTGATGCTTCCCGGCATCGACGGGTTCGAGATCTGTCGCCGTTGGCGCGAGGAGGGAACACTCACGCCAGTGCTCTTCCTGACCGCGCGGGGAGACGCCGATGATCGAATCCAGGGCTTCCTCACCGGCGGCGACGACTATCTGACAAAACCCTTCAGCGTCGACGAACTCGTGCTCCGAGCGAGCGCGATCCTGCGCAGGGTCGGCACGACGACAACATCGGACCTGCTCGATCTCGACGACCTGACACTCGACCCGGACACCCACGAAGTCCGACGTGGACCACGAAACCGGCGAATTTCCGAACGGTGGCAACCCGAACACGATCGCCGCACAGGACCTGATCTGGGAGTTCCCAGCGACCGGCGAATACACCGGCAACGCAGCCGGGGTCCGCACGTCCGGCGTGGCCGTGAACGGCGTGAAGTTCGAACCCGGCATCTCCGAACTGCTGGTCGACGCGTATGACGCCGGTGAGGACCTCGTCCACATCGGATTCGCGGCCGACGGCTTCCTGATGTACTACTCGCCGTCTGCCGCCTACAGCTCAGGCTGGGAGCTCGACACCGAGGCGCGTGCCGGAACAGGGTGTGTGGCCTCCGGCCCGGACGGCACGACGATCGACGTCGAGGGAAGCACCGCGGACGGCACGTACGGCTCGGACTGGGTCTTCACCGACGCCGGGGAGCTCGACGAGTGCAACGGCACGACGATCGACGGCGAGTACGCGTATGTCGTGACCGACTCGTATCCGTTCGTCTCGCGTTGCCTCAACGGTGAAGTCAGTGCTGAGGCCGGCGGTCCGCCGCCCGCGGCCGGGGTAGGCGCCGGCCAACAGGGCGGGCCTCCGCCCACCGCCGTCGGCTGACCGAACGGGCATTGGATGCTCGGGCGCGACGACGTGCGAAGATCGTTCCCCACCATCGACCCACCTACGGCAACCAGGAGACCATCGATGAGCATGCTCGGCACCAGTGTCGTCCGGAAGGAAGATCCCGACCTGTTGACGGTCGGCGGGACCTACGTTGACGACGTCGAGGCCGACGGCGCACTGCACGCCACGTTCGTGCGCTCGATGATGGCGCACGGTGTGATCAGGTCGATCGACACGAGCGCTGCGGCGGAGATGCCCGGCGTGGTCGGGATCTACGCAGCGGCCGACTTCGAGATGGAGCCGTCGCCGCCGGAGATGCCGATGTTCAATCAGGCGATGACCCGGACGCGGCTGGCGACCGACCGCGTGCGTTTCGTCGGCGAGCCGATCGCAGTGGTCGTCGCCGACTCGGCGCTTCGTGCGACCGACGCGGCGGAGGCGGTCTTCGTCGACATCGACCCACTGGACGCGCTGGTGTCGACCAGCGATGCGCTCCGCGACGAGATACTGCTGTTTCCGGAAGCAGGCACCAACACGATCTTCCAAATTCCCGGCTCGGGAGCCGACGTGTTCGCCGATTGTGAGGTCACCGTCGAACTCAGTTTCCGCAATCATCGACTCGCGCCGTGTCCGCTCGAACCCCGAGCCGCGCTCGCCAGCTGGGACGCTGCAGACGGCACCGAGCGGTTGACGCAGTGGTCGTCGACCCAGTTCCCACACGGGACGCGCGACGCGCTGGCTACGGCAGCGGGGGTCGAAGCCTCACAAGTCCGCGTGATCACGCCCGACGTGGGCGGCGGGTTCGGCGCGAAGAACGGCAGCTACCCCGAGGAAGTGGTCGTCGCGCTCCTCGCACGCCGGCTCCGGCGTCCGGTCAGATGGGCCGAGACCCGGTCCGAGAGCATGCTCGGTCTCGTCCATGGCCGCGGCCAGGAGATCACGGCCACGATCGGCGGCACCCGTGACGGGCAGGTTCTCGGCTTTCGATCGCACGTCGTTCAAGACGGGGGCGCCTACCCGTTGGTCGGTGCGATCCTGCCGATGTTCGCCCGCAACCTCGCCAGCGGGGTCTACGACATCCCGAACCTCGACGTGTCGACCGTCTCGGTGGCGACCAACACCGTGCCGATCGGGGCGTACCGCGGGGCGGGCCGACCAGAGGCGGCGCAGATCATCGAGCGGATGATCGACGGATTCGCAGCCGAGATCGGAATGGATCCGATCGAGGTGCGCCGGAGGAACTTCATCGCACCCGACGCATTTCCCTACACGAACGCGATGGGTACGACGATGGACTCCGGCGACTACGGCGGAGCGGCGGACCGTGTGCTCGAACAGATCGACTACGCGGGACTGCGGGCAGAACAGGCTCAGCGGCGCGGCGACCCGACCGCGAAGTTGCTCGGCCTGGGCTGGTCGGCCTACGTCGAGATCACCAATCCCGTAACGACACCGGACTTCGGATCGATCGAGGTCCGCCCCGACGGGTCAGCGCTCGTGCTCACCGGTGTGTCGGCGCATGGCCAAGGACACCACACCGCGTTTGCGCAGATCGCGAGCGACGCGACGGGGATCCCGTTCGACCAGATCGAGGTTCGCCACGGCGACACCGACGAGGTGGCCAGAGGCAACGGCACGGGCGGCTCGCGCTCGTTGCAGATCGGCGGGTCGGCCGTCCTCCAGGCGAGCGAGCTGCTCGTCGAACAGGCGAAGGACATCGCGTCCTCACTGCTCGAGGCCGACCGCGAGGACGTTGTCCTCGACATGGCCGGCGGCACGTTCTCAGTGGCCGGAACACCGGCGATCTCACGGTCGTGGGGAGAGGTCGCCGAGGCGGCGATCGCCGAGCAGTCGATTCCGTTCCTCGCTGAGTCCGATTTCCAGCCGGAGGGATCGGCGTTCCCCTTCGGCGTCCACTTGTCGGTGGTCGAG
>JASJHI010000157.1:0-3236 GCA_033791105.1 Acidimicrobiia bacterium | reverse complement strand
CCTCTCGTGGGTTCTCGAAGAAGTGCTCCGGGGTGCCGACCTCGACGATCTGCCCCTCGGACATGAACACGACACGATCGGCGACCTCGCGGGCGAAACCCATCTCGTGGGTCACGACGATCATCGTCATGCCCGAGGTTGCGAGCTCCTTCATCGTGTCGAGGACCTCGCCGATCATCTCCGGATCGAGCGCGGAGGTCGGCTCGTCGAAGAGCATCACCTTCGGCTTCATCGCCAACGCGCGAGCGATCGCCACCCGCTGCTGCTGGCCGCCTGAAAGCTGTCCGGGGTACTTGCGGGCCTGTTCGGGGATCTTCACCTGCTCGAGCATCGACATTCCGAGTTCTTCGGCCTTGGACTTGGACAGCTTGCGCACTTTGCGCGGCGAGAGCGTGATGTTGTCGAGCACGCTGAGGTGGGGAAAGAGGTTGAAACTCTGGAACACCATGCCCGTCTCGCGACGGATCTCCTGGATGTTGCGGATGTCGTTCGACAGTTCGGTGCCGTCGACGACGATCCGGCCGTTGTCGTGTTCCTCGAGCCGGTTGATGCACCGGATCATCGTCGACTTTCCCGATCCCGACGGACCGATGACGACGACGACCTCCTGTGCGCCGACGCGCAGGTTGATGTCATTCAGCGCCTGGAAGTCGTCGAAGAACTTGTCGACGTGTTCGAGCTCGATGACGACGTCGCGGTCGCCCATGATCGCAGTGGCGTCGCCCAGGCTGATGTCGTCGTTTTGCGCACTCATCGTGTGCCGACTCCCAACTTCTTCTCGAGCCGCTGACTTTCGCGGCTCATCGTGTACGAAACGGTCCAGAACATGAGGGCGGCGAAGAAGATTGTCTCGCCGATGAGGCCCTGCCCTCGGAAGGCCGGTTGTGAGGTGATGGCCTGCGAGACGTTGAGCAGCTCGAACAGACCCATCGCGATGCCCGCCAGCGTCGTGTCCTTGAACAGGCTGATGACCTGGCCGATCTGCGCCGGGATCACGTTGCGGAGTGCCTGTGGAAGCACGATGTAGCCGGTCTGACGGGCGGGTGAAAGGCCCGTGGCCTTGGCGGCCTCGACCTGGCCGCGGGGGACCGACTGGAGGCCTCCGCGGATGATCTCTGCCATGTATGCGGCGGTGAACGCCGTGAAGACGATGATCGCCCTGGTGGACGTGGACGGCGCGATCGACGACGGCACGAAGAATCCGACCGCCACGTTGGCGAGCAGGAGCAGGACGAAGAGCGGAGCGCCGCGGATGAGCTCGATGTACGTGGTCGAGAGGAACCGTACGAGCGGCAGGGTCGAGCGTCGCCCGAGCGCCAGCAGCACCCCGATCGGGAAGCACAGGATGATCGAGCAGAAGGCGAGGAACAGGTTCAGCATGAACCCACCCCAGTCGTCGAACCCGACGGCGGTGACCACGTAGTAGTAGACCACGATCGGCACGGCGCCGAGCCCGATGGTGAGCACCGCGTTCAACGCGGTTCCGAAGCGCGGTCGACCGAGGAAGGGACCGATCAGGCGACCGACGACCGCCGCTACCGCAGCGAGCCCAGCCGTGATCCACGGCCCGGGTGTGCCGGCGAGCAGCAGCAGCAACAGCACCACGAAGCACGGGAGCCACAGACGCTCGACGATGTCGCGGGCGCGAGCGGCACGATCGCCACCGGGTGACAAGCGTCCACTGCGGATCTGGCGGGCGCGGATGAAGCCCGCCAGCAGGCCGACCCACCCGGACAGGACTATGACGGAGACGACGAGCCTGATCTCGTGCGCCTCCGGGAATCGGCCGATCATCAGCAGCCGGAGGTTGTCCCTGATGATGTCCCATCGGCCGGTGATGAAGATGAAATTGAAGAGGCGGTACATGACCCAGAGAGCGAGGGCTCCGAACACGACGGTGAGAACGCTGTCCACCGGCGTCCGGAACAGATTCCGACGGAGCCACGTACGTGCGGGGACGCCGCTCATCGCTCGACCAATGCCATTCGTCGGTTGGCGAGGTTCACGAAGAACGACGTGATCAGCGACAGGGTGATGTACATCGCCATCGTCAGCGCGAAGACGGGCACGGCGGGTGACCCGTTGCCCACGGTCGTCTGGGCGACGAGCGTGATGTCGTAGTAGCCGATGGCGGCGCCGAGCGAAGAGTTCTTGATCAGGTTCAGGTACTGGTTGCCGATCGGTGGGATCCCGATGCGGAACGCCTGCGGGAGGATGATGTACCACATCCGTTGTGAGCGGCTCAGCGCGACGGCATCGGCCGCCTCGCCCTGGCCCAGCGGTACGGCCTGGATCGATCCGCGGACGATCTCGGCGATGTGGCTCGCCGTGTAGATGACGAGCGCGAAGAGCAGTGCGAAGAACGAGGGATCGATCCGCATTCCGCCTTCGGTCTTACGGCCCGCCAGCTCCGGCGAGGTGACGGAGTAGCCGAACAGGAACCATCCTCCGAAGAAGACGAGAGCGAAGCCGCCAATTCCCCATCGTGCGGCGTGGGCCGAACCACCGGTTCGGTCTGACACGGATTCGCGCCACTTGCCCAGGCCCCACCAGACCGCGATCCCGACGAAGAACAGTACGACGAGCAGCAACCCGGAGCCGCCCTGGAACCACGGAATTGCGATGCCGCGATTCGAGATGATCACCAGGCCGGCGAGGTCCCACGCCTCCTGGATGGTCGGGAAGACCCCGAGCACAACGATGAGCAGGCCGGCGATCAGGAAGAGTGCGAGTGGGACGTTCCGGACCGCTTCGACGTATACCGTTGCGATTTTCCTGATGAGCCAGTTGTTCGATAGCCGCCCGATCCCGATGATCGTGCCCAACATGGTCGCCAAGATGATGCCGACCACCGAGACGCGAAGGGTGTTCAACACGCCCTCGTAGAGGGCATCGCGGACCGGCGCGTTCTGCGACAGGGAGTTGCCGGTGATCTGGAAGTTCGCCGGATTGTCGAGAAAGTCGAAGTTGGTGGGAATGTTCTGGCGGCCCACGTTCTCCGTGTAGTTGTTGTACAGCCACCAGATCAGCGCGATGACGGCGCCGACGACGACGAGCTGGACAACCCACTGGAGAACGCGGATGTTCCGCCAGAACGGCACCCGCGTGTTCACCGCTGCGGTCACGGGACCAGAGCCGAGCTCGGCCGATGGTCCCGCGACCGCACGCCGCGGTCGTTCATACGATTACATGTACGGCGGGGGGTCGGAAGGGCACACGGCTGAACACCAGGCACA
>JASJHI010000156.1:0-12140 GCA_033791105.1 Acidimicrobiia bacterium | reverse complement strand
CGACGGTATCCGATGCGGATCACGCGACGACCGCGCTCGGGCGGCGTGCGCGGCGCGAGGTGCCGACCGTGTCGACGATCACGGCGACGAGCGCGACCCACACGAACGTGAAGCCGATCAACCGATCGAGCGGCATCGGTTCGTCGTAGACCACCCATCCGAGCCCGAAGTTGACGACCGGCACAACCAGGTTGAGCGGCCCGAGCAGCGTGAAGGGGATGTTCTTCGCGGCGAACGAGAACATCATCAGCGGGACCGCGGTGATCACTCCAGTTCCCAGGATGAAGACCCAATCGCGCCCCGATGCCGTCGCGACCACGCTGTCCGCGCGCGACGACAGGACGACGAGCGCGACGACTGCGGGTCCGAGCACGATCAGCGTTTCGCCGGCGAGACTCTCGATCGAGCCGAGTTGGATGCGGCGCTTGCTCAGACCGTAGAGACTCCACGTCGCAGCGAGCACCAATGCGACCCATGGGGGACGGCCATAGGAGATGGTGAGAATGACGACCGCCAGCGCGGCGCAGACGAAGGCGAACCGCTGCGCATTGGTCGGCCGCTCGTCGAGGACGAACACACCGATCGCCATCGTTGCGAGGGGTGCCATGAAATACCCGAGCGCGGTCTCGATCACCCGGTCGTTCGTGACGGCCCAGACGTAGCTCCCCCAATTGACGGTCAGGAGGAGCGCGGCGACGCCGAGGCGCCCCACGGTCGCCGCGTCGGTCAGCGCGCCAACGACCGTCGGCCACGTCCGGCGGACCGTGACGATGACGGCCATCACGACGGCGGCCGACGCCATCCTCCACGCGATCAGTTCGATCGCCAGGAAGTCATCGAGCTGCTTCCAGTAGATCGTGAGGAAGCCCCAGATGAGGAACGCGAGTAGGCCGACCTGGGCGCCGCGGCGTTCGAGGGCCGCTCGCTGATCAGCTTCGTTCACGGCCAGTACGGTACGGTCGCCGCCGTTGTTTGGAGCGATCGCCCCCACCGGTGCACCGCGCAGTTGACGGATCGAGCTGTTGTTATGAAGTCGAGCTACGACGACGTGCGGATCAGCGCTGATCCGGCCGGCGATGCCGCGAGGGAGCTGGCCCGTGCCATCGGCAATGCGGTCGCGGCGCGCGGTGTGGCGCTGATCGCCGTCAGTGGAGGATCGACGGCCCCCGCCCTCTTCGGCGGCTTGTCGGCGACCGGCCTCGACTTCGAGCGCGTCGAGGTGTGGCAGGTCGACGAGCGTGTTGTGCCCGATGGAGATCCTGATCGCAATCTGGGCCAGCTCCTGATGTATCAATGGACGATTCACGCGATGCCGGTGACCGCCGCGAATCTCGACGTCGCCGCGGCGGACTACGCGACCACGCTGCCCGAACGGTTCGACATCGTGCACCTCGGTGTCGGTTCCGACGGGCACACCGCCTCATGGCCTCCAGGGCGCGACCTCCCGAACAACAGTGACGTGATCGCGGTCGCCGACTTCCGCGGTCACGACCGCCTGACGCTCACGCCGGCGGTGGTCGCGCGGGCCCGTCACCGTCTCGTGCTGGTGAACGGGGCCGACAAGGCGGCGGTCGTCGCGGCCTGGATGGCCGGCGATCCAGGTCTTCCCGCCTCCCTGATCCCGCGCGGGGACACGGTGGTGTTCCTCGATCCGGCGGCTGCTTCGACCGTCGACGATTCGGTCTGACCGTACCTCCACCGCATCTGGGCACTGCATCTGGGGGGAATCCGTGCCGCAGCCCAGAACGCAATCCACCCAGTTCGCGGTTGATGCTCCGGGCGGTCGTCGCGGGTGGCACTAGCGTCGGGAGTGTGAGCGAATCGAGTGGCGAGCGTGTCGACCGGTCGATGGCCGCACTGGGGGTGCTGCCCGAGCAGCCGACGATCGCCGAGCTGTTCCGCAGTGATCCCGAGCGCGCCCAGCGGTGTGTCGTCGAGGTGGGCGACCTGCGGATCGACTACTCGAAGCATCCGCTCGACGCCGGCACGTTGGCCACGCTGACCGATCTCGCCCGCGACGCAGGCGTACCCGCCCGGCGCGACGCAATGTTCGCGGGGGAACACATCAACATCACCGAGGACCGGGCGGTCGGTCATCCGGCCTTGCGCGCGCCGCGCGGTTCGGTCTACGAGATCGACGGGCGCAACGTCGTCCCGGACGTCCAGCGCGTGCTGGACGAGATGAGCGCGTTCTCCGACCGGATCCGCGCCGACGGTCGCATCGAGCACGTCGTCAACATCGGAATCGGTGGCTCCGATCTGGGTCCGGCGATGGCTGCGCAGGCGCTCGCCGCGTATCGCCACCAGCGGATCCGGTGCTCGTTCGTCTCGAACATCGACGGCGCGGACATTGCCACCGTGCTGGCCGACGCGGACCCGGCGTCGACGCTGTTCATCGTCGCCTCCAAGACATTCGGCACGATCGAGACCCTTACCAACGCCCGGACCGCACGCTCCTGGCTCGTCGAGGCGCGCGGCGAGGGGGCCGTCGCCGATCATTTCGTCGCGGTGTCGACCAATCGTGAACGTGTCGAGGCGTTCGGCATCGATCCGGCGAACATGTTCGGGTTCTGGGACTGGGTCGGCGGCCGGTATTCGGTCGGTTCCGCCATCGGGCTGTCGCTGATGCTCGCCATCGGTCCGGAACAGTTCCGCGAGTTCCTCGACGGGATGCGGACGGTCGACGAGCACTTCGTGTCGGCACCACTCGCGGCCAACGCCCCTGTCGTCATGGGAATGCTCGGCGTGTGGTACGCCAACCGCCTCGGGTACCGCTCGAAGGCCGTACTCCCGTACGCCCAGGAACTCGCCCGCTTCCCGGCGTATCTCCAACAGCTCGACATGGAGTCGAACGGAAAGTCGGTGCGTCTCGACCGATCTCGGTCCGGCTCGTCCACCGGCCCGATCGTGTGGGGTGAGCCTGGTACCAACGGCCAGCATGCGTTCTACCAATTGCTCCATCAGGGCACCGAGATCGTCCCTGCCGACTTCATCGGGTTCGCCAAGGCCAACCGGCCGCTCCAGGAGCACCACGACCTATTGATGGCGAATCTGATCGCGCAGTCGGAGGCCCTCGCCTTCGGTCGCCGGAATGTGGACGAGCCGTACCGCAACTTCGACGGCAACCGCCCGAACACCGTGATTCTGGCCGACCGTCTGACGCCGTCGGTGCTCGGGCAACTCATCGCACTGTACGAACACGTCGTCCACGTCCAGGGCACGATGTGGGGGATCGACAGCTACGACCAGTGGGGTGTCGAACTGGGCAAGGAACTCGCGAACGTGATCACCCCCGAGCTGACCGGCGCACCAGAGCCTGCTCGGCACGATCCGTCGACCAACGCGCTCATCGGCTGGTATCGAGCGCATCGCTGACTCGTCGATACCGGTCGGACGGATCCCGACTGTTGCATTCCCCCGCGCGTCGGCCAGACTTGCGCGATGCGCGACTACAGCAACATCTACATCGACGGGGCGTGGGTGCCCTCTGACGGCACTGGCACGATCGAGGTGATCAACGCCGGCACCGAACAGGTGATGGGCTCGATCCCCGAGGGCGCCGGGAGCGACGTCGACAAGGCGGTCGAGGCCGCCCGTCGGGCCTTCGACAGCTGGTCGCAGACACCGGTCGAGGAGCGTCAGAAGTACCTCGTCCGACTGAATGAGGCTCTTCAGGCGCGCTCCGCCGAGATCGCCGAGACGATCGCCGGGGAAGTGGGCATGCCCACCACGTGGTCGACGATGATCCAGGCCGGTCTGCCCGCCGGCAACATGCAGACGTTCGCCACGCTGCTCGACACGTTCGAGTTCGAGGAGGAGATCGGCAACAGCCTCGTCGTGAAGGAACCGGTCGGTGTCGTCGGTGCGATCACACCGTGGAACTACCCGCTCCACCAGATCATCTGCAAGGTCGGCGGCGCGCTCGCGGCCGGCTGCACGATCGTGCTCAAGCCGAGCGAGATCGCCCCGCTCAACGCTTTCATCCTCGCCGAGATCATCGACGAGGTCGGCCTGCCGGCCGGCGTGTTCAACCTGGTCAGCGGTACCGGGCTCGAGGTCGGCGAGGCCATCGCGGCCCATCCGGGCATCGACATGGTGAGCTTCACCGGCTCGACCCGCGCCGGTAAGCGTGTGGCCGAGGTCGCGGCCGGAACGGTCAAGCGTGTCGCGCTCGAGCTCGGTGGCAAGTCGGCCAACATCCTGCTCGACGACGCCGACTTCGCCGAGGTCATCCCGAAGGGTGTCTTCGCCTGCTTCCTCAACTCGGGCCAGACGTGTACGGCGCACACTCGGATGCTCGTACCGAACAGCCGCTACGAGGAGGCCGTGCAGATCGCCGCCGCAGTTGTCGACGGCACCGAGGTCGATGATCCCGCCAAAGAGGGCATGCACCTCGGACCGTTGATCTCGCAGGCCCAGTGGGACCGCGTGCAGGGTTACATGCAGAAGGGTGTGGACGAGGGTGCGGTCGTCGCGGCCGGCGGTCTCGGCAAGCCCGAGGGCAAGGAGACGGGCTACTTCGTCAAGCCGACGGTCTTCGCCAACGTCACCAACGACATGACGATCGCGCAAGAGGAGATCTTTGGTCCGGTGCTCTCGATCATCGGATACGAGGACGACGACGACGCGGTCCGGATCGCCAACGACAGCCTGTATGGACTCTCGGGTGGGGTGTGGTCGGCGGACGACGATCGAGCGATGGCGGTCGCCCGTCGGATGCGCACCGGTGCGGTCGACGTCAACGGCGGCAGCTTCAACATTGCCGCACCATTCGGGGGCTACAAGCAGTCGGGCTACGGCCGCGAGAATGGTCCGTACGGCATCGACGAGTTCCTCCAGACGAAGTCGCTGCAGCGCTGATCCGGGAACTCGATCCGATCGCTATGGTCGGAGCATGACAACGACCGAACGTGCCGGCATCGATCCAGCCGGCATCGATCCAGCCGGCATCGATCGGGTCGGTGTCGTGGGTTGTGGCCAGATGGGCGCCGGAATCGCCGAGGTCTGCGCGCGCGCCGGCCTCGACACGCTCGTGCGCGAGGTCGACGCTGCAGCCGCCGAACGCGGTCGGGTGCGGCTCCTGGCCTCGTTCGACAAGGCGGTCGCACGCCAGAAGATGACCGAGGACGAACGAGACTCAACGCTGGCCCGGCTGAGTTTCTGCACCGATCTCGACGAGATGGCTGACCGCGATCTCGTGATCGAGGCGGTGATCGAGGACGAGGATCTGAAGACGGCGGTGTTCACCGAACTCGATCGTGTCGTCCGCAAGGACAATGCGATCCTCGCGAGCAACACCAGCTCGATCCCGATCATGAAGCTCGGCATCGCGACGCAGCGACCCGAGCAGGTCGTCGGCATCCACTTCTTCAATCCGGTGCCGGTCTTGCGGCTCGTCGAGCTCGTGACGAGTTTGCTGACCTCGGACGAAACGGTGGACAGGGCGAGTGGGTTCGCCTCGGACTCGCTCTCCAAACTGGTCATCCGTAGTCAGGACAGGGCGGGCTTCATCGTCAACGCGCTCCTCATTCCCTACATCCTCTCTGCGATCCGGATGATGGAGTCCGGCTTCGCCACGGCCGACGACATCGACCGCGGCATGGTCGAGGGATGCAACCATCCAATGGGTCCGCTGCGGCTCGCCGATCTGATCGGTCTCGACACCACACAGGCGGTCGCCGAAAGCCTGTACGAGGAGTTCAAGGAGCCGCTCTACGCGCCGCCGCCAATGCTCTCGCGGATGGTCGAGGCCGGCCTGCTCGGCCGCAAGTCCGGCCGCGGGTTCTACGACTATGCCGGCCGGTGACAAGGATCCAGCGATGAGGAGTCAGCGATGAGGATTTCGGCAATGGGGATTTTGGCAATGGGGAGTCAGCGATGGGGGGTCAGCGATGAGTGGTGAGCGCGTGCTGGTGGCGAAGGTAGGTCTCGACGGGCACGACCGCGGAGTGAAGGTGGTCGCCCGAATCTTGCGCGATGCCGGCTTAGAGGTCATCTACACAGGCCTCTTCCAGACACCCGACACCGTCGCCGCCGCGGCGGTCGACGAGGATGTCGACGCGATCGGGCTGTCGATGCTGTCCGGCGCACACATGACACTCGCTCCGCTCGTCGTCGAGCGAGTTCGCGAGCGCGGCTCGTCCATTCCCGTGGTCGTGGGCGGCATCGTGCCCGACCAAGACATCGATCTGCTGGCTGCCGCCGGCGTCGCTGCTGTGCTCGCCCCCGGTTCTTCAGCGGACGACGTGGTCGACGCGATCCGCGGGGCCATCGACAACCGCGACTGAGGAGCAACGATGGCTGACCGGGTCGAGCGACTGACCAACCTGCTCGCGCTCCTCCTGGAGACCGTCGAGCCGCTCAGCCTGGTCGAGATCGGGGCCGAGTTGGCCGGCCAGTATCCCGACAAGCAGGGTGCTCGTCGCGCTTCGTTCGAACGCGACAAGGCTGCATTGCGCGAGATCGGTGTTCCGATCGAGACCGAGATCATTGCGGGGGGCCCGTACGCCGGTCAGACCCGCTACTGGATCGACCGGCGGCTGTACGAACTCTCCGATCTGGATCTGCATCCCGACGAGGTGCGTGCCCTGCAGGTCGCCGTGGCGACCGTCCGATCCGACGCAGGCAAGGATGGCTTGTGGAAGTTGGGTGGCTCCCTTGCTGCATCGGTCGACGAACCGCCACCGCTCTCCGCGGTGGTCCCGGACCGGCCCGAACTCCCGCTGATCCGAGAAGCGGTGAGCAGACGGGCGGCGATCCGATTCTCGTATCGCGGTGACCACCGACAGGTCGATCCGTGGGGCCTGTTGCTCAGAGGCGGCTTCTGGTACGTGATCGGCCACGACCACGATCGCGGCGAGCGGCGGACGTTCCGCGTCGATCGGATGGATGGTGGCAACGTCGAAGTCGGCGATCCTTCCACGTTTGTGCGGCCTGCTGGTTTCGATCCCCGCACCGCCTTTCCTGCCGATCCGAAGCAGATCGGCCACGATCCGGCCGACGCGAGCGAGGCGACAGTGCTGATCGATGCGGTTCGGGCGACCGCGATCGAGCGAGAGCTCGGAAGTGACCGCGTCACGCATCGTCGCGACGACGGTTCGATCGAGGTGCTCGTACCCGCCGGCAACGTCGATGCATTCCGCTCTTGGATGCTCGGCCTGCTCGACCATGCGGTGGTCCTCGGGCCGGCCGAGGCGAGATCGATCGTGGTCGATTGGTTGACTGCCATCGCTCGCGGAGCAGCATGAGCGGTCCGCGCAACGCCGAGGAACGGCTTCGCAGACTGCTGGTGATGTTGCCGTGGCTGATGGAGGTCGGCGAGGTCGAAGTCGCCGTCGTGGCCGATCGCTTCGATTTGACCGAGGCCGAAGTGCAGCGCGATCTCGAGCTCGTCGCGATGTGCGGGCTCCCGCCGTTCGTGGACGAGATGATCGACGTGTTCGTCGATGACGGGGTCGTCTTCGTCGGTGTACCGCGCCTGTTCACCCGGCCACTTCGGCTGACCGCGCCAGAGGGCTTCGCTCTGCTGGCGGCGGGGCGCGCGGCGATGGAGCTGCCGGGGGCAGACGCCGGCGGACCGCTCGGTCGCGGACTCGCAAAGCTGGCCACAGCGCTCGGGGATGCGCCGGCGCTGTCTGGAACGGAGACCGAGTCGGGGCGACCGTCCGGCGAGCGCGAAACCGAGGACGAGACCGCCGGTGTCGCGATCGATCTGACGCGCCCAGAATTCACCGACGATGTGCTCGAGGCGACCGCCACGAGCTCCGAACTCCGCATCCGCTACTACTCGCCCACCCGTGACTGCAGCGACGATCGGGTCATCGTGCCCCGCCACGTGTTTGCCGAGGGCGGAAACTGGTATGTCATCGCCGATGACGACAGGTCGGGTGACCGGCGCACCTTCCGCATCGACCGGATCGAGACACTCGAACCCACGGGGCGGCACGTATCGAACGAGGTGCCGGTCGATCTACCCGAGCGGTTCTTCGCCGATGCCGACCTCGCGCGCGCGGTCCTCCGCCTCGCCCCGTCCGCGCGCTGGGTCGTGGAGCAATATCCGACCGACGCGGTGGACGAACTCGACGACGGCTGGTGTCGCGCAACACTGCCCGTCGCGAGCGAGCGTTGGCTCAGCCGCCTCCTGATCCGCCTCGGCCCCGCCGTCCAGGTCGAGTCACCGTCAGCCGCTACCGTCGCGGCCGCCGGACTCGCGTCATCGATCCTCGAGTTGTATCGAGAACGCGGCGGCTGAGGTCGAGCCGAGGACAACGCGCGAACAAGACGAGGACGGAACGATGCCGCGATTCGCACTGGACACCGGGAGCGCGGAGGCGATGGCCACCGCGCTCGCCGGCCTGATCGCCGCGGACAATGGACCGAGCGACCAGCAGGTGAGCCTCGTCGAGGGGTACGGCCGCGCACTCGGCGTCGGCCAGGGTGAGCTCGCCTCGGTCCGCGCACAGATCGGCGACAACGCGGCTGCCGCGACGGCCGACTTCGTCCGCCGATTCGATCAGTACGTCGACGAGTTGTCGGAGTTCGAGTTCACGCACCCGGTCGACGGCCGCACCGACGAGATCGCGCTCGGCGCGTTCAAGCTGGCGATGAACGACAGCGAGGCAAATTGGATGGCTTCGATGGCGAACGTCCTGATCCATGAGGCCGGGCTGATCAAGCACGGCGCTTCCGAGCAGTTCGTCCCATTCGGAGGGGTGCCTTACCCTGGCCCGGACGGACAGTTCGGTGCACTCTCGATGCCCGGTGCCGCCGACCTCGTCGCCGAGGCATTCGCTCGGGGCGCGGTCTGCACGTCGGACTTCAGCCGGGCCGACCACTTGTCGCTCGCCCATCTGCCACTGGCTGAGGTGCGCGAGCGCTACGACGTGGTTCCACTCGCGTTCTCGATGCAGCTGGACGAGCACCCCGGTCTCTGGCCGACATCTCGCTGATGTCGACCTGCGCTGATCACCTAGGTGACGGCGTCGAGGTGCGGTTCGAGTTGCCCGGGTTCGCTGATGTCGTGGGCCGCGAGCAGGTGTGGCAGGACCTCGGCGGTGGCGGTGGCGTCGGCGAGCGCATCGTGGGGGCGCGAGATCTCGACGCCATACCGGTCGCACACGTCGCCGAGGCGGTGCGACCGCTCTCGCTCGGGGTCGAGGCGGCGCGACATCCGGAGTGTGCACAGCCGTGGCGCGAGCGTGGCGTCGAGATCGAGCCCCTGACGGCGCCGCGCGGCGCGGAGGAGGAACTCGGAATCGAACTCGGCATTGTGCGCGGTGAACAGCGCGCCGTCGAGACGTTCGCTGAACTCGTCGAGCACCTCGTCGAGCGGCGGGGCGCCTCGGAGGTCGCCGCGGCGGAGTCCGTGGACCTGTGTGGGACCGACCCGCTGCCACGGCCACCGCAACTTGACAAGCGTCTCCCAACTGTCGAGGCGGGTGCCGTCGGCCTCGACCGTGACCATCGCCAGCTGGAGAATGCGGTGCCGGCGCGATGAGAGCCCGGAGGTCTCGAGGTCGACGACGGCGAATCGCGGCATCTGCACACACCCCACAGTATTCAGGGGGTGTGTCACCGCCGCAGTGGCCTGGGGGTCACCTCTGGCAAGGGAAGGGGAGCGTGGGGCGCAGCTGTTGCGTCGAACTGCTCAGAGCAGTTCGGCGGCGAGGCTGGCAACATCGCTGCGTTCGCAGGAGGTGAGCGTGATGTGGCCGAAACAGCGCTGGCCGGTGAACGCCGACGTGAGGACGCTCAGCGCATTGTTCGACTCACCGAGGTATGGCGCGTCGATCTGGCTGGTGTCGCCCGTGAAGATGACCTTCGTGCCGGCGCCGACGCGGGTGAGGATCGTGCGTAACGTCGTCGGTTCGAGGTTCTGCGCCTCATCGATGACGACGAGCTGGCGCTGGAGCGAACGGCCGCGGAGGAAGGTGACCGACTCGAGTGAGAGCTGCCCTCGGTCGGTGAGTTCGTCGACGAGATTTCCGGCGTCGTGGCTGCTGCCCATGTCGGTGAGCGCAACGATGGCGTCGTGGATGGCGGCCATCCAGGGATCGAGCTTCTCGTCGAGTCCACCGGGCAGGAACCCGACGTCGGCTCGGCCGACGGGGACGAGCGGGCGGTAGACGGCCACGCGTTCGTAGCGGCCGCGCTCGACGACCTGCTCGAGCCCGGCCGCGATCGCGAGGAGTGTCTTGCCGGTGCCGGCTCGACCGTCGAGTGCGACCACCTCGATGTCGGGGTCGAGGAGCAATTCGAGTGCGAACCGTTGCTCCTTGTTGCGTGCCCGTAGACCCCACGGCTCGGGAGCGGAGTGGGGCAGCAGGACGAACTCGGCTCCGACCGTGCGGACCAACGCAGACTGAGAGCCCGATCTGAGCACCGCGAACTCGTTCTCGCTGAACTCGATCGATTCGGCGGGCACCGCAGCGTCGATCGCGATCGCTCCGGCCGCGTACAGACAGTCGATCGCCTCGTGTGGCGAGTCGATCGTGGTCCATCCGACCGCCTGTGGGTGCGCCTCCGAGCGCGTGAGCCGATGTTCGGCGGCGGTGACTCCGAGGTGGGCTGCCTTGATGCGTAGCGCCGCGTCGTTGCTGACGATCGTGGTCGGACCGAACTCCGACTGTCCGATGGCAGCGCCGATGATGCGGTTGTCGGCGCCGGAGGGGTCGAGGCCGTGCTCGATGAGCAGGTGCTTGCGAATGTTGTTGATCTCGATCTGAATCGTCGAGGTGCCGTTGCCGGTCGGTACCGGTTCGGCCAGCGACCCACCGTGTGCGACGCGCAGTTCCTCGAGCGTGCGTAGCGCGGTGCGGGCGGCGCGGCCGACATCGTCGGGCCGACTCTTGAGCCCGTCGAGTTCCTCGACCACCGTCAGCGGGATGACGACTCCGACCTCATCGAACTCGAGCACACATGTCGGGTCGGCGATCAACACCGACGTGTCGAGCACGATGCGCTCCCGTTGTCGCTGCGGGCGTGCTGCCTCGAGGACGGATGAGTCTGGGTTCGTCAGTGCCGATTCCATGTCAACGCCATGCAGTTGTACTGCAGCGGTTGCTCGCCGTGGTGGATGGTGGCGGACCCGCGTCCGCGGTTCGCGAGAATGACGTGATGACGACCGCACCCCCGATGCCGACGGAGCCCTGCCCCTTCTGTGCGATCGTCGTTGGCACCGAGCCGGCGCAGGTGGTGTTCGAGTCGCCCACGTCGGTCGCCTTCCTCGATCGCCGTCCGCTCTTCCACGGACACTCGCTGGTCGTGCCGCGTCGCCATGCGGTCACGCTCGCCGACCTTGCCGCTGAGGAGGTCGGTCCGTTCTGGCTCGATGTGCAGCACATCAGCGCCGCGATGCCATCACTGCTCGGCGGTCAGGGCACGTTCGTGGCCAACAACAACACGGTGAGTCAGAGCGTCGCCCACCTCCATGTGCACGTCGTACCGAGATCGAAGGGGGACGGGCTCCGCGGCTTCTTCTGGCCGCGGACGACGTACGCCGACGGGGAGGAGGCACAGGTCGCGTCGATTCTCCGCGAGGGATTGTCGTCGCATCCGTAGTACCGGCGCGGCTGCGCGAGTCATCTCGATGCAAATGCAACGAGAAGGGTGCTTGAATAACGGGGCTTCGATCGGTCTGATAGTCGGCCAGGCACGAGCTGTGCCGATCGATCCCGTGCGAACGTCACGGTGTCCAGCACCGGGGTGACCCCCGCAGGAACAACTCCACCCGAATCAACAAATCGAAAGAGGATCCAATGGCAACCAAGGCAGAGATGCTCGACGCAGTGGCCGACTCCGCAGGCGTTTCCAAGGCGCAGGCCGAGACGACGCTCGACGCGTTCTTCGACTACGTCGTCAGTCAGGCGAAGGCCGGCGACAAGGTCGCATGGCCAGGCTTCGGATCGTTCAGCACGACCGAGCGCAGCGCCCGCGAGGGCCGCAACCCGCAGACCGGCGACACGATCCAGATCAAGGCATCGACGGCGATGAAGTTCAGCGCCAGCTCGGCGCTCAAGTCTTCGCTCAACGGCTGACCGATGGCGACCGCAAAGAAGGCAGCCACCGTGAAGAAGGCGCCGGCGAAGAAGACGGCGACCGCGAAGAAGGCACCAGCCAAGAAGGCACCGGCGAAGAAGGCA
>JASJHI010000155.1:0-4251 GCA_033791105.1 Acidimicrobiia bacterium | reverse complement strand
CCTCCTCGGACCGCTGTGGCGCGGGGCGATCATGACCACGGCCATCACCACGGTTCTCGCCCTGTCGTTCGTCGTCCTCACAGGGTTCGGCGGAATCACGTCCCTCGCACAGATGGCCTTCGCCGGGATCGCCGGATTCTCACTGTCGAAGATCGCCATGAACACAGGGATCCCGTTCCCGTGGGCGCCGATCCTCGCCGCACTCATCGCCGCTGCGTTCGGCACCCTGATCGGGCTTCCCGCAATCCGATTGCGCGGCACCAACCTGGCGATCGTCACACTTGCCGGCGGGGTCGCGATCACTGAATTCCTGTTCAAGGATCCGCGGCTCGTCGGCGACGCGAACAGCGGCGGCGCCAAGATCCCGCACCCGAAGTTCGGGGACTGGGACATCGCGCTGGTGCTCGGCACGAAGACGTCGCGCCCGGTGTACGGGATCTTCCTCGTTCTTGTCGCGCTCCTCCTCGCGCTGCTGGTGGTCAACATCAGACGCAGTGGAGTCGGGCGGCGCATGCTCGCCGTCCGTTCGAACGAGCGCGCCGCCAGCGCCGCCGGCATCAATGTCGCGTCGGTGAAATTGGTCGTGTTCACGATCTCGGCCTTCATCGCCGGGGTGGCCGGCACCCTGACGGCGTACCGGTTCGGGGCGGTGTCCGATGTCTCGTACGGCACCGTCGCGTCCCTCACCGCGCTCGCTGTCGCGTACCTCGGTGGCATCACCAGCGTCAGCGGCGCTGTCACCGCGGGAATCGTCGCCACGTCCGGCGTCGCGTTCTTCGGCACCCGACAGCTGATCGGCGGGCTCGGCACATGGGAGGCACTGATCGGCGGCGTACTCCTGATCCTCACTGCGATCCTCAACCCGGAGGGCATCGCCGGGGCGTTCCGCAAGCAGGCCGATGCGCGCCGGAAGATCAAGGCGATGCGGGCCAAAGCGGCGAACGGACCCGGGCCCGACGACTCCGCGCTGCAACCGGCGGAGGCCGTGGGATGATGCCCGCATGTACCACGACGTCCTCCGCGCCTGCGGACTCGACCCCGACGAACTGAACGCACGCGACGGCGCGTCGACGCTGACCGTCACGACTCCGATCGACGGATCGGTCATCGCTCGCCTCACGGTCCAGTCGCGCGACGACGCCGAAGCTGCAATCACCCGAGCAGCGGATGCCTTCACATCGTGGCGCTCCGTGCCGCCACCGCGCCGGGGCGAACTCGTCAGACTGCTCGGAGATGAACTGCGGGCGAGCAAGGACGCGCTCGGTGCGCTCGTGTCCCTCGAGTGCGGCAAGATTCTCCAGGAAGGCCTCGGCGAGGTGCAGGAGATGATCGACATCTGCGACTTCGCCGTCGGTCTCTCGCGCCAGCTCTACGGGTTGACGATCGCCTCCGAGCGACCCGGCCACACGATGCGTGAAACCTGGCATCCGATGGGTCCGTGCGGAATCATCACGGCGTTCAACTTCCCCGTCGCACCGTGGTGCTGGAATGCTGCGCTCGCGCTGGTGTGCGGCAACCCGGTGATCTGGAAGCCATCGGAGAAGACACCTCTCACGGCCCTTGCGACCCAGAAGATCGTCGATCGTGCGATCGCTCGCTTCGGCGACGACGCTCCGCCGAATCTCTCGCAGGTGATCGTCGGCGCGGCCGATGTCGGCGATGCGATCGCGCGCAGCCGCGATGTGGCCATCGTCTCGGCGACCGGCTCGGTACCGATGGGGCGCGCTGTCGGCCCGGTCGTCGCCGAGCGGTTCGGACGGTGCATCCTCGAACTCGGCGGTAACAACGCGATGATCGTCGCACCGACCGCCGACCTCGAAATGGCGCTGCGCGCGATCGTGTTCTCCGCCGTCGGAACCGCAGGCCAACGATGCACCTCCTTGCGGCGGCTGATCGTGCATGACGACGTCTACGACGCGCTCGTGCCGCGGTTGTGCGGGGTGTACGACGAACTGCAGATCGGTGACCCGCTCGACGACGACGTGCTCGTCGGCCCACTCATCGATCTGCGAGCACTCGACGCGATGGCGTCCGCGCTCGCGACCGCGACGGAGGAGGGCGGCACGGTGAGCGGCGGAGAACGGTTGCGCGCCGAGATGTCACCCGACGCGGCGTACGTGCGGCCGGCGATCGTCGAGATGCCCGCGCAGACGCCGATCGTGCGGACGGAGACGTTCGCCCCGATCCTCTATGTGCTGCGCTACTCGTCTCTCGAGGATGCGATCGGGATACACAACGCCGTCCCCCAGGGTCTCTCGTCCTGCATCTTCACGACCGACGTCCGCGAGGCGGAAACGTTCCTCTCGGCGGTCGGGTCGGATTGCGGGATCGCCAATGTCAACATCGGTCCGTCCGGCGCCGAGATCGGCGGTGCGTTCGGTGGCGAGAAGGACACGGGAGGCGGACGCGAGTCCGGTTCGGACGCCTGGCGCGGCTACATGCGCCGTCAGACGAACACGGTGAACTACTCGCGCGACCTGCCGCTCGCGCAGGGCATCCGGTTCGAGTTCTGATGGCGATCGAACGCGTCGCGGTGATGGGGCTGGGCAAGATCGGACTCCTCGCTGCCGAGCTGCTGGTCGAGGCGGGTTTCGACGTGACCGGACACGACGCCCGCACCCCGCCGGAGATCACGTCAGACCTCGACACGGTCGTCACCGACCTCGCCGACCCGGCCGCCGTCGCCGGCGCGCTGACAGGCGCCGACGCTGTGCTGTCCTGCCTCCCCTACCACCTCAATGCCGGCCTCGCCGAGGTCGCCCACGGATTGGGGATCCACTACTTCGACCTGACCGAGGACGTCGCGACCACCGCTCGCATCATCGAGCTCGCCGAAACGGCGGATCGGGTGATGGCACCGCAATGCGGGCTGGCGCCCGGGTTCGTCGGCATCGTCGCCGCGTCGCAGATCGAGGCGTTCGACCGATGCCGGTCGATCCGCATGCGTGTCGGTGCGCTCCCCCGGCATCCGACCGGGCTGATGGGCTACGCGTTCAACTGGTCACCGGAAGGGGTCGTCAACGAGTACCTCAACGACTGCGAGGTGATCGAGGGCGGCGTCCGCAAGTTCGTGTCGCCGATGGAGTGGCACGAGACGATCTACGTCGACGGCACCCAGCTCGAGGCGTTCACCACCTCGGGTGGACTCGGCACGATGTGTTCGACCTATCTCGGGCGTGTCGAGAACCTCGACTACAAGACGATGCGCTACCCCGGCCACATGCGGCAGATGAACTTCTTCTTCCACGAGCTACTGATGCGCGACCGACGCGAGTTGGCCGGGGAGATCCTCACCAACGCCAAGCCTCCTGTCGACGAGGACATCGTGTACATCCACATCGCCGCCGAGGGCACGCGTGACGATCAGCTCTTGCGCCAGGAGTTCGTGCGCGCGTACCGCCCGATCGAGATCGCCGGACGGCAACGGACCGCGATCGCCTGGACGACCGCCAGCTCGGTCGCGGCGGTCATCGAACTCGTCCGTGACGGGGTGCTGGCGAAACGCGGGTTCCTCCAGCAGGAGGAAATCCCACTCGAGCCCTTCCTTGCCACGACGTCCGGTCACCGGTTCGCCTAGCTCCCTTCTCGGCGGGGTCGGCGGCGCGAGGCGTGGATGTCTGACGAGCACAGCCGCTACCTTCGCCGCCATGAGCGCACGCGACTCCTTCAGCTTCCGCCAGAAGCCCTCCGGGCTCTTCAAGTGGATCCTGAAGGTTCCCGGCTGGATGTTTCGGATCAAGCTCGGATTCCTCTTCGGCGACCGTTTCATCCTGATCACCCACAGCGGCCGAAAGTCGGGCGCGACGTACCACACCCCGCTCGAAGTCGTGGTGCACGACGAGGCCACCGGCGAGTACATCGTCTGCTCTGGAACCGGCCCGAACGCCGACTGGTACCGCAACATTTCCGCCACCCCTGCAGCCTTCGTACAGGTCCGCAACCGAGCCTGGACACCCGAGCAGCGGATGCTCACCGACGAGGAGGCGGCCACGCGCTTCGCCGAGTACGAGCGGGCCCACGCGAAGACCGCCGAGCGACTGCTCACATCGATGGGGCGGTCCTACGACGGCACCGACACTGATCGTGTCCGCATGATGGCGCACATCCCGATGGTCTCGTTCACCGACCCCGTCCACTCCTGAGCTGCACCGGAGTCTCGGCGTCGAACGCAGCGGAATCCGCAGGAAATGACGCCGAGAGTTCGGGCGGGTCTGACGGGAATACGGTGTGACCATGCGCGTGTTCGGACCC
>JASJHI010000154.1:0-3484 GCA_033791105.1 Acidimicrobiia bacterium | reverse complement strand
CATGCGCGGCGTGTCGGGTGAGCGCACTTCCGGCGAACTCGCACGCCGAGTCGGTCGGGTAGGCCACTCTATATCCACGTCCGCCAGCCGCCGATCACCACCCGCTGGTGAGCCAGGGCGAGTAGCCGAGTCGGATCTCGCCGACGACTTGGCTCCAGAGGTCGTGTCGGCCCACTCGTCGGTGGAGAGTGCGGGTCAGCCGTGTGATGGGGAGTGTTGGTCGGTCACGATGTTTCCTGTGCGATGTGGTGTGACGGGGTTGGGTGGCCGGAGATGGCCGCCGCGAGGAGAGGTTCGATCTCGTCGATGCTCACACCGGCGTGGTGGGCGACAGCTTGGATGGCGGTCGGTGTCGCATCGACGGGGAAGCCGATGTCGACGAGCGATCGTGGTGCACTGAGCCGAACAGCGAGATCATCGAGCGCATGTCGCGGGTCGGGGCCGAGTGCGCTCGTGAGTAGTTCGTCAAGGTCGGGGTTCTGATCGCTGTGGTAGCCGACCATGTGCGGCGTGAGCACGGCGTACATCGCTCCATGGTCGAGATCGAACATGCCACCCAGAACGTGAGCGGTCTTGTGGAGCAGGCCCGTTCCTGCCGCGCTGAGGACCGAGCCGGCGCGGTGTGCTCCATAGAGCAGGCGGGCACGTGCATCGACGTCATCGAGCCGCTCGACCACGTCGTCGAGGCTCTCAGTGATCGCGCGGATAGCGCTGATGGCCGCCTCTGCTGTGATCGGTGACGTGTCCGGCAGCCAGAGAGCTTCGACACAGTGGGCGAGGGCGTTGAACGCGCTGTTCACCGTGACCGATTTCGGCAGACCGACCGTGAGTTCGGGGTCGTAGACCACGACGCGCGGGAGCACCCGCAGCGACCGTCCGGTCTGCTTCACACCGTTGTCGGTGGTACCCCAGATCGGGGTCATCTCCGACCCTGCGTAGGTGGTCGGGATTGCCACGAGAGTCACGTCGCGTTCGAGCGCGATCATCTTGCCCAGCCCGGTTGCCGATCCACCGCCGACGGCGACGACGACGTTCGGGGCGAACCGGTCGAACAGCGCGAGCGCAGCGTTCACGGTGTCGGCCGGCACGTGCGGGCGCACGCCGATGATCGTCTCGGCTGGGATGGCCAACGCGTCGGCCAACCCCGAAATCGTGTCGGTGTCATGAGTGCCACCGACGATCAGGACACCGGTCGCGTCGAGCGCTCCGATCTCGGCTGGGGCGTCGCGCCGACGACCCGCGCCGAAGACGGTTCGTCCGGGCAACTGCTCGTGAGTGAAGTCGATCACGCTCACATCACCGGCAATCCGTACATCTCACCGAGTGGATCGGCGATCAGTTCGAGACGCTCCCCATCGGGGCCACGGAAGTAGATCGAGGTGCCATCGACATGGGCGTACTCGATACCGACGTCGTCGAGCTTGGCCTTGAGGTGGGCCCACTGCTGGGGTTCGACCGAGATCGCCAGGTGATGGAGGCCACCCAGCACTTCGCCGTACTCTCCGAGTTCGAGACCGGGGAAGTCGAAGAACGCGAGCGAATTGCCGTGCCCGATGTCGAAGAAAAAGTGCGTCGAACCGTCGAAGTCACGGTTCTCGAACAACTCGGTCAGCGGGAATCCGAGTACGTCCTGATAGAAGCGAATCGTCTGTTCGACGTTGCTCGACAGCAGTGCGACGTGGTGCACGCCGCGAGCCGTCGACTTCGGCCTGGCCGATCGATCGAGCAGGTATGTCGAGCGGAGGCGATCCCAATCGACGGAGCGATCGGCGCCCGGTGATGTGGTCATGTCGTCGCTCTCTTGTCGTTCGGTCATCACATTGCTCCCGTCGTCCACACCAATACTTCTGCGCCGTCGGCTCCGCCGACCAGCCCCTGTCCGCCCCCGCCGTGGAGGCGGACAGTGTCACCGGTGTCGAGCTTGCCGTTCGCCTCGAACTCGACACTTCCGCGGGCGACGAAGACGTGACCGAACGCAGCCTCGGGAACCTGGACACCTTCGCCGGCCTGCAGCCTGGCGCCCCACAGGACCGCGTCGCGCTGCTGGATGGAGATGGCCGCGTCGTGTCCCTGCCCGGATGCGATCGGCACGAGACCACCGGCAGCGAGTTGGCCGTTGATGTCGAGCTGCTGGTAGCCGGGGTCGATCGCTTCTGTGTCGGGCAGGATCCACATCTGGATGAAGTGGACCTCGTCGCTCGCGCTCCAGTTCTTCTCTGAGTGCCAGATGCCTCGGCCCGCACTCATCCGTTGCGCAAGACCCGGATAGATGAGACCCCGGTTGCCCTCGGAGTCCTTGTGTTCGAGTTCGCCGTCGAGCACCCAGGTCACGATCTCCATGTCGCGATGTGGATGTCTGTCGAATCCGGTGCCGCTGGCGACCCGGTCGTCGTTGAGCACGAGGAGCTGGCCGTGATGGGTGTTGTCAGGTGCGTAGTGGTTGCCGAAGCTGAACGAATGCTTCGAGTCGAGCCAGCCGGCTCTGGTGTGGAACCGGTCAGTGGACCGGCGGATGTCGATGGCAGATGCGGTGGTCATGAACAGATCAACCGATCACGCTCCGAATTTATTTCCGATCGGAAATGATTTGGTACGATCGATCCATGTCAGCAGCGAACGTCGTCAGAACCTGGGAACATCTGGTCCGATACCACCGCACGGCCACCAAGGCAATGGACCAGAATCTGCGGGCCCGCTACGGCCGCTCGCTCGACGACTACGACGTCCTGCACCAGGTCTCCGCTCACGGTTCACCGATTCGCATGGGAGAACTCGCCGAAAAGTTGCTCGTCGCCAACAGTTCGTGCAATCGGATCGTGGGACGGCTCGTCGAGGCTGGGCTGGTCACCCGCGACCAAGGCGGAACCGACCGACGCGAAGTGCTCGTCGACCTCACACCACAGGGCCGACGCCTCCACCGACGCATGGCCGCCCTCCACACTCGCGACATCGAACGACTCTTCGGCGCACCGCTCTCAACCGTCGAACGCAGCCACCTCAACGACGCCTTCGGACGACTCCTCGCCGACAAGTGAACGGGCACCCGCAAGTCCTCCGCCACATGGTCGAGGTCTGAACGACCTCCGCGAGCCTTGGCTGCTTCGCCATTCGAACGACGCCTGCGCCCCGCCGGCTTCGGGCGGTCATCGCGTGCAACCATCGCGAGGCACGCGTCACCTCTAGCACGCCGCGGATCCGCACCGACTGACCGAGGAGCGCGGCGCGGAAGTAGGGCCGATCTGTGCGGATCGGCCCTGCATCAAGGGCGGGCTATCGATCGGTGTTATCGGGTGCCCCTGAACAACACATCGGTGACCGTCGTCAGCGCCCTGGTGTCGCGCGATATGAGATGCCCGGTCGTGCGCAGAATGAAGCTCGTAGGGATGTCAAGGCCTTTGTCGGGTGAGTTCGGCGACCTGGGGTTTCGTGGGCCGGGGTGATGGTTCGGGGCGCGTTGATGTAGCGGTCAGCGGTGTTGGTGATG
>JASJHI010000153.1:0-3846 GCA_033791105.1 Acidimicrobiia bacterium | reverse complement strand
TGGCGATCGGGTTCGACAAACACGAGCGCGGCGCGTTTCGGATCGAGGGCAAGTAGGGCAAGGACTGGTACGGCGGTTCCGGATTGGCGCTCACCACGCAGTTCTTCGGGATGAAGATCACCCGCTACATGCACGAGTACGGCATCACGCAGCCGACACTCGCCAAGGTCTCCGCGAAGGCCTTCCGCAACGGTGCGCTGAATCCGATGGCATGGCGCCGCAAGCCGTTGAGCGAGCAGGAGGTGCTCGACTCGCTGATGCTGTCGTACCCACTCACGCAATACATGTTCTGCTCGCCCGGCGAGGGCGGCGTCGCCATGGTGTTGTGCCGCGCCGACAAGGCGAAGGAGTACACCGACCGTCCGATCTACCTCAAGGCCGCCGTCGCCCGCACGCGCCGCTTCGGCTCGTTCGAAGTGCTCGCTCCGTCGGTCGCCATCGAACGCGACGCGGGTCCGACCGCCGATGCGTCCAGGGCGGCATTCGAGATGGCCGGAATCGGGCCGGACGAGGTCGATGTCGCGCAGTTGCAGGACACCGAGTCCGGGGCCGAGGTCATGCACATGGCCGAGAACGGATTCTGCGAACACGGCGAACAGGAGCAGATGATCGCCAACGGTGAGACCGAGATCAACGGGCGTCTCCCGGTCAACACCGACGGCGGATGTCTTGCCAACGGTGAACCGATCGGCGCCTCCGGCCTGCGCCAGGTCTACGAGAACGTGCTCCAACTGCGCGGCGACGCCGGCGAGCGGCAGGTCCCGGACGACCCGAAGGTCGCATACACCCATGTCTACGGCGCGCCCGGAATCAGCGGCGTCACGATCCTGAGTCGCTGAGCGAGGAACCCGATGGAACTCTCGACCGACGTCCTGATGGACCTGCATCGACGGATGGTCCGAATCCGTCTGTTCGAGGAGACGGCCGGTGCGCTCGCCGAAGCCGCCAAGCTGCCCGGCTTTCTCCATCTCTACGTCGGCGAGGAGGCTGTCGCTGCAGGAGTCTGCGCCACGCTCACCGACGATGACCAGATCACCTCGACCCACCGAGGCCACGGACACCTCGTGGCGAAGGGCGGCCAGTTCAACGAAATGATGGCCGAGCTGATGGGGAAGTCGACCGGCTATTGCAAGGGCAAGGGCGGTTCGATGCACATCTCGAACCTCGACGTCGGGATGTTGGGCGCGAACGGCATCGTCGGCGCCGGTTCACCGATCGCCGTCGGCGCCGGCTTCGCCAACAAGTACCGCGACGACGGCAATGTTGCCGTGACGTTCTTCGGCGACGGCTCGACCAATATCGGCGCCTTCCACGAGGCGGCGAACATGGCCTGCGCGCTCCACTTGCCGGTCGTGTTCGTCTGCGAGAACAACGAGTACGGCGAGTTCACGCCGCGTGACCAGACGATGGCGATCACCGACATCGTCGACCGCGCCGCGGGCTACGGAATGCCGGGTGTGATCGTCGACGGGATGGATGTCGTCGCCGTCCACGAAGCCACCCTCGAGTCTGTCGCGCGGGCCCGGCGCGGCGATGGTCCGTCGCTGATCGAGGCCAAGACGTACCGCTACTACAACCACCACGGCGTGCAGAACCTCGGGCTGAAGTACCGCACCGACGACGAGGTTGCCGAGTGGCGCGAGCGCGATCCGATCTTCACGTTCGAGGAACAGCTCATCGAGGCGGGCTCCGCGAGTCGTGACGACTTCGATGTGGTGTGGGCCGAACTGCGGGCCGACATCGCCGCCGCGATCGAGTTCGCCGAGGCGAGCCCGCTACCGGAACCCGATCAGCTGCTGGTCGACGTGTACACCGAGCCGACGACGACACCGTCGATGGCGGCGTCATGACCCGCAAGCTGGCCTACGTGCAGGCATTCAACGAGGCCGTGCGCCAGGAGATGGCGGCCGATCCGGACGTGTTCTGCGCAGGAGAGGACATCGGCGCATTCGGGGGTGTGTTCGGCACGTTCGCCGGACTCCAGGCCGAGTTCGGTGAACGGCGCGTCGTCGACACGCCGATCAGCGAGCAGGCGATCATCGGCCTCGGTGTCGGGGCGGCCGTCAGCGGGCTTCGACCGATCGTCGACATCATGTTCATGGACTTCATCTGTGTCGCGTTCGACCAGATCGTCAATCAGGCGGCGAAGATCAAGTACATGTTCGGTGGCGCGGCCACCGTGCCGCTCACGATCACTACGGGCGGTGGCGGCGGGTTGTCGGCGGCGGCGCAGCACAGCCAGTCGCTCGAAGCGCTCCTGTGTCACTTCCCCGGTCTCAAGGTGGTGCACCCGTCCAACCCGTACGACATGAAGGGGCTGATGGCGGCGTGCATTCGCGAGGACAACCCGACGGTGATGATCAAGCACAAGCGCCTGCTCGGCATGCAGGGTGAGGTTCCCGAAGAGCCCTACATCGTGCCGCTCGGCTCTGCGAAGATCACCCGTGAGGGCTCAGACGTCACGGTCGTCGCATGGGGCCACATGGCGAACGAGTCGTTGGCTGCCGCCGAGAGCCTCGCCGCCGACGGGATCGACGTCGAGGTCATCGACCCGCGCACCCTCCAACCGCTCGACACCGACACGATCATCGAGTCGGTGCGCAAGACCAACCGGGTCGTCGTCGTCCACGAAGCCGTCCGGTTCGGCGGGCTCGGAGCTGAAGTGGCTGCGCAGATCCAGGAATATGCCTTCGACCACCTCGATGCCCCCGTCGGACGGATCGCCGCACCCTTCTCTCCGGTGCCGTTCAGTCCCGCGCTCGAGCAGCACTACCTGCCGAACGCTGAAAGTGTGGCGGCGGGCATCCGGGAAGCACTCGCCCGCCCGGGGGCCTGATGGGCGCGAGCCCCGCGCCGACGGTCGGCATCATCGTCAACCCTCATGCCGGCAAGGACATCCGCCGTCTGACGTCGGGCGCCAGCCACACCCCGGACACCCAGAAGATCGGAATCCTGCGCCGCGTCGCAGCCGGTGCGCTCGAGCAGGGCGCTACACGCCTGCTGATGAGCGACGATGGTCACCACCTCGCCGAGCGGGCGGTCTCGGGACTCGACGGGCGGATCGACTTCGTCGAGGGTCCACGCACCGGTTCACACCTCGACACGATCGCCTGTGCCGAAGCGATGTGGAAGGCAGAGGTCGGCGCGGTCGTCGCGCTCGGCGGCGACGGTACCTGCCGCGACGTCGCAACCGGCTGGCCCGACGTGCCGCTGATCGCGATCTCGACCGGGACGAACAACGTCTTTCCCGCGGCGATCGACGGTACCGCGGCGGGGGTCGCGGCGGCGCTCGTCGCAACCGGCACGGTGCCGCTCGAGGACGTGAGCGACCGGTCCAAGCGGGTATCGATCCGCATCGACGACCGCTCGAAGTCGGCCGTGGTGCATGAAGATGCACTCGTCGAGGCCGCACTGATCTCGACGAGGTTCGTCGGCGCCCGCGCGGTCACCGATCCGTCGTCGGTTCGCTGGGTCGTGGCAAGTCTTGCTGACCCTGGCAGCACCGGGCTCTCCGGAATCGCTGGGCGACTGCACCCGATCGCGCCGAGCGACGACGCCGGCGTCCTGATCCGTCTCGGCGAGGGCGGTCGACGACTTCGGGTCCCGCTCGCCCCCGGCACATTCGCCACGCTCGACGTCGCATCGGTCGAGCCGCTCCCCATGGCTTCGCCGATCGAACTGCCCGGTCACGGGGTCATCGCTTACGACGGGGAGCGAACATCACCGGTGGGCGAGCGGGCGACGGTGACTGCGTCGATCGACCGCTCAGGCCCACGCGGCAACGAACTACAGGCGGCGAGGGCTGCCGCAGCGGCGGGGCCACAGATCGAAGAGGAGGCCCACACT
>JASJHI010000152.1:0-5053 GCA_033791105.1 Acidimicrobiia bacterium | reverse complement strand
CCAGCGATTTTGACCAACGCGAAATTGCTGCCGTCGAGCGTCGAAATTCAGGATCCTGCACAGATCCTCGTCAGACCCCCCGTAACGCCGCGACGGGGGCCGAGTCACGTCAACCGAGTGTCGTCATACCGGACCGATCTCCACGACGTCCTCGATTCGGACGAGATCCGTCGCGTTGCCGGGCGTAATGCTGGGCGGTGTTGGCATGCGCTGCGGCGGCGATCAGGAGGTCCATGACTCGCGATCTCGGCTGGAGGTCCGCCGCAACGACCACGGCGGCGAGTGCTACATCGACTTGGCGCCCTCGAGTTTGGCGGCGAAGGCGTCGACGTGGGCGCGGTCGGAGTCGTCCAGGTCCAGCCGCTGGAGGGCGCTGGCGAACTGCCGGAGCGATCGCACGACCATCGGGTCGGTGATGCCGTATTGCACCACCTGGGTCGTGGCGACGTCGACCAGCTCGCCGAACGTGCGGGTGCGCACGATCACTCTCGGGAAGCTCTCGGCGTCGGGTACGGCGTAGGGTCCGAGCGGCACGTCGGCGAGGTCCTGGAACAGGAAGTTCATCTCCTCGATCACCTGGAGCGCGGAGTTCGGGTCGTTGACCGCCGGCGAGAGGGCGATGATCGCGACGTCGACCAACCCCACCACGCCGTACTCGATGCTCGCCCTGATCTCGCGCGTCCCGGAGACGTCGACGGTGGCGAGGACGCCCTTGTCGGGGTGCAGTTCGGCGGCGGTGTCGCGGCTGGCGATCCATCCAATCGGCTGGCCGACGACCACCAGTGTCCCGATTGGCTCGGTGATCACCGCGACGGCGTTGAGCCGTCGGCAGTGCTCGAGGAGGATGTCGGCATCGATCTCGGCGAGGTGGCCCATCGTCGGCGCCGGGATGTCGAGCGCGTTGTCAGGACGGTCGGGAAGTGACGCCACCGACTCGCCCTTCCGGTGCCGCGTCATGGCGCGTGCAGACTCGCGGGCGGCACCGGCGACGCGGATCACGGCTCGGTCGACGCGGAACCATCGAGTGATCATCGCGACGTAGGCGATGACGAGCGATCCGGTCAAGACGAGGAGGAGGACCGAGAAGACGAGCCCGGCGGTCGGCGCCGGCGCGTCGGGGTCGAGGCGGCGGAGTTGGACCTGGACGTTGAGAATGAAGGCCGCCGCAAACGCGAACGAACCGATGACCCAGCGGTCCGGCGACCGCCGTTCGTAGATGCGCATCACCCGTGAGCCGAAGCGGCTGACGACGTTCTGCGCCGACACCGACGCGAGCGCCAGCACGATGCTGAGTGACGTGAACACGAGTGCCAGCCCACCCGACAAGCTGGTGCGCGCGTCGGCAACGCTGAGCGTCCACGGGTCGTCCACCGACTCGCTCCCGGCGGGAATCAGCATTGCGAGGATCAGACCGAACACGACACCGAGGGCCGGGATCACCCACTGGTTGTCGCGGGCCGCCTCCCGGAACCGGCGCACCAGCCGCCGCGACCGGGGTCCGCTCATCGCGTCAGTGGTCCGGTCAGCGGCTGGCCGAAATCGCGGCGGACGTCGCCGAACAGCTTGTTCACGCCCCGGAAGTCCCGGAGGCCCATCACCATCGCGCCCAGCCCGCCGACGACGATGATGATACCCACGCCGGCGGCCTGGAAGGCCTTGGCGATGTTCTCCATCGTCTCTTCGAACGTCACCCTCGCAACCTCAGTCCTTCATCCCGTGGTGCCACGCACATCCTGCTACCCGCTCCGGGGTGAACCGGATCGTCCGTCCGGCGCCACGTCCGGTTCGGGGCGTCAGGCGGCGATGTCTCGTCCGTGTGCGGTGAGCGCCCAGATGACGGCGACGCAGATGGCGATCACGATGATCGACCACACGGGGTAGTACGGCAGCCACGCGAAGTTCACGATCGCCGCGAGCCCGGCAATGATCACGCCGATGGTTCGAGCGGCGACGTTGCCGGAGAAGATGCCGATGCCCGAGGCGATGAGGATCACTCCGAGTATCAATTGGATCCAGCCCCATGCCGTGATGTCGAACTCGAACACCCATTCCTGGCCGACGACGTAGAACTCGTCGTTGAACAGTGCAACGAGGCCCTGGATGAAGTCGAACACGCCGATCATGATCAGCATCACGCACGCAAAGCCGGCCCACCCGACCGCCCAGCTGCTGTAGTTCGATTCCGTTTCGTAGCTCATTGATGCTCCTCCTGGTTGCCGCGCTGAAGTCCGCATCGTGGACGCGGACTGGCGGCGACGCTAGAGCCGCTACCCGCTGTCAGAAATCGGCACGACTGGCGGGCGGACCGACGTCGCCCGAATTCGACGTTCGTCTCGGTCCGCGCCGAAGCGCCCCGAGGGCGCGGCCGAAGTAGTTCCGGTCGGTGTCCACACGCGACCAACCGAGCGCACCAGACCCGCCCCTCGCGGATGCTCGCATCAACTCGGTGATGGCCTCGTCCAGCTGGGCGACGGCTCCGGTTCGTGCCGATATCTGATAGATACCGTTGCTGCGCTCACGTACGGTGCTGCAGATGGGGACGTCCTCGGTGCCGCCGTGTGAAAGTCGCTGACGGTGATCAGCGAGAAGACTGACGGGGATCGCTCCCGTGCCCTTCCGACCGCGCCGACCACGATGCAGCGCTGGTTTCCGATCGGTGCGTGGATCAAAGGGTACGACTGGCGCACGTCGGGCCCCGCCGATCTGATCGCCGCGGTGAGCGTCGCCGCGCTGTTGATTCCCGAGTCGATGGGAATGGCCTCGGTCGCTGGCGTTCCGTCGGAGATCGGCTTGTACGCGGCGCCGCTGGCGTTGGTGATGTATGCGATGTTCGGCGGGTCGAAGTTGCTGGTCTTCGCGGTCGGCGGTTCTGTTGCGGCGGTGTCGGCGAGTGTGGTCGGCGACCTGGCCGGCGGGGACAAGGACACGGCGGTGGCGATGACGGCCGGGCTGGCGTTGGCGACGGGGGCGGTGTTCGTCGTCGCCGGTCTCGCCAAGATGGGGTGGATCACCAACTTCATCTCCAAGGCAGTGATGGCGGGATTCATCGTCGGGCTGTCGATCCAAGTCATCGTCGGCCAGTTCGGCAAGCTGTTCGGTGTCGACCAGAGCGGCGACAACACGGTCTCCAAGTTGTGGTCGGTGATCTCCGACGTCGGTGACTGGACGTGGGCGGCGGCGGCGATCGGCGTCGGTTCGCTGGTGCTGATCTTCGCCATCCAGCGTTTCGCTCCGAAGCTCCCGGCGGCGCTGGCCGCCGTGGTCATCACGTCGTTGATCGTGGCGATCTTCGACCCCGACATCGACCTCGTCGCCGAGATCCCCGAGGGTCTGCCGTCGTTCGGGTTGCCGTCGGGGATCAGCGCGTCCGATTGGCTCACGCTCGTGCTCGGTGGCTGTGTCGTAGCCCTCGTCGGGTTCTCCGAGGGCTGGGGTGCGTCGAAGCAGATCGCGGTGAAGACCCACGACGACCTCGACACGAATCAGGAGTTCCGCGCCTATGGGGCGGGCAACATCGGCGCCGGCCTGCTCGGTGGCATGGTCGTCACCGGCAGCCTCAGCAAGTCCTCTGCTGCGGAGTCCGCCGGCGCCAAGTCGCAGATGACGAGCATCTTCCTGGCCGCTGTCGTGTTGTTGGTCCTGGCGTTCCTCGCCCCGGCGTTCCAGTGGTTGCCCGAGGCGGCGCTCGCCGCGATCGTCATCAACGCCATGTCTGGTTCGGCCAACCCGAGCGAACTGAAGACGATCTGGAAGATCGACCGGATCGATCTCATCTTCGGGATGGCGACACTGCTCGTCGTCTTGGCGTTCGACCTGTTGCCGGCGATGATCACCGGCATCGTCTTGTCGATCGTGTACATGGTGTACCGGGTCAGCTTCCCCGGCCGAGCGCTCCTCGGCGTCGACCCCAAGAGCGGGGAGTACGTCGCCAAACGCTGGCTGTTCCACGGCCGCACCGGCGAGTCGCACCAGGACGCCACCGTCACGCCCGGTGTCATCGTCTTCCGGTTCGCCGCCCCGCTGATCTTCTCCAACGCCGAAGCATTCACCAAGACCGGCCAGCAACTGCTCATCGACGCGGCCGCCGACGACGATTTCCCGAAAGCGTTGGTGATCGACTTCGAGGAGGTGTACGAGGTCGACTCGACCGGCGCCGCCGCCGTCACCAGCCTCTTCGACTACGCCCACCGCTACGGCGTCGAACTCGTGCTGGCCCGCGTCCACTCGGCCGCCTACGAGTTGTTGAAACTCGCCGGCGTCGTCGACGAACTCGGCGAACAACGCTTCCAGAACACGATACATGAGGCCGTCGCAGCTGTGTCCGTACCCGGCCCGGGCACTCAACCCGAATGACGATATGACACCCGGTCCGAACGGATGGCCGCAACCGGGGTCGACGTCCGCGTCTGCGTTCACGTCGAGCCGGACAGGCTGCGACCGCTGCGCGCTACGGATCCGCCTCGTCGAGACGTTGGGGGAGGAGTTCCCTCCCCGCCAGGCGGCTCCCAGCTTCAAGCCTCGATCAGGTGTTGGAGATGCTGCAGAGTGGCGTGCGCTCGAACTGATGATGGGCTGGTCCCCGGGGACCGGTGGGTTGCCTCCCGTCTTCGGGCGGGGGCTTGCTCGCAGAGGTCACCGGTGAACGGCGTCGACGTGTCGGGTACCTCGCCACCGGCGGAGGTTGCGCCGCCGCGCTTTCATGTGATGGCGAAGCCGACGGGTGCGGTGTGCAACCTCGCGTGTACGTACTGCTTCTTCTTGGACAAGGAGTTGCTGTATCCCGGTAGCCCGTTTCGGATGTCCGACGAGACGCTCGAGGCCTACATCCGCCAGTTGATCGAGGGACACAAGACGCCGCAGGTGACCGTGGCCTGGCAGGGTGGCGAGCCGACCTTGATGGGGCTCGACTTCTTCCGCCGCGCGATCGAGTTGCAGGAGCGCTATCGCCGGCCGGGGATGACGTTCGAGAACACGATGCAGACCAACGGCACGCTGCTCGACGACGAGTGGTGTGAGTTCCTCCTCGAGCACGACTACCTCGTCGGGCTGAGCA
>JASJHI010000151.1:0-27085 GCA_033791105.1 Acidimicrobiia bacterium | reverse complement strand
CGGTGCTCACATTCCTCGGCGACCGCGGCTGATCGCGACGCGCGCGATCAACTCGGTCAAGCGGGGGAGAGGGCAGCCTCGCGCTTGTCCGCGAAGCGGCGGGCGACCTTCTCGCTCGTCGCCATGCGCTTCATCAGGCGTTCTTGCGCGGCGGCGCCGACGTCGGAGAGGCCGCCGATGTTGGCCGCGTCCCACTGCCGCAGCACGACCGGGGCGAGGATCTGCTCGTGGTGGATCTGCAGGTCGTAGATCCCGGCGCGGGCGATGAGGGCGGCGTGACGGTCGAAGTCGGGGATGCCGATGCCCGGCATGCTGAACTTCCGGACCTGCTTCTCCAGCGCGACCATCATCGTGTTGGGGTCGACCTCGAACGCGGCGGCTGCGAGGTCGCGGTAGAACAGCTGATGGAGGTTCTCGTCGGCGCACACCCGCTTCATCACCTCGTAGCCGACGGGGTCGCCGATCTGCAGACCGGTGTTGCGATGCGAGATCCGGGTTGCGAGTTCCTGGAGCGAGAGGTAGACGAACGCCTCGTGCAAGCCGTCGGGATCGGGAGTGTGGCCGCCTGACACCTGCACCATCCGCGCACGTTCGAGTTCGACCGGGTCGACGGCCCGAGTCGTCATCAGGTAGCCGTAGATCACCATCGCGTGACGGCCTTCCTCAGCGGTCCAGCGGCGTACCCAGGTGCCCCACGCGCCGTCAGCGCCGAAGTAGCGCTCGACCGACCTGAAGTAGTACGGGAGGTTGTCCTCGGTGAGCAGATTGACGATGAGTGCGCTGCGCACCTCAGGGGTGAGTGTCGCCCCGGCGAGATCGGCGTCCTCCTCGGTCCAGACGTGTCCCGGGACGTGGTCGCGGCCGCGGCTGTACGGAACGTGTTCGTGCGGGAACCATTCCTTGGTCGTGGCGAGATGGCGCTCGAGCAGCGACTCGGCGACCGGCGTGAGTTCGTTGAGGATCTCGTTCTCCTGCACGGCGCCACACTAGCGATCGGTGCGGTGGTCTACCGACCAGTAGGTAGGAGGTGGCGCATGCGCGCGGCCGGTGCCTGTTCAGCGTGGCGGTCGAGCACTGAGCCCGAGTTCGATGCCGAAGCCGGCCTCGCGCACGTTGCGCATGATCAGGTCGCCGTGGGCAGCGCTGCGGACGGCGAAGGTGGCGTTTATGCCCGTCTCGCGGACGTGCAGATCGAGTCCCTCCCGGATGTGGTCGACCTCGATCAGATCGGCACCGCCCTCGGCGAACACCGACAACAGCGCGGCGAGACCGCCAGGACGATCGTCGATGCGGGCGAACACCGCGAGCCGGCGCCCAGCCTCGTTCTCGTGGCGCCGGATGAGGCCGGGCACGACACCGAGATCGACGTTCCCGCCCGACACGACGATGCACGTCGTACCGCTCACGGCCGGCTCGACGGCACCGCACATCACGGCGGCCACACCGACCGCGCCGGCGCCCTCCGCATAGAGCTTGGAGCGATCCATGAGGAGGACCATCGCGTCGGCGATCGCGTTCTCCCCGACGGTCACGATCTCGTCGATCCACCGCTCGACGAGCGGACCTGTCACCTCGCCAGGTCGCTTGACGGCGATGCCGTCTGCCAACGTCAGAACGGGTCCCTCGGGGACCTCGGCGCCGGCGTAGGGGGCGCAGACCGCCGCCTGCACGCCGATCACGCGGACGTCCGGCCGCTGTGACTTCACCGCGATGGCCACCCCGGAGGCGAGTCCGCCGCCGCCGAGCGGGATGACGATCGACGACACGTCGGGCACATCCTCCAGGACCTCCAGACCGAGGGTGCCCTGTCCCGCCACCACCGCCGGGTCGTCGTACGGCGAACAGAACGTCATGCCGTCGGAATCGGCGCGGGTCCGGGCGGCGGCGACAGCTTCGGTGAGCGAGTGACCGATCTCGTCGACGGTCGCGCCGTACGCGCGGCACGCCTCGATCTTGGTAATCGGCGCGCCGACAGGGACGTAGATCTGGCACGGAACATCGAAGTGGCGGGCGGCGAACGCCAACGCCTGTGCATGGTTGCCGGCGCTGCCCGTCGTGACGCCCGCAGCCCCCCGCTCACCGAGCGATGCCACCTTGTTGACCGCGCCGCGGATCTTGAACGATCCGGTGCGCTGGAGGTTCTCGGCCTTGAGCACGATCTCGCGATGAGTGCCGTCCGCCCAACGGTCGGCGAGTGCCGCCGAGGCGACCACGGGTGTGTGTTTGGCAACCCCCTCGATCACCTGCCGCGCCGCGCGAATCGCGTCCACGTCCACATCGGATCCCACCATCGGCACCGTAGCCCCTCCCACAATCCCCGAAATGTGTGCGTGGGATCGCGCTGAGCGCGATCTGGCGTACATTTTTCGGGTGGGGTCGGAGTCGGTGCGCGTGGATCAATGGCTGTGGTCGGTGCGGATCACGAAGACGCGCAGCGACGCGGCCGGCGCGTGTCGCGCAGGCCACGTCAAGGTGAATGGCACGACCGCCAAACCATCGACCGCGGTCAAGGTCGGCGATCGCGTCGAGGCGCTGATCCACCGCCGTGAACGGATCCTCGAGGTGGTCGGTCTCCTCACGAAACGGGTCGGCGCTTCGATCGCGACCGAGCAGTACCGCGACTTCAGCCCCGCTCTACCGCCGCGGGAGGAGGCGCCGCCGGTGTTCGAGCGCGATCGAGGTGCGGGTCGACCGACAAAACGCGACCGGCGTCAGCTCGAGCGTCTGCGCGGGCGCCGCCGTTGACCCATCTCCCAGCAGGACAGCCGGTCAGGGCTTCTCGCTGTCAGCGCACTCCCGCGCGCCGGCGAGATCGAGCTCGATGAGAATCGCCCTCGTGTCGGAGCCGCCACTGACTTCGCCGATGTAGGTGAAGATCGTCTCGTCGATGTCGACAAACGCCTTGGGGTCTGTGAGGTCGCCGCTGGTGCGGTCGCTGAAGGTGAGCACCGCGGTGCCGTCGGCGTTGTCGATGGCCGAGAAGTGGACACCCTCGCTGGCGATGCCCGCGTTGTCGAATCCGCTCGCGCAGACATCGAGCACGACGTAGACGTGGGTCTGGCTGCCGTCGTCGACCGAGGTCTCGACGTAGTCGAGACACTCGTCGGGGCCGTCGGCGGGAGGATTGACCGCGACGTCGAGGTCGACATCGCCGGTCACGGTGGCGGTGAAAGCGTCGGTCACAGTCTCGCCGTCCGTCGGTCCCGAGGAGGCGTGATCGCTGTTCTGCACGATGTCGACGTCGACGCCGTCGGTGCCCCCGCCGAACCACCGCTCGATGACGATCCGTCCCGAAGAGTTCTCGACGAGGTAGCTGACGATCTCGGTGTCCCCGTCGTCGGTCGGACGGACTCGGCAGGTCGTCCGGATCTCGACCGTTTCACCGTCGACGCTCGCGAACCCCGGGTCGGGCAGCTCGACCGGCGGATCGCTGCTGGGCGGGTCCGTGGTGGGTGGGTCGGTCGCCGGCGGGTCCGTTGTCGGTGGGTCGGTTGCCGGCACGGTCGTCTCGTCGCCGATGGTCGTCGCGATTCCGGGCTCGGTCGTCGTGGGATTGCCGTCGGAATCGACGGGGACGAAGAGCGGATCGGTGGTGGTCGTCACCTCACTGCTACTCGTGGTGGTGGATGTGTCGGTGTCGGAGCCGTCGTCGCCTGACGACAAGACCGCGATCAGCCCGATGACCAGCGCCACGAAGAGCGCGATGAGTGCAGGGATCAGCCACGCCGGCCGCCAGCCGCTCGACTCGGATTCGGAGCCTCCAGGCGGCGGAGAGCCGGGAGGTGTTCCGGCGGCACCTGCTGCTGCGGCCGCAGCAGCAGCGGTGGTCGGCTGCACCATGGTCGGATCGACGCCGCCGGTGGTCGGTTGGACCGTGGTCGCGCCGGGATCCGGCGGTGGCATCGGCGGCGGACCGGCTGGATCACCAGTCGGTGTGGAGCCGCCCTCCGATTCCGGCTTGGTGTTCGCCCAGATGTCGTCGCCGGAGCCGTCGTCAGCCATTCGAGCAGCATTCCACACCGCATCCCCGACGGGATGGCAACCCCGGCCCGGGGTTATGGTCGTGGTTGGGTTGGTCGGCGGGCTCCGGTTCATCGACTCGCCGACCGACGGGTCGATTGGAGGTTCATGAGGTTCACCCGCGTTCACCATGTGTCGCTCAACGTGAGCGACCTCGATGCGGCGCTCGAGTTCTACACAGGAGTTCTCGAGATGCCGGTTCTGCCGCGGCCGGACTTCGGGTTCCCTGGAGCCTGGCTCGACGCCGGTGAGCAGCAGATCCACCTCCTCGAATCGGCTGGATTCGAGGCGTCGGACGGCCAGCACTTCGCGCTGCAGGTCGATGATGTCGCTGCCATCACCGCAGTACTCGAGTCGCGCGACGTCACGGTCTCACCGGCATCCACGATCGATGGCGTCTGTGTCCAGGCCTTCTTCTCGGACCCGACCGGCAACCTGATCGAGATCAATCAACCAGCGCGCTGACGGCGGCAGAGTTGCCCGGCTCCGCACAGAGGTGCGGGCCACGACTTCAGGTGTAATGGCCCTGAGCGCAGCGGGCTGCTACTCGGGTGGGGCGCTCGATGTGAGCAACCTTGCAAACTATTTCACGCAACGCCTTGAAGTGGTGCGAGTTGCGTGGTATAGTACGCATCGCAACAGTGAATCGAGCACCCCCCGCTCGGATCAACGACATCACCGGCCGTAGGCCGGAGCAACAAGGAGAGCGCAATGCGCGACGAGATCCAGAAGTTCACCAAGAACGCAGCCGACAACTACACCGAGACCAACGACCGCGTCCTCGACGCCGTCGTCGACACAAACCGCAAAGCGGTCGACTTCGCCGTCAAGACAGCGGATCAGGTCGCCGAGCGCATCGAGCAGATCGACGATCTGCCCGAGTTCAAGTTCGCCGACAAGGTTCCGACCCCGGCCGAGACAGGCGCCCGCTACCTCGATTTCGTCGAGCGTGCGGTCGAGATGAACCGTGAGTTCACCCAGCGCATGGTCGAGCGTCTGCTCGAGGTCGACGCTGTCGCTCCGGTCGTCGAGAAGCCCGTCGCGAAGAAGGCACCGGCCAAGCCGGCCGCCAAGAAGCCCGTCGCGAAGAAGGCGCCGGTCAGCAAGACCGCTGCGGCCAGTTGATCGCTCGGCGGACCGACCTCGCTCCCCCCATTTCGAGGTCGGTCCGCCGCAGCACTGCGTCCCCGAGATGAGCGATTCCAAACCACACGCAACGCCGGCCGACGAGCCGCCGCAGCAGCAGGGGCGCGACGCCCTCGGGGACTTCATCCGTCGTCAACGACGGCTGGCGGAATTGTCCCAGCGAGAGCTCGCCCGACTGGCGGACCTGTCGGACGCGTACCTCAGTCAACTCGAACGAGGACTCCATGAGCCCTCCGTCCGTGTGGTGAACGCCCTTGCCGGCGCGCTGAAAGTCCCTCCGGACAAGCTCCTCAAGTTCCTGCGGATGCGGGATCCCTCGATCGTCGACGGCGACGGTGCTTCAGACGCAGCGTCCACCGAGTCGGCGATCCTCACCGACGATCGACTCAGCGACGCTCAGAAGCAGTCACTGCGCGACGTCTACCGGGCTTTCCTCGCCGCGAACGATCACGTCTGAGTCGAGCCGCGGAGCGTCACCTCAGCGCGGTGGCGCGATGGCCTCATGCGTCGACCAATCGTCGCGCCGCGTCGACCACGACGCCGACCGAGGTTGACTCGATCTGTCGGGCGACCGATTCGTCCGGGGTCTCCTGTCGGGTCCGGTTGACCAGCACGCCCGCCACACAGCCGGCTCGGAGGCCCTGAGTGGAACACATCGTGAACAGCGTGGCGGCCTCCATCTCGTAGTTGAGGACGCCCAACGATTGCCACTCCATGAGCGAGCCCCGAAAGCTGCGGACCACGCGGCCGGAGTAGGTGTCGTACCGCTCCTGCCCCGGGTAGAACGTGTCCGCCGATGCGGTGACACCGACGTGCGGCTCGAGCCCCGCCTCCGAGGCCGCCTGGACGAGCGCTGTCGTACACGCGAAGTCGGCCACTGCGGGGTATTCCGGTGGCGCGAAGTGATGACTGGCGCCATCGAGTCGCACCGCGCCGGTGGTGATGATGACGTCACCCGGCTCGATGTCGGGCTGGATCGCGCCGGTCGTGCCCACGCGCAGGAATGTCCGCACACCGAGTTGGGCCAACTCCTCGACGGCGATCGAAACGGACGGCCCACCGATGCCGGTCGAGCACGCCACGATCGGGTGGTCGCCGAGCCAGCCCAGGTAGGACGTGAACTCGCGGTTCACGGCCAGCGGCTCCGCCCGATCTGTCGCCATCGCGACCGGCTCCGCCCTGGCTGGATCGCCGGGCACGATCGCGAGCGTGGCACCCTGGAGCATGCTCCTGGTGAGCCCGAGATGAAAGACCTCACTCATGTCACTCACCGTAGTTGGAACGATTCGTTCCGGGTTCCCGCGGTCCTCAGCGGCCGGTGCGCCGACCCCGACGGCGTCGCGCAGCGTTCGCCGGCGGCGGTGACGGCACGTCGGTCTCGACGCGCAGATGCGGCGTGGGGGCGGCTGAGTGCGGGAATCCCATCGCCTCGACGAACAGTTCCTGGAACCTCGGCTCGATCGCCGTCTCGACCTTCTCCACGCGCTCGACGACGGCCTCGATCTCGACTCGCTGGCTGGCCGACACGAGCGCTCGCACCGCGCCGGCGCCAGCGGCATTCCCGACCGATGACACCCGCTCGACCGGGACATCGGGGACGAGGCCGAGCACCTTGGCGTACAGCGGATCGATGTGTGCACCGAAGGCGCCTGCGAGTCGAACGGATTCGATCTCGTCGGGGTGCCGGACTCCGGCGCGTTCGAACAGCAGATCGATTCCCGCGCGCAGGGCGGCCTTCGCGAGCTGGATTGCCCGCACGTCGTCCTGGGTCACGGCGATCGCGCTGTCGCCCGCGCCGAACAGCACATAGGAGTATGTACGCCCTTCGGGAACGACGCGATCGGTGCGGTCGGCCGTCGCGCCGAGCAGCGTGCCGTCGATCGCGATCACGCCGGAGAGGAACAGTTCCCCGATCGCCTCGATGATGCCGGACCCGCAGATGCCGGTGATCTCGATGTGGGCTGTGGCATCCGCGAAGCCGGGATCGTCCGACCACAGGTCGCAGCCGATCACCTTGACCCGCGGCTCGAGGGTCGCCCGGTCGATACGGACTCGCTCGATCGCGCCGATCGTGGCCCGTTGGCCGGCAGAGATCTGTGCCCCCTCGAACGCAGGCCCGGTGGGACTCGAGGCGGCGAGGACCCGATCGGAATTCCCGAGCACGATCTCGGCGTTCGTCCCGACGTCGACGAGCAGTTGCAGCTCTCGGCTCCGGTGTGGGCCCTCCGCCAGTATCGCGGCGGCTGTGTCAGCGCCGACATGCCCGGCGATGCAGGGCAGGAGGTAGGCGGCGGCGAAGGGCAGGTCGACCCCGAGATCGGCGGCGCGGAGCGAGACCGATCGGTCGGTTGCGAGAACAAACGGCGCCTGTCCGAGCGGTGTGGGGTCGATTCCGAGGAGGACATGATGCATGATCGGATTACCGACCACGCAGAGGTCGAACACGGCGTCGGACGCCTCGCCGGCGCCGGCGATCAACTCTGCGCACAGTTCGGCGAGGGCCGTGCGGACCGTCGATGTCAGCTCGGCGGCCCCGCCCTCGTTCATCATGACGTACGACACCCGAGACATCAGGTCGTCGCCGAACCGGATTTGCGGGTTCATCATCCCGTGTGTGCCGATGACTGCGCCGCTCGCCAGGTCGACCAGATGGCCGGCGATCGTCGTCGAGCCGATGTCGACGCCGATGCCGTACGCCGTGTCCGCGTAGCCGGCCCGCACGCCGCAGATCTCGTCTCCCTCCCGCACTGCGACGGTGAGGCTGCCCTCACCTCGTCGTGCCGTCGGCGCCAGCAGGGGGAGTACGGCCGGTGCGATGCGGGTCGGTGTCACCCCGTAGTCCGTGGCGAGCGCGGCCGCGATCTGCTCCCGCAGCCCACCGGTCTCGACACCGAGTTCGGCTGTGGAGAGTTCGACATTGTGCAGTCGTACGAGCGGGTCGACCTCGAGGTCGCCCAACTCGACCGACTTGCGGACGACCTGGCGGTGAACCTGACTCGACGGCGGAATCTCGACGACCACGTCACCGTGTACTCGCGCCGCGCACCCGAGCCGCCACCCCGGCTCGATCGTGCGACGTCCGCGGTACTCCGCCTCGGTAGCGGTCCACGATCCGAGCACGTCGTCGGTCGAGTCGATCCGCCACTTGGCGAACGAACCGACGGCGGGCACGACCTGGCAGCGCCCGCAGATACCTCGACCCCCGCACGTGGAGTCGAGGTCGGCGCCAACGGAGCGAGCGGCGTCGAGCACCGATGTGCCGTCGGCGACAGCGGCCTCGAGGCCCGACGGCGTGAAGACGACGCGGTGGCTCACCGGAGTTGGATTCCGATCAGCCCTGGACCCGGGCGCGGCGCCCGCCCCGTCGGCGGGGTCGATCACCGCTCGCCGAGTCGCCGCCAGCGGCATCCCCACCGGGGCGGTTGGCGGCGATCCATGCACCGCAATCACCATCGTGTCCGGCGAGGACATCCGCGGCCATCACTGCGCCGCGCACCTCATCGTGCAGCGGGTTCATGATCGCCGAGGTCATTCCGTTGGAGATCGCCATCGCCAGGAATGTGCCGGTGATCACGTGTCGATTGGGGAGGCCGAAGCTCACGTTCGACGCGCCACACATCGTGTTGACCTTCAACTCACCCTGCAGCCGCCGGAGCAGGCGGAACACCTGCTGGCCGGCCTGACCCATCGCCCCGATCGGCATGACGAGGGGGTCGACGACGACGTCCTCGCGCGGGATGCCGTGATCGGAGGCGCGGTTGACGATCTTCTCGGCCACAGTGAACCGCACGTCGGGGTCCTCGGAGATGCCGGTCTCGTCGTTCGAGATCGCCACGACGGCGGCGCCGTGTCGGGCGACGAGGGGGAGCACGCGCTCGAGCACCTCATCCTCGCCGGTGACCGAGTTGATCAACGGCTTGCCCTGGTACACCTCGATCCCCGCTTCGAGTGCCTCGATGATCGACGAATCGATCGACAACGGGACGTCCGTCACCGACTGCACCAGCTGGATCGCCTGGGCCAGCAGTGCCGGCTCATCGGCGAGCGGAATGCCCGCGTTGACATCGAGCATCTGCGCGCCGGCCGCGACCTGGGCCACCGCGTCTGCCGAGACGCGACTGAAATCGCCCTCCTTCATCTCGGCCGCGAGCAACTTGCGTCCCGTCGGGTTGATGCGCTCGCCGATCATGACGAACGGCCGGTCGAAGCCGATCACGACTTCCCGCGTCGCGGAGCTGATCAGGGTGTCGGTCATGTGGGGGCCTCTTCGCCGTTTGTCGTCTTGTCAGTTGTCGTAGTGGCAGTTGTCGTACGGGAGTCGTCGTCCGGGTCGAGTCCGCCCGCGGCGACGAGCGCCTCGAGCCGTTCGCGCGGGTAGGCGTGCTCGATTTCGCTGCAGCGCCGCTCGAGCAGCGATGCGACGTCGGTGCCGGAGTCGACTTGCTCCGTATCGAGCGGCTCGGGTTCGACGCGCCACTCGTTGACGTAGTCGTCGGTCGCGGTGAGGCCGGCGACGCCGGCTGCGCGATCGATCGCGTGCTGAAAGCGCGCGTGCAGGAGCAGCTTCTCCCGCTCACCGGCGACGCGCGCCGTGAGCTGTGCCGGGATGCCACGCCAGTAGATCGTGTCCAGTGAGGCACCGGTGCTGCGGCGTCCACCCCGGCGCGTCGTGCGACGTTCCCTCACGGTGTGCGCTCTCGGTCGGGGGCGCGTCGAGTGAATTCGACGACCGCCGGCTCGAGTTCGCCGAAGTCGGTGCGTACGACGCTGAGGTCGAGCCCGAGCCGTTCCGATGCCCGTTCGGCGGCTGCGACGAGCGCGTCGTCGTCGCTCTGGGCGAGGTAGACGAGACGGGTGTAGTTGCCGAAGTAGTCCGCGAGCAGCTCGGGATGGTCGGCCAGGCCGAGACCCTGCCACACGATGCGATCGAAGTGTCGCACGAGGAAGTCGGTCAGGTAGAAGGTGCCGAGCGCGTCGTCCTGAAGGCGCTCGAACCCCTTGCTCGTGGCGAAGAATTCGTAGCAGTGAGCGCCCTCGAGCATCTCGACGCCCTCCTCGTCGCAGACGCGGGCGAGGCGACCACCGGTACCGCAGTCGGCGTACCCGATGAGGATTCGCACGTCCGGTCGGTCGCGGCGGGCGCGATGGATCCGCTCGCGGACAGCCTCGGGAATCTCGCTCGGCCGGTTGTGCAGCGATGCCGGCAGGCACTCGACTCGAAGGCCCAGCTCGTGGTGCGACGCGATCGTCTGGAGTTCGCGTGCGAGCGCGCCGCACGCGAGCACGATTGTCGGTCGAGCGTGGCGCTCCTCTCCGACCATCGTGTCAGTCTGCCCGACCGAGCGGGCGACGGGAAGAGGGGTTCACGAAGCCACGGACGGACCGGCGGGCTCGGGGGCGCCGCGACGCGCCGACACGAGCTGCTGTGCGGTCTCCGCGGCGACGGCGGCGTCACGGCAGTACCCGTCGGCGCCGATCGCCTCGCCGAACTCCTCGTTGAGTGGCGCACCTCCGACGAGCACGATGTACCGGTCGCGCAGTTCCCGCTCGCGGAGCGTGTCGATGACCACCTTCATGTACGGCATGGTCGTCGTGAGGAGTGCGGACATTCCGAGGATGTCGGGTTCGTGCGTCTCGAGCGCGGCGAGGAACTCGTCAGCATCGGTGTTGATGCCGAGGTCGAACACCTCGAAGCCGGCGCCTTCGAGCATCATCGCCACGAGGTTCTTGCCGATGTCGTGGATGTCGCCCTTGACGGTGCCGATGACGACCTTGCCGATCGGCTCGGCGCCGGTCTCCGCGAGCAGTGGGCGAAGGATCGCCATTCCCGCCTTCATCGCCTTGGCCGCCAACAGCACCTCGGGAACGAAGAGGATGCCATCACGGAAGTCGTCGCCGACGACCTTCATCCCGGCGACCAATGCGATGTTGAGCACCGCATCGGGGCCCCACCCGCGGTCGAGCAGGATCGTCGTACCCTCGGCGATCTCCTCCTTGAGCCCGTCGTACAGGTCGTCGTGCATCTGGAGCACGAGATCGTCGTCGCTCAACGTCGCGAGATCGATCTCGTCCTCGTCCGCCGTACCAGCGTCGCCGTCTGCGTCGCGAGTGGTGTCGTCGCTCATGGAAGCTCCCAGAGTTCGGGCGATTGCCCGGGGGCCGGAATCGGCCCGTACCGTCAGAATGGTACGCCAGACCCCTCTGGGAGAGGCGCTCTGGCAAGCGTAACGACGAGTGTTCGGATCTGCAATGAGCTGGGCGTGCCATCGGCCGGGCTCGCGGACCGCGAATGTCTGCGGCCCGTCGTTCAGGCCGCTTCGAGCACGGGTTCGTCATCGACGCGCCGTTCCGCCGGCGCGAGGAGGAACAGCACCGCGAGTCCGATCGCGATCACCGAACCGGCGCGCATCACGGTGGAGGTCGAGGTCGCCTCGAACAGCGCTGCTGCGCCGAGTGGTCCGAGCGTCTGGCCGAGGCGGGCAGCGGACACGAACAGGGCGACCACGGCGCCGCGTTGTTCCTCGGGGGCGAGCGAAACGGACATGTCCTGAAGCGTGGGGATGAGCGCTCCTTCGCCGAACCCGTGGCACACGCATCCGAGGACGACGAGGATGGCCACCGTCGGTGAGCCGATCATCGCAAAGCCGACCGAGATCACGAGCGCGCTCGCGGTCAGCAGCGGCTTCGTTGCGACGCGTTCGCGGATCCAGGCGATGTTGAACGCCACGATCATCGAGGGCACCGCGGGCAGGGCGAGAAAGAGGCCCCGGATCGACGCGCTGTAGCCGAACTCCTCCTCGAGATGAACTGGCAGCGCGGCGAGGTAGATCCCGAAGATGAGGAGGAACGCGATCATTCCGCCGGCGTAGACCACCAGCAGCTGCGGCTGTCGCGCCGCTCGCCCGAGCCCGCCGAGTTGGGAACGGATCGACGGCGCGTTCTCCGGCGCGGTTCCGTCGAGTAAGCGCCACGCCGCGAATGCGGTCACCAGTGCGAGCCCGTACGGAAGCACCGCGACACGCCAGCTGAACACGTCGGTGAGCAGCCCACCGAACGGTGGGAGCAGCGCCAGCCCCATCGTGAGCACCACCGAGTTGCGTCCGATCAAGCGGGTCCGTTCGGCCCCCTCCCAATGGTCGCCGATCAGCACGATGGCGAGGTTGATCAGCCCGGCCCCGCCGACACCGAGACCGAGGCGGGCGAGGAGCAGTAGCTCGAACGTCGGCGCCACAGCGGTGAAGAGACCCGCGATCCCGAACGTCATGAGGCAGGGGACGAGCACCTGCCGGCGCCCGTACCGATCGGCGAGCAGTCCGATGACCGGGGCCAGGAAGATCCCCGGCAGCGATGCGGCTGCGACGATGAGTCCGGCGCCACTGTCCGCGACCCCGAAGTCGTCGAGGATGTTGGGCAGGGCGGGGGCGATGAGACTGTTGCCGAGGATGCCGGTGAGCGTCACCGCGAAGATGAGCGGTAGCAGCCTGGAGCGCGACGCATCAACTCCGGAATCGCTCACGGAGCCGACGGTACGTCAACGGGCGGCCGCAGGAGCAGTGCCATTCGCCGGCTGCGCTTCGTGCTGGGGATGTGCAACCGACTCGTCCTGGTCGGGTTTGGGAAGGATTTCACGAGCCCTGATATCTTCGTCCCCCGATGTCGGTGTTCCTCCGCGATTACTTGACCATCGTCTGGTTCGGCATTGCCGCGCTCGCGATCGGTGGCCTGCTGCTCGGCGTCGCCGCCGCGCTCCGCCCCAACGCGCCGTCGGCCGAGAAGTTCATCGCCTACGAATCCGGCGTCGATCCGGTGGGCATGGGCTGGTCGCAGAGCCAGATTCGCTACTACTTCTTCGCGCTGCTGTTCGTGATCTTCGACGTCGAGGCGGTGTTCCTGTTCCCGTGGGCCGCCTCGATCGAGCGGTACGGCACCTTCGGGCTCGTCGTGATGCTGATCTTCATCGTGCTGCTGCTCGACGGTCTGGTCTACGCGTGGAAACGAGGGCTCCTCAGATGGGTCTAGTCGAAAAGGGCCGTGTGCCCGCACCGCTCACGAAGCTGCTCAACCTCAGCCGTTCCTACTCGATGTGGGTCTACCAGTGGGGTCTCGCTTGTTGCGCGATCGAAATGGGCGCCGCGTTCGGTTCCGCGCGCTACGACGTGATGCGCCTCGGCGTCATCCCATTGCCGGCAAGTCCGCGCCAGGCTGACTTCGTCTGCGTTTCCGGCACGGTCACCGACAAGATGGCGCCTGCGGTCAAGCGGCTGTGGGAGCAGATGCCTGAGCCGAAGTACGCGATCTCGATGGGCTCGTGCGCGAACTGCGGTGGGCCCTACTGGGACAGCTACTCGGTCACCAAGGGTGTCGACCAGATCATCCCGATCGACGTCTATGTGCCCGGTTGCCCGCCGCGGCCCGAGGCGCTGCTCGAAGGCATCGTGCTGCTCCAGCAACGCATCCGCAACGAGGACATGGCCGCCAAATGGCGCGGCGACGCTACGGATACGACAGGTCGGGACGAACACGCGACGCGTATCGCCGAACTCGAGTACGAGGCGGGTGAGACCACGCACGGCATTTCGGAGCCGGTGGGCGAGCGATCCGAACCGATCGTGGTTGGCGGTGGACCCATTGAGTGACGGCACCTCGACGAGCGAGACAGCAGCGAGCGCCGATGCCGTGGACGCCACCGCCGCGCTCCCGGGTGATGGACTACGCGAGGGCATTGTCGACGATCTCCGCGGACGCATCGGCGACGCGCTGGTCGACTCCCACATCACGCCCAACGACGATCTGTGGGTGCGCGTTCGCACCGATGCCTGGCTCGAGACCGCCACTGCGCTCTCGGATGCCGGATTCACCCACTTCTCGTTTCTCTCGGCGATCGACTGGATGCCGTCCCCGTACGGGAAGGGCGAGGATGACCCGACCGCCGATCCGGTCGAGCCCGACACCGAGATCCGCCCCGGCGTCACCGGTGGTGACACGCGCATGCAGGTGTTCGCCCGGCTCACCGACCTGACGCGTCACGTCGGTATCACGATCAAGGTCGATATCGACGACGACGAGCCCCTTCTCGACTCGTGGGTCGAGGTGTTCGCCGGCGCCAACTGGCACGAGCGCGAGTGTCACGAGATGTTCGGAGTCGGGTTCAACCGCCATCCGGATCTCCGCAACATCTATCTGCCGACCGAGTTCGAGGGGAACCCGCTGCGCAAGGACTTTCCCCTCGTCGCCCGCATGGTCAAGCCGTGGCCGGGCATCGTCGACGTCGAGCCGATGCCCGCAGCCGACGAAGACGACGCATCACAGGATTCGTCGTGACCCTCAGCGAGCGCGAGCAACTCGGGTACATCGCGGCGCAGGCCGCGGATGCGCGCCTCAACGTCGAGCTCGAGACCGAGGGGATGACCCTCAACATCGGACCGCAGCACCCGGCCACACACGGCACGCTCCGCATTGTCTGTCGCCTCGACGGTGAGCAGGTCGTCTGGGCCGATCCGTCCTGCGGGTACATGCACCGCGGCTACGAGAAGTTGGTCGAGGTTCGCACCTACCCGCAGGTCACCACACTGGTCAATCGCATCGATTGGCTCGGCAGCTTCGCGAACGAGGTGCCGTTCATCCTCGCCGCCGAGAAGCTGATGGAGATCGAGGCGCCGCCCCGGGCGCAGGTCATCCGAACGATTCTCTTCGAGCTGTCGCGGATCGCCAACGTGTCGTTGTTCCTCGGCGATCTCGGCGTGCAGATGGGAGCGATCACTCCCGTCTTCTTCGCGTTCCGCGATCGGGAGTACGTCCTCAACCTGATCGAGGGCGCGACCGGAGGTCGCTTCCACCCCAACTTCGACCGCATCGGCGGGCTCAAGGACGATCTGCCGACGGGCTGGATCGACGAGACCCGCCATGTCATGCGCAAGATGCAGAACTTCTGCAACGAGATCGAGGATCTGTTGTTCGGCAACGAGATCCTCCAGAGCCGGATGCGCGGCATCGGCGTCATCCCCGCGGTTGTGGCACAGGAGTACGGACTCTCGGGGGCCAACCTCCGCGCCAGCGGCATCGACTACGACCTGCGTCGCGACCAGGACCTCCCGCTGGCGTGGGACCTGGCCGACTGGAAGGTGTGGACACACCCCGACGGCGACAGCTTCGCCCGCTGTTGGGTGCGACTCCAGGAGACCCGCGAGGCCTGCAAGATCGTCGATCAGCTCCTCGATCAGATTCCTGCGGGTCCGGTGATGACGAAGGTGCCCCGAATCATCAAGGTGCCCGAGGGTGAGGCCTACGTCTCGACCGAGAATCCGCTCGGCGAGATGGGGTACTACCTGGTGTCACGCGGTGGCCTGGGTCCCTTCCGCGTCAAGATCCGCTCGGCCAGCTTCAACAACATCTCGATCGCGCCGTGGCTGCTCAAGGGCGTCTACGTTCCCGACGTCGTCACGATCCTGGCCTCGCTCTACTTCATCCTGGGCGACATCGATCGATGATGAGCGCCCTGCTCTCCACCGACATCCCCTACTGGGGGCAGTCGCTGCTGCGCGTACTCGGCGGACTGGTTGCCGTGCTGCTGCCGGCCGGCACGATCGTCTACCTGTTCCTGTTCAAGATGATGTCGTTCATGCAGAGCCGTCTCGGTCCCATGGAGGCCGGTCCGTACGGCTCGATGCAGCTGCTCGCCGAGGTCGGCAAGTGGCTGCAGAAGGAAGACCTGGCTCCGGACGCCGCCGACAAGCCGATCTTCAAGATGGCGCCGCTCATCGTGCTCGTCTCGACGTTCCTCCTGGTCGCGGTCATCCCGTTCGGTCCCGATGCGTGGTTCACCAACCTCGAGGCCGGAGTCTTCTACGCACTCGCCGTCGCCTCCGTCAGCGTGCTCGGCATTGTCATCGCCGGGTGGGCGAGCGCCAACAAGTACTCGCTGCTCGGCGGTCTGCGTGCCGCGGGTCAGCTCATCGCCTACGAACTCCCGATGGTGCTCGCCACGCTCGGCGTGGTCATCCAGGCCGGCACGATGAACCTCCAGGGCATCGTCGTCGCCCAGAACACGGGCTCGATCTTCGGCATCGACTGGCTCGGAAATCCCTACGTGTTCACTCAGTTCATCGGGTTCCTCATCTTCATGATCGCGGTGCAGGCCGAACTCACCCAGCCACCGTTCGACATGCCGATCGCCGAGTCCGAGCTCGTCTCGGGCTACATGACCGAGTACTCCGGCTTCCGTTTCCTGATCTTCTTCATCGCCGAGTTCGCAACCGCCGGTGTCTTCGCCTTCTTCGCCTCGGTGCTGTTCCTCGGCGGCTGGGGCGTGCCGTTCACGTGGTTCGGTTGGGACTCGCTCGACGAGGTCGCGAACTGGATGAACCTGGCCGGCCCGATCATCATGTTCACCAAGATGTTGGTGCTCACCTTCATCATCATGTGGGTCCGGTTCAGCTACCCGCGGTTCCGCGAGGACCAACTCCAGGCGTTCGCCTGGAAGGTGCTCATCCCGATCTCCCTCGCCAACATCGCCATCACGGCGATCCTGAAGGTTGCTGTCTGATGCCCAAGGTTCCAGGTTTGGTGAAGGGGCTCGGCGTCACGTTCGGGACCTTGATGCGCACTGTGAAAGAGGGCGCCAACACCGTCCAGTATCCGCACGAGAAGGAGAGCCCGCCGCTGCGTGCGCGCGGCGTCATCGGTCTGCGCGAGGACAACTGCACGGCCTGCATGCTGTGCGTTCGGTCCTGCCCCGACTGGTGCATCTACATCGAGGGCCACAAGCAGCTCGCGCCACCTCGCCGTGCCGGCGGCAAGCCGCGCCAAGTCAACCACCTCGACCGATTCGATATCGACTACGCGCTGTGCATGTACTGCGGGATCTGCGTCGACGTGTGTCCGTTCGATGCGTTGTTCTGGAGCCCCGAGTACGAGTACTCCGAGCCGCGGATCGCCGACCTCCTGCACGACAAGGACAAGCTCGGCGAGTGGATGGAGACGGTGCCCGAGGCACCCGAACTCGAAGCAGGGGCCAAGTGAACGCGGTCGTTCTCGCGGCCGGCGACGTCAACGTCGCCCAGAACGTCGCCTTCTACATCATCGCCGCGATGATGCTCTTCGGAGCGTTCCGGGTGGTCACGACGAGCAACCTCGTACATGCGGCCCTGTGGCTCGTCGTCGTGCTCAGTGGCATGGCCGCCCAGTACATCCTTGCCGCCGCCGAGTTCGTCGCCATCTCACAGGTGCTCGTCTACATCGGTGCCGTGACGGTCCTGTTCCTCTTCGGCATCATGCTGACCCGTGCTCAGATCGGTCCCGAGACCGGCCTCAACAATTCGACGTGGGCGATCGGGATACCCGTCGGTCTCCTCCTGTTCGGCCTGCTCACATGGGCCATCCTCGACGCCGTCGAGGACAGCGTCATCGCGGACCGCCCTCCTTTCGAGACCGAGCGCATCGCAGACGGTGTGCTCTCGCCGTACCTGATCCCGTTCCTCGCCCTCTCATTCATCCTGCTCGCCGCCGCGATCGGCGCCATGGTGCTCGCGAGAAAAGACTGATCTGATGGCTGGCTCGTGTTCCGCTCGGCGCTCTCCTCGCGCTGCTTTCGCCTCGTCGCGGGCGCTTCCCTCCCCAATCGACGCAGTGTCGGTGGAGGTGATCGTCTGATGTACGCCGCGAATTTTCTGATCCTGGCTGCAGCGCTGTTCTCGATCGGCGTCTATGGCGTCGTCGCGCGGCGCAACGCAGTGATGGTGCTCATGTCGATCGAGCTGATTCTCAACTCGGTCAACCTCAACCTCATCGCCTTCGCCCTGATGAACGACACCATCGACGGGCACGTCTTCGCGCTCTACGTCATCGCCATCGCCGCCGCTGAGGTGGGCGTCGGACTGGCGATGGTGCTGATGATCTACCGCAACAGCCGGTCGATCAAGCTCGACGAGCTCTCCAGGATGAAGGGCTGACATGCTCGGCGCTGACGACGCGTTCGGCCTCCCCGCGGGGTGGTTCCTCGAGAACCTGTGGCTCGTCGCCCTGATTCCAGGTGTCGCCTTCGCGCTGATCCTCCTGTTCGGCAAGAAAATGCCGATGAAGGGTTCCGGGATCGGCATCGCCTCGATGGGGGCCGCATTGGTCATCGCCACCGGTGCCGCGTATCAGTGGGTGCAGCGGGTCGACGCCGCCGACGGGCACAGCGAAGAGGGCGCGTTCGGCCTCATCCGCGGGTTCGCCCGCTCACTCGTGCCGCAGGCGGCGGAGGGTGGTCACGCCGAACCGTTCGTCGAACCGGTGACCAACACCTGGGTGTGGTGGTCGAGCGGCGGACTCGAGTTCACCATCGGCTCACAGGCCGACGGGCTCTCGGTGCTGATCCTCTGGCTCGTCGCGTTCATCTCACTGCTCGTCCAGATCTTCTCCCTCGACTACGTGCGCGGCGACCGTCGCTACACGTACTTCTTCGCCTCACTCACCCTGTTCTCCGCGGGCATGTTGGTGATGGTGATGGCCCCCAACATGGTCCAGCTGATCCTCGGCTGGGAGATCATGGGCCTCTGCTCGTTCATGTTGATCGGGCACTGGTGGGAGGAGGAGGCGAACTCGCGCGCCGCGCTCAAGGCATTCTGGACGGTCCGCGTCGGCGATGTCGGTCTGCTCGTCGGCACGGCGATCGTGTTCTTCGGTGCCAACGCCTGGGCGCAGGACAATCTGGGCATGACCGGCTTCGACATCGAGGCGATCCAGGGCTGGGCGCTGTCGGGCGAGGGATCGCACCAGGTGATCCTGTGGGCCGCGGTCGCGCTGTTCATCGCCTGCATCGGAAAGTCCGGCCAGTTCCCGTTGCACACGTGGCTCCCCGACGCGATGGCGGGCCCGACACCCGTCTCGTCGCTGTTGCACAGCTCGACGATGGTCGTCGCCGGCGTCTTCCTCGTCGCCCGCATCTACCCGGTGTTCTGGACCGGTTTCAACATCGGCACCGGTGGCCTTTCGTTCATCGCGATCATCGGCGGGATCACGATCATCATCGCCGCGCTCCTCGCGTTCGTGCAGGACGACATCAAGAAAGTGCTCGCCTACTCGACGGTGTCGCAGCTCGGCTACATGATGCTCGGTCTCGGCACGGGCGCCTGGTTGCCTGCGGTGTTCCACATCTTCACGCACGCCTTCTTCAAGTGCTGCCTCTTTCTCTGTGCCGGTTCGGTCAGCCACTCGGGCTCGCATCACTCCTTCGACATGAAGAAGGACATGGGCGGCCTGCGCAAGAAGATGCCGGTCACCTTTGCGTCGTGGATCGTGTCGACGCTCGCGCTCACCGGCGTGTTCCCGTTCGCCGGCTTCTGGTCGAAGGACGAGATCATCGACAACGTCGGCCACGCGGGCTACGAATTCCTCTTCTGGGTCGGGCTCGGTGGCGCGATCCTCACGGCCGCCTACATGACGAGGGCCACGTATCTCACGTTCTTCGGTGAGCCACGGGGTGCAGCCGCGGGCGAGCACCACGTGGACGAGGAGCACGCCGAGGAGCACGAACTCGAGACCCTCACCGTCGGCGCTCGCACCATGGGTGAGACCGTCGAAGAACTCACCGCCGATCAGGCTGGAGTCGGGTACAGCGGCGGTGACGAGGGAAGCGACGACCATCAGGAGGGAAGCGCCGGCGACGAGCCGCACGGAGCCGGCGGTCACAGCGGAGCAGAGACCGGCGACGACCATCAGGACGGCCCGCACGAGTCGGGGCCGCTGATTCTGGTGCCGATCGTGATTCTTGCCTTCCTCGCGCTCACGGCTGGATTCCTCAATGCGACGCCCCTCGGCGAGAGCTTCGAGAAGATGAAGACCTACGTCGAGCCACGTCCGGCGGCGGTGCAGATCGACGAGCTGAACGCCTCCGGTCCGGGCGAGACGGTGATCCAGGTCGACAGCCGGTTCGCCCCTGGCGCCGAGGAAGACGCGGAAGGCGCCCACGCCACGGGCTGTGGGTTCGAGGCGCCGGAGCCCGGCTCGGTCTGCTTCTTCCCGGCGGTGTCGCACGCCGAGCCGAAGTTCGCCAAGATCATGCTGTCGCTCGGTGTGGTCGCCGCCGGGTACGCCGGTGCGATCGCATTCTGCATCTTCTATTACGGGCGGCGCGACAAGCGGCTCGTCGGCCTGACCGAACGCTCACGTCCCCTCCGCGGCGCGTATCTGTTCCTCAAGAACAAGTACTACCTCGATGTCCTCTACGAGAACGTGATCGTCCACGCGATCGCCCACCCGATCGCCAACGCCTGCAACTGGTTCAACCAAGTGGTGATCGACGGTGTCGTCAACAGTGCGGGACGCAGCGCACGCAAGACGGGGGAGTGGGTCTACGAAAACGTCGACCAAACCGTCGTCGACGGTGCGGTCAACGCTTCGGGTGCTGTCGCATCCGAGGCGGGTCGCGATCTGCAGCCGATGCAGTCCGGCAAGGTCAACCAGTACGGCGCGCTGCTCTTCGGTGCAGCCACCGTCGCCGCCATCGTCCTCGTCATCGTCAACGTCAACTGAGCATCTCCGATTCGACTCCTGAAAGCACCCCATGGACACACTCACTGATCAGAACTGGTTGTTGAGCGTCGGCGTATTCCTGCCGCTGCTCGGCGTGCTGGTGATGCTGTTCATTCCGAAGACCGAAGAGGCCACCCACAAGGCGATCGGCATCGCCACCGCAGGTGCCACGCTGGTGGTGGGCATCGTGACGCTCGTCGCGTTCGACTACGACCAGAGCGAGAAGCTCCAGTTCTTCGTCGATGTGGAGTGGATCGAGGTGATCCACTCGAATTATGCCGTCGGCCTCGACGGCATCAGCTTGCCGTTGTACATCCTCTCGATGGCCGTCACCTTCCTCGTGATGATCTACTCGTGGACGAACATGCCCGAGGCGGGTGACCCGAAGTCGTTCTTCATCCTGATGCTCGTGCTCCAGACCGGCATGGCGGGTACCTTCATCGCTCAGGACCTGATTCTCTTCTTCGTGTTCTTCGAAGTGGTCCTGCTGCCGATGTACTTCATGATCGGGGTGTGGGGCGGCGAGCAACGCAAGTACGCGTCGCTCAAGTTCTTCCTCTACACGATGTTCGGGTCGGCGTTCATGCTGGTCGCGTTCCTGGCGCTGTTCTTCCAGACCGGAGCCGAGAGCTTCGGGTTCGCGCATCTTGCCGAGGCCGGCGCGCTGATCGACAAGGACGTGCAGGTCTGGATCTTCGCGGGCATGTTCCTCGGCTTCGCGGTCAAGGTTCCGATGTTCCCGTTCCACACGTGGCTTCCCGATGCCCACACCCAGGCGCCGACGCAGGGGTCGGTCATCCTGGCCGCCATTCTGCTGAAGCTCGGTACGTATGGCTTCGTTCGCATCGCCCTCCCGATGCTGCCCGAGGGGGCGAAGGCCTGGGCGCCGGCGATCGGCATCCTCGCCGTGATCGGCATCATCTACGGAGCGTTCTGCTGTCTCGCGCAGACCGACATGAAGCGTTTGATCGCGTTCTCGTCCGTCGCTCACATGGGATTCGTGATGCTCGGCATCTCGACGCTCACCGAGTTCGGCATCAACGCCGCCCTTTTCGGGATGGTCGCCCACGGTCTCATCACCGGGATGCTCTTCTTCCTGGCCGGCTCGATCAAGCATCGCTACCACACGCTCTCGATCAGCCGCCTCAGCGGAATGCTCGTACAGGTTCCGAAGCTGGGCTGGGTGCTCGGGTTCGCCGCGATGGCCTCGCTCGGACTGCCGGGGCTGGCCGGGTTCTGGGGCGAGTTCCCGGCGATCCTGTCGGCCTACAGCCCAGGTTTCGGGCTCAGTGAGCCGTTGTTCCGCACGCTCATGGTGATCGCCGCCATCGGCACCGTCTTCGCTGCCGGCTATCTGCTGTGGCTCTACCAGCGCACGGCGTTCGGTGAGCCGAGCGCCGAGTTCAGTGGCGGCATGGCCCATTCCCTGGGCGCTGCTGCGAACGACGACGAGGATGCCCACGACGACATTCGCGACATCACGGTGATCGAGTGGATCGCGTGGACGCCGTTCCTCGTGGCGATCCTCGTGCTCGGTGTCTACCCGCAGCTGATGTTCGAAATCATGGATCCAGCGGTCACAGCCCTCGTGAGTCAGCTGGGAGAAACGCTCGGCTGATGTTCGCATCCCTGTTCGCCCAGGCCGGTGATTGGACGTCACCGACGATCGACTGGCACGCGCTCGCGCCCGAGATCGTCGTGGTCATCGGCGTCAACCTCGTGCTGCTCGTCGACCTGTGGCTCGACGAGTCGAAGAAGTGGGCGATGGCCACCATCGCAGGTTTCGTCATGCTCGCCGCGTTCATCCCGATCGTCACGCTCAGCGTGGTCGGCGACGACTCGGCGCGGTCGTTGTTCGACGGGCGGTACGTCGTCGACAACTATGCGCTCGTTCTGAAGGCACTGTTCGTCCTGGTCGCCTACGTGATCGTGCTGATGAGTCAGAACGAGCTCGAGGACGGCGGCTATCACCAGGGCGAGTACTACGTCCTGCTGCTGTGCAGCGTGCTCGGCATGATGATGATGGCGTCCGCGCGCGACCTGGTGAGCATCTTCGTTGCACTCGAGTTGCTCTCGATCCCGGCCTACATGATGGCCGCCTGGCGCAAGCGGGACGCGAAGTCGAACGAGGCAGGAGTGAAGTACTACCTGCTCGGCGTCTTCGCTTCCGCGATCCTGCTGTACGGGATGAGTCTGCTGTTCGGTACGTCGGGCTCGACGCTGCTCACCGACATCGGTGCATCGCTGGCCGACGGAGATCTGATCGGGCTCGAGGTCGTGGCGATCGTCTTCATCATCTGTGGCCTCGGTTTCAAGGTGTCGGCCGTGCCGTTCCACACTTGGGCGCCCGACACCTACGAGGGCGCGCCGACGCCGGTCACGGCCTTCCTTTCCGTCGCATCGAAAGCTGCGGGTTTCGTTGCGCTGATGACGATGCTCTTCATCGCATTCCCCGGTGCCGAGGACGTCTACGAGCCGCTCATCTGGGTGTTGGCGGTCCTCACGATGACCGTCGGCAACCTGCTTGCGCTTCGTCAGACCAACATCGTGCGCATGCTCGCCTACTCGTCGGTCAGCCAGGGCGGGTTCATTCTCATGCCGCTCGCGTTCGCCGGGCACGAGGGCTCGAGCGGCTCAGCGCTCAACGCGGTCATCGTCTATCTGCTCGTCTACGCGTTCATGAACCTGGGTGCGTTCGCGGTCGTCATCGCGGTGTCGCGCAAGACGCACAGCGGCGAGATCTCCTCGTTCGGCGGCCTCTTCTCGTATGCGCCAGGGCTCGCGGTCGCGATGACGATCTTCTTCGCCTCCCTCGCCGGCAGTCCGCCGCTCGGCGGATGGTTCGCCAAGTTCAACGCGTTCCGCGCCGTGCTCGACGCCGAGACGACGTCGGCGTATGTGATGGCAGCGATCGCGGCGGTCAACACGGTCATCGCCGCCGCCTATTACATGCGCGTGCTGCGCGTCGTCTGGATGGAGGATGTGCCAGACGGCGACATGACGCCGATCAAGCCATCGGCGCCGATCTCGGCCGCGCTCGTGATCACGGTTGTCGGCACGATCCTCATCGGTGTGTTCCCTGGCCTGCTCGCTCGCTTCGGCGAGATCAACGATCTCACCGGCGCCCTCGGCGGCTGACCGTCTCGGCAACCCCACCCGGCCAATCCGTGCTCGTCAGGATGGTGCGCACGTCCGGCGTACGATCCGCATCCGGTCGGCTCGCGGGCGGTCCGGTGTGAAGGGGCAGAGCGGGACGGAGATTCGGGACGCCATCGCGACGGAGGGCCCGATCCGGTTCGATCGCTACATGGATCTCGCGTTGTACGGGCGGGAAGGTTTCTACACTCGCGCCGATGGAGGGTCGGCCGGTCGCCGAGGTGACTTCATCACGTCTCCCGAGGTGGGTCCGTTGTTCGGCGCGGTGCTGGCGCGATGGATCGATTCTGAATGGGTGCGAGTCGGACGGCCGGACCCGTTCACCGTGCTCGAGGTCGGCGCCGGGCCCGGGACGCTCGCTCGGTCGGTGCTCACGTCGACGCCGGCATGTGCCGGCGCTCTTCGGTACGTCGCGGTCGAGCGGTCGGCCGAGCAGCGCGGTCGACATCCGGAGGGCGTGGAGTCGCGCGGCGAGCTCCGGGACGGGCGGTTTTACGGGGTCGTCGTGATGAACGAGTTGCTCGACAACCTGCCATTCCGACTTGCAGTGTTCGACGACGGCTGGCGCGAGTCGTTCGTCGACGTCGACGCCGACGGTCGGCTGGTGGAGCGGCTTTCGGTGCCGTCCGGCGCATGGCCGACCGCCCTGCCCGTACGCGCGACGATCGGCGCGCGCGCCCCGATCCTCGATCAGGCCCGAGAGATGACTGAACGTGTGCGCTCGCTCGTCGAGCGTGGCAGCGTTCTGGCGATCGACTACGGGGTGCCGCGCACGGTGGAGTTGGCAATGCGGCCGTGGCGGGAGTGGCTACGCACGTACCGAGGCAACAATCGGGGCACCCACTACCTCGCTGATCCTGGTCTCCAGGACATCACCGCCGACATTCCCTTCGATCAGTTGCCTGCACCGGATGCGGTCCGGTCGCAGGCGCAGTTCCTCCAGCTCCACGGCATCGATGAACTGGTCGCCGAGGGCAAGAGGGTCTGGTCGGAACAGGCGGCTCGACCCGGACTGGAGGCGATGCGGATGCGCAGCAGGGTCTCCGAGTCCGAAGCGCTGCTCGATCCCACTGGGCTCGGCTCCTTCCTCGTCGCCGAGTGGCGCGTGTCCTGAGACTGTTGATCACGACCTGGGCGCGATCCGCTTCGGAATGCGAAACGATCTGCACCCAGATCGCTGTGAGTCGAGCGGCGATCAGCGTCCCGTCGCGACGTGGATGCGATCGAACTCGCCGATGACGTGATCCCATCCGGTGTCGTACCCGGCGCGTGTGGTGCGTCCGAGCTCGTCGCCGAGTTCTTCCCAGGCATTGTGGACGAGGTCGATCTGTGTCCCGCCGTCGTCGAGGGTGGTGAACCGCACGTCGATGATCGTCGCTGCGAGCGGCTCGGGAACGGGATGCCACGCGAGCGCGAATCGATGGGGTGGGTCCCACGCGATGACCTCGGCCCACGCGTATTCGGTGCCATCGGTGGTGATCTCGACGACCCGTCCGCCGATCCGACCCTCGAAGCGGATGTCGTCCGCATCCTCGCCGCCGCATGAGTGGGTCCCGAGCGGCCACCATGTCGCCATCGAGTCGGTGAACAGCTCGAACGCCCGCTGCTGATCGAGCGGCACACGCCGCTGCTTGCAGACGGGTTCGATGGTTGTCGTCGACAGTCTCATGATGGTGCTCCGTGTTGATGGTGGGGTGTTGATGGTGTTCGAAGGTGTTCGTCTTGGGCCGCGTCGACGAATGCGTCGAGTGCGTCGTCCCACAACGTGTCAGCCCACGCCCGGACGATGGCGACACCGGCGCGGTCTGGACGGTAGATCCGTCGTGTTCCCGACCGTTCCGCCTGGACGAGGTGGGCTTCCAGCAGTACGCCGAGGTGTTGCGACACCGCCGGCTGCGAGACCGGCATCCGGTCGGTCAACTCGCGCACCGATGACGGCTGGGCGCGGACGAGATCGAAGATCGCCCGGCGCGTGGGGTCGGCGAGTGCGTGGAGTTGGGCGCCGACGTCCATGCGGTGATGATAAGTTCAAACTTATGATAAGTCAAGCCTTATGGGCACATTGGCTATCTTCGATGATCGATGCTCAGGACGATGTGTCGTGTCGCGCTCGGTTACCTGGCGTTCGTTTCGGTCACCCTCGGCGCCTGGGCGTTGCTCGCCCCACGGTCCTTCTATGACGACTACCCAGGCCTCGGCCGGAGCTGGGTGTCGATCGACGGCCCGTACAACGAACACCTCGTGCGCGACGTCGGCGCGCTGAACCTTGCACTGACCGTCGTGTTCGTGGGCGCGGCGGTGACGCTGGGACGAGCGATGATCATCACCGCCTCGATCGCGAGCCTCGTCTGGGGGATTCCCCACTTCATCTATCACCTCGCCAACCTCGATGATCTCGGTGCTGGTGACGCGTTCGCGAGCATCGCCGGACTCGCGGTCTTCGCGCTGCTGCCGATCGTTCTCATCATCGTGTCCTCGAGTCTCGACGAGGCGGACGGGTAGCAGCGGAGGGCGGGGAGCTGCTGCGTCGGGGCTTGCCCGGTGAGTCGTTGATCTACGATCTGCCCGATGAGCGACCAGGGGAATCACGAGACGATCGACGCCCTGATGGCGGAGAACCGCAAATTTCCGCCCTCGGATGACTTCAAGGCCGATGCGCTGGTGGCGGGGACCGATCTTTACGACGAGGCGGCCCAGGACGACGAGGGTTTCTGGGCACGGCAAGCGGGCGAGCTGCTGCATTGGAACACTCCGTGGGACACGATTCTCGATTGGCAACTGCCGTACGCCAAATGGTTCGAGGGCGGCACGCTCAACGTGTCGTACAACTGCATCGACCGTCACGTCGAGGCGGGCAAGGGCGACAAGGTCGCCTTCCACTGGGAGGGTGAGCCGGGCGACAGTCGCACGATCACGTACTCCGATCTGCTGACAGAGGTCTCGAAGTTCGCCAACGTACTGAAGGGCCTCGGCATCGAGCAGGGCGACCGCGTCAACATCTACCTGCCGATGATCCCCGAAGCCGCGGTCGCGATGCTCGCGTGCGCGCGGATCGGCGCGGCACACAGCGTCGTGTTCGGCGGCTTCTCGGCACAGGCGCTCGCCGACCGCATCAACGACGCCGAGGCCAAGGTGCTGATCACCGCCGACGGCGGCTACCGGCGAGGCGAGGTGTTTCCCCTCAAGCCGGCCGCCGACGAAGCGTGCGCCCACACGCCGTCGATCGAACACGTCGTGGTGGTCAAGCGCG
>JASJHI010000150.1:0-19693 GCA_033791105.1 Acidimicrobiia bacterium | reverse complement strand
ACACCGCTGTTGCGCCTTCGACTGACGAGCCAGCCGCTGTTGAGTCTTCGACGGACGCGACCGCCACGGTCACGCCTTCGACTGACGAGGCAGCCGCTGTTGCGCCGGCAACTGACGATGCAGACACCGCTGTTGCGCCTTCGACTGACGATGCAGACACCGCTGCTGCGCCCTCGACTGACGAGGCAGCCAGGGTCGCGTCGGAGACTGACGACACAACCGCTGCTGCACCGGCCACGGAGACCACCGCCGAAACTCTGCCGGAGGCCGCACCGGCGGTCGTCCACGTCCCGCCGGCCGAGCCCGAGCCCGAGCCGATCGTCCCGGTCGTCGAGCAGCCGACGGTCTCGGCGGTCACCGAGCCTGCTCCGGTCGACAAGCCGCCAGTGGTCGCGGAGCCAGCGGCCGAGGCCAACGGAACCAGCGCTGCAGCCGCACAGCCCGCTACCGACTCGGCGACCGTCGCGCGCGTGATCTCCAGCGCGCGTCCCGCAGCCGACGGCCGCCCGCCGGAACTTCCGCCCGAGGCGCGCCTGCGCACCGAGTCCGAGTCCGCTCCCGGCGCTCTCAAGCCTGTTGCACCCAGCGGCAAACCGGTCCCGCCGCCACCCGGCCGTCCGCTCTCGCCGAGTGGCAAGCCGATCCCGCCGCCGCCCGGTTCGGCGCGCCCCGCGCAGCGTTCTTCAGGCGGCCCCACCGGCCCCTCCGGTCGCCCCGGCGGCGGCGGCGCCGGCCGTCCCGGCGGCTACGCGCCCAGGCCCGGCGGCGGTCCCGGCGGCGGTCCCGGGCGCCCCGGAGGGGGTCCTGGTGGCGGTCCCGGTCGTCCAGGAAGCGGACCTCGACCGAGCGGCCAACGACGTCCCCCTCGACGTACCGGCCGTCGCCGTCGCCGTCGCGATCGCGATGAGCTGCAGCCGCAGTTCACGGCGTACACGTCGTCCGACGCCCCGGTTCCCGCGGGCGAGGTCATCATCGAACGCGGCGTGTCGGCACAGGAGTTCGCTCCGAAGCTCAATCGCACACCTGCGGACGTCGTCCGGTTTCTGCTGAACAACGGTGAGATGGTCACCGCGACCATGGTCCTCGCCGACGAGCAGATGGAATTGTTCGCGCTCGAGATCGGCGCCGAGATCCTGCTCGTCGAGCCAGGCCAGCAAGAGGAGATCGAACTCCAGAAGCTGTTCGACGACTCCGACGACGACGAGGCCAATGAAGCGCGCTCGCCCGTGATCACCGTGATGGGCCACGTCGACCACGGCAAGACCACATTGCTCGACCACATCCGCGGCGCCAACGTCGTCGACGGTGAGGCCGGTGGTATCACCCAACACATCGGCGCCTACCAGGTGCACAACGAGATCGGGTCGGTCACGGTCCTCGACACCCCCGGCCACGCCGCGTTCACGCAGATGCGCGCCCGGGGCGCCGAGGCGACCGACATCGTCGTGCTGATGGTCGCTGCAGACGACGGAATCATGCCGCAGACGATCGAGGCCATCGACCACGCTCGCGCCGCCGATGTCCCGATCGTGGTGGCGGTCAACAAGATCGACAAGGACAACGCCGATCCACAACGCGTGCTGACCCAACTCGCCGAGTACGAACTCGTCCCCGAATCGTGGGGCGGCGAGACGATCGTCGTCGAAATGTCGGCGCTGCAGGGTCTCGGCGTCGACGACCTGATCGAACAGCTCCAGGTCGTTTCCGAACTCGAAGAGCTCACGGCGAACCCGACAGGACGGGCCAAGGGTCTGGTCATCGAGGCGCAGCTCGACAAGGGACGTGGACCGGTGGCAACCGTGCTCGTCGACAAGGGGGAACTCAAGGTCGGTGACCCGATTGTCGCAGGTGCGGCATGGGGTCGCGTCCGGGCCATGATCAACGACAAGGGCGAGCAGATCAAGGTCGCAGGTCCGTCGACACCGGTGCAGGTCCTCGGACTCTCGACAGTGCCCGAGGCGGGCGACGAGTTCCGGGCGGCGCCCGACGAGAAGATCGCCCGCACGGTGGGAGACGCTCGTGGGGAGCGGCTGAAGGCCCGGCATCTCCGGGAGGATGCCCGAGTCAAGACCGGCACGAAGCTCGAAGACTTGTTCTCCCAGATCCAGTCCGGCGAGAAGGCCTCGCTCAACGTCTTGCTCAAGGCAGATGTCCAGGGTTCGCTCGAAGCCGTCACGGAGTCGCTGCGACGCCTCGAACGCGACGAGGTCGACCTGTCGTTCGTGCATCGCGCCGTCGGCGGAATCACGGCCAACGACATCACGCTCGCCTCGGCCACCAACGCCACGATCATCGGCTTCAACGTGCGTCCCGACGGCAAGGCTCGCAAGTCGGCCGACCACGAGGGCGTCGAGATCCGCACGTACGAGATCATCTACAAGCTGCTCGAGGACATCGAGCAGGCGATGGTCGGCATGCTCGAGCCCGAGTTCGAAGAAGTCGTCACCGGCGAAGCCGAAGTGCGCGAGATCTTCCGCGTCCCGAAGCTCGGCGCAATCGCGGGCTGCTACGTCCGCTCCGGCGTCATCACCCGTGGCTCGAAGGTTCGCTTCCTGCGCGACGGAACGATCATCTGGAAGGGCGACATCAGCTCGCTGCGCCGGTTCAAAGACGACGCCCGCGAGGTTCGCGAAGGCTTCGAGTGCGGAATCGGGCTGTCGGACTTCCAGGACCTCAAAGCCGGCGATCTCATCGAGACATACGACGACGTCGAGATTGCCCGTACCTGAGACCGTCGACTCCACACGATCCGTCGATAGGTTCGGACCATGGCTGCTGATCTCGACTTCTTCTGGGACCCCGTTTGACCATGGGCCTGGATCACCTCCCGTTGGGTGGTGGATGTGCAACAACAGCGCTCGTACGACGTCGACTGGCGGTTCATCTCGTTGTGGATGGTCAACGATGACAACCACGCGGACTGGTACACCCCTCGGTATCGGGCAGGCCACTACTTCGGCCACCAGGGTCTACGTATCGCCGATGCCATCCGGCTCGGTGAATCTGATCCGGATGCGGTCGGCCGTTGGTACACCGCCGCGGGGACGGCGTTCCACGTCGACAAGCGTCGGGATGCGGAAGCCGACGCGGACGACCTCTACCGGACGCTGCTCGTCGAGAACGGGTTCGACGAGGCGTACGTAGTCGCCGCCGACGACGAGTCGCACGACGAGTACTTGCGAGCCGAAACCGAGCTCGCCCTCAGCCGCACCGGAGACGACGTCGGAACACCGATCCTCACGTTCCATCCCGGCCGTGACACCGAGGGCAGCTTCTTCGGTCCGGTGGTCTCCAAGGCGCCCCGGGGTGCCGAGGCGATCGTGTTGTGGGAGGCGGTCGAGACCCTGGCGACGACGTCGGGGATGGCCGAGCTCAAGCGATCGAACCGGGTGGCGCCCGACTTCACTTGACGACGGCCCGCTCGGACAGATCGAGTCGGCAGCGATCAATGAACAGGAGCTGAGATGAGTGGAGGACGAGGTGGCGGTGGACGCGGAGGAAAGCGATATCCGCGCAGCGCACGAGTTGGTGGCACATTGCGAGAGATCATTGCGGAGGAGCTGGTTCGGATCGACGATGAGCGCCTGTCCTTCGTGACGGTCACCGCGATCGACGTCGACCCCGAACTGAACCGGGCGATCGTCTTCTTCGACTCGCTCGACGGTGAGGACGGCGACGCGGAGATCATCGAAGCGCTCGGCGACCACCGGGTCCGCCTGCAGGCGTCGATCGCCAAGCAGATCCGGGCGAAGAAGACGCCCATTCTCGACTTCCGCCCCGCCGTGTCGAGCCGCTCGGCCGAACGTATCGACGAGATCCTTCGCGCCGACCGCGAGCGCGGCCTCTTCGACGACTCCTGATGGCGCGTCGCCGCCCTGCGACCACGCATGGCGTCGCCGTCGTTGACAAACCGGCCGGGGTCACGAGCCACGACGTCGTCGGCATGCTGCGGCGAAGATTCGACGAACGCCAAGTTGGTCACGCCGGCACTCTCGACCCCGACGCGACCGGTGTGCTCGTCGTCGCTGTCGGGATGGCGACGAAGTTGCTGCGATTCGTCGAGAAGACGTCGAAGCGATACGTCGGCGAGGTCGTACTCGGCATCGAGACCGACACACTCGATGCCGCGGGAAAGGTGACGGCCCGACACGACATGTCGGGCGTCTCGATCGCCGATGTCGAGCGCGTCGTCGCCGAGCACCTCACGGGTGCGATCGAGCAGATCCCGCCGATGGTGTCGGCGATCAGGATCGACGGTAAGCGCCTGCACGAACTGGCGCGAGAAGGGATCGAGGTCGAACGAGACCCGCGCCCCTGCACGATCCGCCGCTTCGACGTCGGTGCGACCGACGAGCCCGGCGTGTACGCAATCGATGTCGGGTGTTCGGCCGGCACCTACATCAGGACGCTTGCGGCTGATCTCGGCACGCTCCTGGGCGGCGGAGCGCACCTGCGAGCGTTGCGCAGAACCGCCGTCGGTTCGTTCACGATCGCGGAGTCGGCCCCGCCGGACCGCTGCGAGCTGTTACCCGTCGAGACGGCGGTCCGCCATCTCGACCGCGTCGAAGTCGACGCCGCGACGGCGGCGCTCGTCGCCAACGGGCGCGTACTGCCGACGTGGGTGGGCGATGGACCGTGGTCCGTGTATGCCCCCGACGGGGTGTTGCTCTCGGTGTACGCGGCGTTCAGGGCGGGAGAAGCGAAGCCTGCGGTGGTACTGCCGACCGCCCAGGCGTGGCTCGCGCAACCTCGGTGACCTGGGGCTCTCCGCCAGAAGCTCGCACCGGACTGCGCCGGATCCGGCTGTGGTGGGTAGTTTTTCGATGTGGAGATCGTGACCGACCTCGATGAGTCGCCGTGGCCTGGCGAGCGCGCAGTCATCACGATCGGCGCCTACGACGGGGTACATCTCGGTCATCAGGCCGTCATCGATCACGTTCGACGGCGAGCGGACGAGCTCGGTGCGCGGTCAGCGGTCGTCACCTTCGACCGACATCCCGCAAGCGTGGTTCGTCCCGAGTCGGCACCGCCCCTCCTCACCACTCCGGACAGGAAGCTCGAACTGCTGGAGGCGACCGGTGTCGACGCGTGCGTCATCGTGCGTTTCGACGCGGCGCAGGCGTCCGAGAGCCCCGAGTCGTTCGTCGAACGGGTCCTCGTCGAATGTCTCGGCACGCGAGCGATCGTCGTCGGCGAGGATTTCCACTTCGGCCGCCACCGTGACGGCAACGTCGACCTGCTGCGCAAACTCGGTGCGGAGGGTGACTTCGCCGTCGAGCCGGTCGAGTTGCTCCCGCGCCTCGACGGTGTCGACGAGCCGGTCAGCAGCACCGCCATCCGCCGTGCCCTCGCCGGTGGCGACATCGGCCGCGCGAACGAGATGCTCGGTCACCTCTTTCAGGCCCGCGGCAAGGTGGTCACCGGCGACCAGCGGGGCCGCCTGCTCGGATTCCCGACCGCCAATGTCGAGGTGACCAACGCACTCTGTCTTCCCGCCGACGGCGTCTACGCCGGCTGGTACGAACGGCCGAACGGTGAGATCCAGCCATGCGCGATCAACCTCGGACGCCGCCCGACGTTCTACGAGCACGCCGACCACTCGCTGCTCGAGGCGCACCTGCTCGACTTCGACGACGATCTCTACGGCGAGCCGGCCAAGATTCGCTTCGCCAAGTTCCTTCGCAGCGAGCGCAAATTCGACGGTGTCGACGCCCTGATCGCGCAACTCGCGGTCGATGTCGATCACACCCGCGAAGCCCTGTCCGACGGGTGATCGTCGGCGCAGCCCGCGCGTCCATTTGACTCTCGGCGTCACAGCCGGCGATTTCCGCCGCCTTCGACCCCGAGAGTGCCGTGAGTCGGCGATGATGGGGGGATGGGCAGTGCTGCACATCCGGCCTTGGCGGACGTCGAGGAACTCGCGCTGTCGTTCCCCGAGGCGTGGCCGGACATGCCGTGGGGTGACCGCGTCGTCAAGGTTGGTAAGAAGATCTTCGTGTTCGTCAGCGGACCGGAGTCGATCCAGCCCGCGATGACGGTCAAGGTACCCGAATCACGCGAACACGCGCTCTCGTACCCGGAGTCCTTCCCGACCCGATACGGCCTGGGCAAACACGGCTGGGTCACGCTCATGGTCGAGCACGTTCCCGAAGACGAGCGTGACGTACTTCTCGATTTCGTCGAGGAGAGTTACCGGAACGTTGCGACCAAAACGCTCGGAAAACGTCTTGACGACGAACGTTCAGCCGAGGACGGCTGATGCTTGCTCAGCCGGGCCAGATCACGACGTCACCGTCGTAGATCGTGGCCATGATGTCGACGCCGAGTCGTGACGCCGCGTCGGGGACCTCGCCGTCACCGAACATGCCGGTGCTCGCGTAGGTGTCGAGTTCGACCTGCAACGATTCGGGGTCGGGCACGCCGTAGCCGGCGCCCTCCGGCGTGGTCGCGACGATCAGCGCAGAGTCGGTCTGCCAGCGGAACGTCTCACCCTCCGGCGACAGGAAGTTCGGATTGCCGCCGCCGTTGATCAACTCGACCGCGATTGCCGCGGCGGCGGGCGGATCGGCGATCGCCGTGTCGAGCCCGCGCATCGTGGCCCGCATGAAGTCCTCGGCGGCGGTCGGATGCTCGGACACGAAGGTCTGGCTCGTATAGATGATCCCGAACGAGCCGGGAATGTCGTAGTCGAGCGGATCGAACAGGTCGTAGGGAATGCCGGCGCGGTCGAGGGCGCCGGGCTCGTTGCTCTTCCAACCCGGGAATCCGACGATCGCGTCGATCGCGATGTGGGCGGTCGGATCGAAGCCGTCCAGGAGCACGGTGTCGAAATTCTCGCCTTCGGTGAGGCCCGCCCCGCTGAGCATGACTTCGATGCTCCCCGGGAGCTTGCCCTTGACGCCGATCGTGCGTCCTTCGAGGTCTTCGAGCGTGGCTGCCTCGCCCGGCTTCAGGATCAATCCGTCGATCGCCGTTCGCCCGTCGACCGCCATGATGACGAACTCGGCATCGTTGGCATCGGCGAACGCGACGACCTCGCTGAACGACCCGCCCGACGAGAACTGCGCTTGGTTCTCGGCGATCAACGGGTAGTTGGCGGTCGAGAAGCTCGGCAGGATCTCGACGTCGAGGCACAGCTCGTCGTAGTAGCCCTGCTCTTCCGCGACGATCACGTCGATGATGGATGCGGCAGCGGCGAAGTCGAACCCGGTCAAGTAGGTGATCGTGCCGGCTGCCTCGTTCTGAGCACAACGGGCCTCTGGGAACGGTTCTCCGGCGACCACGACGGTGGTGGTGTCCGGCGCCTCGGTGCCTGGCGTCGTGTCACCGGACGTGTCGGCGGTCGTCTCACCGGGTGTCTCTGTCGCGACCGGAGCGTCATCGGTGTCGACGGACGAGGAGCCGTCGTCGCTGCTACACGCTGCGACCGCGAGGGCGGACAGCATGAACAGCGCGGCGGCGGTACGGATACGCATGGTGTGGAGATCCAGTCGCGGTCGTTTTTATTGGGGGGCCGACACGCGGTCGCGTCGGCGGCGACAATCTAGTGCCGTGTTCGCCAATCGCAGGAGCATCCGAAGTCTGGGGCGGAGAGAGGCTGCTCTTCAACGGCGTTGGGAGACATGCCAGCGAAGCAGGACACGTTCCGCGATCGAGAGGAGCGCCAGCCCGGCGATTCCGAGCATCGCCGCGCACATGATCGTCGTCCAGAGCACCTCGGCTCCGGTTGTCTGGTCGAGTGCGGCCCGCCGGCCGATCGCACCCAGGCCGTCGTTGCTGAGGGCGGAGCCCTCGGCGAAGTAGGCGGCAGCGAGGCCGAGGCCGATGGCGAAACGCGCCGTCGTGAAGATCGATGGAAGCGCAGACGGCAGCCGCAATCGCCAGAGCACCTCCCACCGGCGGGCATCGACGCTCGCCAGGAGTTCACGAGCGGCCGGGTCGGCCGACTTCATCCCGCCGACGACGCCGAACGTGAAGACCGGCAACGAGGTGAACGCGACCATGAAGATGATCGGTTCCTCGCCGAATCCCAACCAGATGACGACGGATGTGATGTATGCGACCCATGGCGTGACGAGGATCAGAACGAGGATCGGTTGTGTCGCCTCCTCGATGAATCGGGACGCGGCCATCACCGATCCGATCAGGATCGCGACGAAGAGCGAGATCGACAAGCCGACCACCATGTGGCGAGCCGTCGTCAGGGTGTGTTCGAGGTAGAACGACGGCGATTCCAGGAACTCCGAGATGATCGCGGATGGAGCGAGGAGTACGAACCGACGTACGTCGAAAACGCGCACGAGCACTTCCCAGACAAGTCCGAACACGACGATCCCGATGAGTGGGGCCGCGATGCTGCGGAGGATCCGGGACATCAACGCTCACCCCCACGGCTGGACCCGGCACGCAGCGAATCGCGCAGCGCAGTCGTGAGATGGAAGAAGGCGTCGGTGTCCTCCAGCTCGGCATTGCGCGGGTGCGGGAACGGCACGTCGACGACCGCGGAAATGCGCCCCGGCCGGTTGGTCATCACCGCTACCCGATCGGAGAGGAACGCGGCCTCGGCGATCGAGTGTGTGACGAACACGACGGTCGTACCGAGTGGCTCGCAGAGCCGGATGAGCAGATGGCGCATCTCCTCCCGCGTCATCTCATCGAGCGCGGCGAACGGCTCGTCCATCAGCAGGATCGGTGCATCGAGCGCGAACGCGCGGACGAGGCCCACCCGCTGCTGCATCCCGCCGGAGAGCTCGTGAGGATACGCGTCCGCGAAGTCGGACAAGCCGACCTCCCCGAGTAGCTCGTCGGTCGTTGTCGACCGTGCGTTGCCGGCGCGGCGATTGATGTCGAGTAGGAGCCGGGCGTTCTGTTCGACGGTCCGCCACGGCAGCAGTGCCGGCGACTGTGGGACGAAGCCGATGCGCTTCCTGCGCCGCGCGTCTGCAGGCGACCCACCCTCGATCTCGATCGTGCCGGTCGTCGGGGGCTCGAGCCCGGCGATGAGGCGCAACAACGTCGTCTTGCCGCAGCCGGACGGACCGAGCAGCGTCACGACCTCGCCGTCGGCGACCGAGAGCGAGACGGGCGCGAGCGCGTCGAGATCGCCGAACCGTTTGGAGACCCCGTTGAGTTCGAGCCGTGCCGTCACTCGGGGCGAGCGTACCGGCCGCCTCGCGAGGCCCCCGTTGTCGCGAGCGGAGGCCGGCCGTAGCATTGCCTGGTCCGTTCGGGCTCCGGCGCGAACGTGATGCATGACGACGCCAACCGGCGTCGCTGCGACCTCCACAACCGAATTGGAAGGCGGATCGATGCCCACGAAGGCAGAAACGATCGCAAAGAACGAGACACACGAGGGCGACACCGGCTCTCCCGAGGTGCAGATCGCGCTGCTCACCGAGCGCATCTCCCACCTCACCGAGCATCTCAAGTCGCACAAGAAGGACCACCACAGTCGCCGCGGGCTGCTGATGCTGGTCGGTCGCCGTCGCCGAATGCTCGACTACGTCCGCTCGATCGACGTCGAGCGCTACCGCAAGATCGTCGCCGACCTCGGCCTCCGCCGCTAGTCGATCGCGACGCAGCCCCCTCTCGGGGCACGATCGCTGGCGTCACCTTGTTCGACGCCGTTGATGCTCTCGTGCAGGTCGATGGCCTGCCACGCCTGACCGGCAAGAACCGGCGGTATACTGCTGCATCGGCCGGAAGGTCTGGCCGACATGAGCGATCCGCCGCCGGTTGCCGGTTGCCGACCTCGAGACGCACCCCTTTTGCCTGACGGTGCCGCGTTCGGGATTGCCAACTGGGAACCGGCCCGATCGCTCCACAGACACACCCCAGGGTGGGGTGTGACGAAAGGAGCCACTCGTGGCCAATCCCATTACCGTGTCCGGTCCCGTCTCGGGGACCGACAAGACACTCACCTTCGAGACGGGCAAATTCGCACCGCAGTCGATGGGCGCCGTTGTGGCGTCGATCGCCGGTACGAAGGTGCTCACCACCGCCAACGCCGCCAGCTCGGCGCGCGAGGGCATGGAGTTCTTCCCACTGACGGTTGACGTCGAGGAGCGGGCCTATGCGGCCGGCAAGATCCCCGGCTCGTTCTTCCGCCGAGAGGGTCGTCCGACCGAGGAAGCCATCCTCACGTGCCGCCTCACCGACCGGCCGCTGCGCCCGTCGTTCCCCGCCGGCTTCCGCAACGAGACCCAGGTCGTGACCACCGTCATCGGTGCCGACCAGGAGAACCCGCACGACGTGCTGTCGATCAACGCGGCCTCCGCTGCCCTGATGATTTCGGGCATCCCGTTCGATGGGCCGCTCGGAACCGTTCGCATGGCCTACTCGGTCGACGGCGAGTGGATTCCCCACCCGACCTATGCCGAGGCCGAAGCCGGCACGTTCGAGATCGTCATCGCGGGTCGTGAGCTCGACGATGGCGATGTCGCCGTGATGATGGTCGAGGCCGGCGGCTCCGAGAACGCATTCTACTACTACGAGGACGGCGCCAAGAAGGTCAGCGAGGATGTCCTCGCGGACGGTCTCGAGGCCTGCAAGGTGTGGATCAAGGAGTCGATCGCGCTGCAGCGTCAGCTCGTCGCCTCGGTGATCGCCACCCACGGCCCGATCGAGCCGATGTCGTGGACACCGGTCCTCGACTACACCCCCGACCTGTACGCGGCGGTCGAGGCATTCGCCTCCGACAAGCTCGCGCCGGTCATGTCGATCACGGCCAAGTCCGAGCGCAACGAGGCAACGTCGGCGATCACCGCCGAGACGATCGCCGAGCTCTGCGGCAGCGGTGATGCTCCCGGCGAGTTCGCCGGCCAGCAGAAGGCGGTCAAGGAAGCGGTCCGCTCGCTGACCAAGCAGCTCGTCCGCCGCAGGGTCCTCGACGAGGGTGTCCGCATGGATGGCCGTGCACCGGCCGACCTGCGTTCGGTGACCGCCGAGGTCGGTGTCCTGTCGACCGCTCACGGTTCTGGCCTCTTCCAGCGTGGCGAGACCCAGGTGATGAACGTCTGCACCCTGGCGATGCCACGGATGAACCAGATGATCGACTCGCTCTCGCCGAACACCGAGAAGCGCTACCTGCATCACTACAACATGCCGCCGTGGGCCAACGGCGAGACCGGCCGCGTCGGTTCGCCGAAGCGCCGTGAGATCGGTCACGGCGCGCTCGCCGCCCGTGCGGTCCTGCCCGTCGTTCCCAACCAGGAGGACTTCGCGTACACATTGCGCCTCGTCTCCGAGGTCATGGCGTCGAACGGCTCGACTTCGATGGGGTCGGTCTGCTCGTCCAGCCTCTCGCTGATGGATGCCGGCGTGCCCACCCGTGGCCACGTTTCCGGCATCGCGATGGGACTCATCTACGAGGATGGCAGGTACCTCACGCTCACCGACATCCTCGGCGCCGAGGATGCCTTCGGTGACATGGACTTCAAGGTCGCCGGCACCGAGGACGCGATCACGGCTCTCCAGCTCGACACGAAGATCGACGGCATCCCCGCCGACGTGCTCAAGGATGCGCTCCAGCAGGCGCGTGACGCCCGGCTCGAGATCCTCGAAGTCATGCGCGCCGCGATTCCCGAGTCGCGTAGTGAGGTCGCCGAGACCGCACCGAAGATCACCACGATCCACATCCCGCTCGACAAGGTCGGCGAAGTGATCGGCCCGAAGGGCAAGGTCATCAACACGATCCAGCAGGAGACCGGAGCCGACATCGGCGTCGACGACGACGGTGCCCGCGGCATCGTCACCATCGGCGCCGTCGAGGCATGGCGGATGGAAGAGGCCAAGGCCGCGATCCTGGCGATCGTCGACCCGCCGAAGGCCGAACTCGGCGCGATCTCCAAGGGTCGTGTCGTGAACATCACCACGTTCGGTGCATTCGTCAACATCCTTCCCGGTCGCGACGGTCTCGTGCACATCTCCAAGCTCGGCGGTGGCCGCCGCATCAATGCGGTCGAGGACGTCCTCGAGCTCGGTCAGGAGATCGAGGTCCGCGTCGACGAGCTCGACGACAAGGGCAAGGTCAGCCTGCTCCCGGTCGGTGACCTCGCCGGCTCCGACGATGGCTCGTCCAATGGCGGGTCGTCCTCGACCGGTTCCGGCGGTAGCTCCGGCGGTCGGCGCGAGTCGAGCGGCGGCCGTGACTCGGGCGGCGGTGGCCGTGACTCGGACAGCAAGCCGGACTCTGATGGCGGCAGCGATGTCGTCGAGATGAGTTTCGAGGACAGCTTCGACGCCGAACTTGCCGATGAGCTCGGTGATCTCGGACCGAAGAGCGAGCGCAACGACCGCGGCGGCGACCGAGACGGACGTCGCAACAGCGGCGGTGGCCGTCGACGTCATCGCTGAGCTAGAAACTTCATCATGTTTCAGGTAGAGGCATGATTCGAGTCGGGGTCGTCGGCGCCGCGGGACGGATGGGTCGCACCGTCTGTTCCGCAGTGGCCGCCGACCCCGATCTCGTTTTCGTCTGTGGTGTCGACCCACAGGTCTCGTCGGCCGACGGCGACGTTGTGGTCGAGGGCATTGCGATCGCCGATCGGTTGCACGCACTCGCCGACGCCGAGTGTGATGTGGTCATCGACTTCACGGTCGCCGATGCCGCTCGCGTCACGATCCCATGGCTCGCGCTCCACGGCATGCACGCGGTGGTCGGTACGACCGGCTTCACCGACGATGACGTCGCGTTGTTCGAGTCGAGCTTCGCTCATCCGGACGGCACCGGTCCGAACTGTCTCATCGCGCCGAACTTCGCCATCTCGGCAGTGCTCATGATGCGATTCGCCGAGATGGCGGCACCATGGTTCGACACGGCCGAGGTGATCGAACTGCACCACGACCGCAAGATCGACGCACCTTCGGGCACCGCGCTGAAGACGATCGAGCGGATGGCGGCCGCCCGCGACTCAGACTTTGCGCCGGATCCGACCGAGGACGAGGTGTATCCGGGCGCGCGCGGCGGCGCCGGCCCGGCGGGGATCCGCGCCCACTCCGTACGAATGCGCGGCATGGTGGCCCACCAGGAGGTCATTCTGGGCGCCACCGGCCAGTCGCTGACGATCCGTCAGGACAGCTACGACCGCGAGAGTTTCATGCCCGGCGTGCTGCTCGCCTGCAAGCGCATCAGCGAATTCGCAGGCGTCACACGGTCGCTCGACGCGTTCCTCGACTAGATCAGACCTCGACTAGATCAGGCCTCCACTGAGCCGCTGGAGTCTCGGCGTCGGTCCCGGCGGAAACCGCCGGCTGTGACGCCGAGAGTTGGTGGAGGGGCCGAGGCTGGTGTGCTGGGCACGGACGGCGACAGGGCGAATCCGACCGCGGCACCGCCGCCGGGAGCGTCGCCGACGAAGACGGTGCCGTCGTGGGCTTCGATGATGCCGCGCACGATCGCCAGCCCGAGACCCGACCCGGCTGTGCTGCGGGCGTCGTCGGAACGGTAGAAGCGGTCGAACACGAGTGATCTGTCGACCGGAGCGATTCCGGGACCGCGATCGGAGACGGTCACGATGCCACCGGCGACATCGACCGAGATCGGCAGGCCCGACGGGCTGTACTTGTCGGCATTGGTGAGCAGGTTCCCGATGGCGCGTTGGAGTGCCTCGTCGTCGCCGGCGACCGGGCTCGGGCGAGCCGTGACGTCGACCCGGCGGTCCGAGCGTCCGCAGAACTGCTCCACCGCTGCGGCTGCCGTGTCGGACAGGTCGATCGGTCGCAGCTCCGGAAGGCCGTGCTGGTCGGTCGCGAGTTCGATGATCTCGTTGATGACGCCATTGAGTTCGTCGAGTTCACGTCGGACCGCGTCGAGCGTCTGTTCGCGCGTCTCGACGTCGAGGTCGGGAGCCCGTGCGAGCCAGTCGATATTGGCCTGGATGCTTGTCAGCGGGGTCCGGAGTTCGTGTGCCGCGTCCTGCACCAGTCGGTGCTGTTGCTCCCGGCTGAGATCCAGCGCACGCAGCATGCGATCGAAGCCAGCCGCGAGGCGTCCGACCTCGTCGCTTCCGCCGACGTCGACGGGGACCGAGAAGCTCTGCGTCTCCGCCACCGCGTCGACGGCGGTCGTCAGCGATCGCAGGGGCCGGGTGGTTCGCCGCGCGACGATCCAGCCGACGATCGCAGCGACGAGCGCCATCGCCACCGCGATGAGGACGAGTTGCGAGCGGACGCTCTCGAGGAGGCTGTTCGTCTCGTCCAAGGTCCGTGCGACCTGCACCGCGCCACCTCCTTGGATGTGTCGGGTGATGACGCGGTAGTCGGTTCCATCGACGTCGACGGTACGAATCCACGCGGCGGATTGCTGGTCGGCGATGCGCTCATCACGAGCCTCGACGGGTATGACGAGTCCGGTGGTTGCTTCGATGGCTCCATCTTCCGCGAGCAGTTGGACCTCGGAGTCGGCGTCGAAAGACAGCACGAAACTGGCGTCGTCCGCCGAGGAGTCCTGTCGGCGACCGTCACTCCGCCGATTCGAACCATCGCGCGGCGGTGGGCGCTGGCCCTCGGCGATCTCGGCCGACCGCTGTCGAAGGAATCCATCGATCTCGGCGGTGACCTGGCGGCCTGCGGAGACGTAGCTGATTCCGCCGATCACGATCGCGGTTCCGGCGACGAGCGCGGCGAACGTCATGGCGAGGCGACCGCCGAGGCCCATCGCTCAGTGACCTCCGTTGGCGCTGCGGAGGACAAAACCCACGCCACGGACCGTGTCGATGAGGCGCGGGCTGCCATCGGCCTCGAGCTTGCGTCGCAGATAACCGACGTGGACGTCGAGCGAACGCGAACTGGTACCGAAGTCATATCCCCAGACGCGGTCGTAGATCGTCGAGCGTTCGAGCACGATGCCGTCGTTGCGCATCAGCAACTCCAAGATCGAGAACTCGGTGCGGGTGAGATCGACCGAAGAGCCGTTCGACGTGAGTGCACGGCGTCGGATGTCCAGGCGAAGCGGTCCGGCCGCCAGAACGTCCTCCTCCGGATCGGCGACCCGGCGCAGCAGTGCCCGCAGACGAGCGAGCAGCTCCTCGAGATCGAACGGCTTGGGCATGTAGTCGTCGGCGCCGGCGTCGAGTCCGGCGACACGATCCGAGACTTCGTGGCGCGCGGTGAGCATCAGGATCGGCACGCGGTTGCCGCGTTCGCGGACGCGGCGACAGACGGCGAGTCCGTCGACATACGGCATCATCACGTCGAGCACGACGAGGTCCGGATCGTGCTCGACGACTGACGAGAGCGCGGCGGCGCCATCGGCAGCGCTGACCGTGCGGTAGCCCTCGAACCGAAGGATGCGCTCGAGGGCGTGGCGGATCTCTGCGTCGTCCTCCGCGATGAGCACGAGTGGTGCGTCGCTGTTCTCGGGATTCGTCATTCGATTCCAACCCGTAGTGAGGGCGATGCCCCCGGACGCGGCGACCGGACCTGGCGGGAGGAGTACCAGGTCCGGTCGCGATGGGTGCCCGGGGCGGGCGAGGGTGAACGTCATGCGGTGCGGGCGGGCTGCGCGGTGGGCTGTGACTCTTGACCGTCGGGTCGCTCACCTCGGGTCTGATCGATGCGGTCGCCGATTCGCTCCGTCTTGTCGGCAAGGCGCTCGTCCGCCTCGGCCTGGGTGAGCGCCCCGTCGGCGACCTTCTCTGCCAGTCGGGCTTCGGCGTCGGCGATGAGCGCGTCGACGACCGCAGCCGGATCGACGCCGTTGGCCGTCGCCACGTCAGCCATGCTCTGACCGGCCTGGAGCGCTTCACGCAAGGCCTCCGGCTCGATGCCGATCGCCTCGGCGGCACCCTCGAGGCTTCCGCCGCGCCCGCCGCAGCCGCGGTGGCCATTCTCTCCGGGTTCGCCCGGTTCGACGTCACCGCCCCCTGTTTCGCTGTCGGCCGGCGGATCGACCTGGAGCGGAAGCTCCTCGACCGGTGTGTCGTCGGTCTGGGCAGACGCCATGTTCGCGGCGCCGAGCGCGCCGATCGCGATACCGGCGCTGGCGCCGAGAGCGATCAGGTACTTCCTGGTGCGGTTGTTTCGGGTCTTCGTCATCACTGACTCCTTCAGATTGTTCGGGGTTGGTTGACGGTTCCCACGATGGAGCACTCGTGTGAGATGCCGGTGAGTGCGTCGGCAAGGCTTCGGCAAGATCGCTCGACGACGTTCCGCGGGGTCACTCGCCGCGGCTGTCCGGGTCGACCCCGGCGAGCGTGAGGAGATCGGCCATGACGAATTCGTCTTCGCCCAGGCGCGAGGGGAGCGTCGGGCGCCATCCCGGATCGGCGGCGAGGAACGACTCCGGGTCGAGCTGCAGCAAGCCGATCAGCACCTCACCGACGATGCGTCCACCGACCGGCCCGAGGTGCAAGCCGTCCTCGATGACGTCAGCCTCTCGCAGGACGTAGAGCCACAGCGGCGTCGTCGCGGCGAGCCGCGGTGAGATCGCAGCGACATCGGCGAGGTCGCCGTCGGCGAGACGGGGCGCCGACATCGTGTCGGCGATGTCCTGCCCGCACGGGATCCCCCACGTGATGTGGCGCAGGAGATTGCGCGTCGCGATCGAGAGTGGTCCGACCGCTTCGCCGCGCGGCGCACCGATCGCGCCGACGGGCAGCCGGAACATCGGCGTCGAGATCGTCGTGTCGATGCGTTTGTTCGGCTTCACCTCGCCGTCGCCGAAGTCGAAAAACGTCTGCCATCCGATGAATCGTCGCTGCGCGCGGCTGCCGCCCTGGAGATCGTCGGGATCGTCGACGCCGAACTGCGTCGGGTCGAACACGAAACCGAAGAACGGCTCACCCTCGTCGCCCGCGAGATTGGCGCGATAGGACGGACGGATCATCGAGTGGCCGAAGCGGTAGGCGGATGTCTGGAATTCGACCGGGATTCGAGCGATGTCCGGGGTGTAGTACCGCCGCCCGTTGGCCAGGATGTCCTCGACCATCGCCGACCCGACGAACTGCGGAAGCAGCTCGTGCAACACGATCCACTGGTAGTGCCACCGAAGCGTTCGCTGCGCGGCCGTGAACACCGCGTCTGCCCCCGGATCGCCGCCACCGGTCGTGCGTTCGCGTTCGAGGATCGCGTTGTGGGCGAGGAGGAACGCGGCCTGCAGGCCCGAGATCATCATGTTCTCGTCGTTGCGGGCATCGGCGACGATCGCCGCCCCATCGGCATCCCGTGGCAGGTCTTCGAACCGACCGCCACTCTCCATGCGGAACGCGAGCGGGTCGTCGGAGCGATAGAGCTCCGGGCTCGCGCTCGGGCCACCGCCGTAGATGCTGTCGAGGTCGAGGCGAGCACTGCGCATGTTCGTGCTGCGCCGAACCGACTGCTGGCGTCCGAGGCGCGAGCCGGCATCGCTGGTGATGTCGTGGTCGATGAACTGCCCCATGAATGTCGTTCCGGCGGTGTGTTCCGGGTTGTCGCGATTGCGCGGGCTCAGATCCGGCTCGGTGATGAGGCGGATGGGCCCGACCTCCAGCGGATCGCGGGCGTCGAGCATCCCGCCCGGTCGCCCGATCTCGGTGAGTACATCACGCAGTTCATCGCTCGGCTCGACGAAGGGCGGATGCTCGTTCCAGATCCGGCTGAAGCGGTCTGGGCCCGCCTCGCCGGTGCCGCCGGTGATGCCGGACGGATCGCGGTCGGCTGCTGGACTCGGGCCATCGCGACCTCCGTCCCGCCGATCGCCGCCTCGGCCGCCGCGAGCGCTGACGACGGCTGGAACCCCTGCTGCGGCGACGCCGAAACCGAGCCCCGCGAGCACTGTCCGTCTGCCGAGCCTGGGGCCGGCCCTCTCCGTCAGCTGGTCGTTCTCCCGGTCGCCGAGATGGTCGGGGGGTCGCTCGGTCGGCATCTCAGCCTCCTGTTGCTCGTCGCGTCTCGCACCTGGTGGTGGGTGATCACGTGGTCCGAGTCAACGAAAGGTGAGATCTGCCAATCGGTTGCGAGTTCTGCGGCAAGATCCCGACAAGATCACGCGGCGTGATGTCGCGCCGAGACGCCCGGTCCGCGAGTCGAGGCCATCGACTGACCAACTCGGGCGCGTTCCTCTGCTCGGGGCGGACTGTCGTCTCCGCCTCACCATCGATGTGGGTGGCGAAGCCCTTGGAACTGATGGCGCGATGCCGCGCTCAGTCGTCGGAGTCAGAGGCTCGCGAGGGCAGCGTCGTAGTCGGGCTCGTTGGCGATTTCGCCGACCAGTTCGGTGTGCTTGACGACACCATCCGGCCCGATCACGACGACGGCCCGGGCGAGGACACCGGCAAGCTTGCCGTCGGTGAGGGTGACGCCGTAGTCGGCCCCGAACGACGAGCGGAACGTCGAGGCAGCGCTCACGTTCTCGATGCCCTCGACACCACAGAAGCGGCCCTGGGCGAAGGGCAGGTCGGCCGAGACGCACAGCACGGTGGCGTCGTCGAAGTCGGCTGCGCGGGCGTTGAAGGTTCGTACGCTCTGCGCGCAGGTGGGCGTGTCGATGCTCGGGAAGATGTTGAGCACGAGACTCCTTCCGGCGTAGTCGTCGTGGGCGATGTCTGAGAGATCGCTGCCGGTGAGTGAGAACGGGGGTGCCGTGCTGCCGACCGCTGGGAGTTCTCCGGACGTGTTGACGGTGTTGCCACCGAGAGTCACTTGTGCCATGGGCGGAGTTGTATCACCTTCGTCGCCGAGTCGCTACGGCCGGCCCGTCCGCGGGTCAGCCGCGTCGGAGGTTGCGCATGTTGAACAGCACGACCAACCCGACGGAGATGCCCACGATCCACCACTGGTATCCCGCCACCCACTCGAGGAACGCGACCAACTGGGTCTCGAACGTTCGAGCGAGCCACCACATCAGAATGAGCCGGCCCGCGATGCCGATCGCCAGCAGCACCGCCAACCTGACCGGGGGAGTACGGCGGACGCCGGTCATCGCGGCGACGATGTTGGAACCTGCGAACACCGGGATCAACGCCCATTCGGCCTTGACGAACCCGCGGTTGAACCCGTCGATCGCATCGGTCGAGATGCCGAGGTACTTCGTGAACCACCCGAGCGCCGTCGCGCCGTACGCGCGTCCGATCATGTGGCACACGACGAATGCGGTCGCAATTCGGATCGTTCCGATCACGACGTACGCGCTGAGGGGTACTCCCGCGGCCAGCGTCAGCGCGAGATAGCGGTTGCGCGACGAGAGGACGAGCAATCCCTCCGGGTTCACCTCGATCCAACGTGCCCAGACCGCAGCGGCGATGTTGGTGGCGATTACGAGCGCGACGAACGCGGCCAGCGTCAGGGGGGCCCAGGACGGTGGTTTCTCCGCTTCGGCCTCGGTTGCTGATGGGGAGGCCTCGCTCACCGCACAGACCGTACCCGGCGCCCTCGGGGTCGAGGTGGGCGCACTATCGGCTGCGTCGGTCGGCGCGCTACGTTCGGACGCCATGAAGGGCCTCATGCAAGACACGCCGTTGGCAATTCCGCACATCTTCGACCGGGCGGAGAAGTACTTCGGCCACAAGGGCGTCGTGACCGCAGGGAGCGCCGGCATCGACCGGGTCGAGTACGGCGAATGGGCTGTCAGGACTCGTCGGCTCGGCGGCGTCCTCGACGACCTCGGAATCTCCGCCGACGGTCGGGTCGCCACGTTCGGCTGGAACTCGGCGCGGCACCTCGAGCTGTACTTCGCGGCACCGTGCAGCGGTCGGGTGTTGCACACCCTCAACATCCG